>JANQEP010000104.1 GCA_028278305.1 Candidatus Gastranaerophilales bacterium
CGAATAACAATTACCTGCTTACATTCTCGCTTTTTCGCCCGCGCTGCTCGGAATGACATTTCGGGGGCTGTCAACATGGTGCCGGGAGACAAGGAGAAACAGCTTAACCTCAATGGCGCGTTATTTTTTTGCGGGCAAAACAGTTTTCAGATGTAATTCCTGAAGCTGCTGCCCGGAAACCCCGGCAGGGGCATCGGTCATTAAACACCTTGCCTGGTTTGTTTTGGGAAAAGCCATGACTTCCCTGATGGAATTTGCTCCTGCAAGAAGAGCCACCAGCCTGTCAAGCCCCAACGCCAGCCCGCCATGAGGCGGCGCTCCGTACTTGAAAGCATTTACAAGAAAGCCGAATTTTTCCTGTATTTCTTCTTCTGATAATCCCAGTATGCTGAATACCCTGCTTTGAAGCTCAGGACTATGGATTCTTATACTTCCCCCGCCCAGCTCATTGCCGTTATAGACAATATCATAAGCTAAAGCCCTGCATTTAAAAGGTTCAGATTCAAGTAAACCGGTATCTTCCGGGTTCGGGGAAGTGAATGGATGATGTACAGATACCAGCCGGTTTTCTTCCTCGTCCATTTCAAACATAGGAAAATCAACAATCCATAAAAGGTCATGCTTTGACTTATCTATAAGGTTTAACCTTTCCCCGAAATGCAGTCTTAGTCTGCCCAGAACATCAAATACAACTTCGTTTTTATCAGCTACCAGAAATACTATATCACCCGGGTTTGCCCCTGATCTTTGCTGAATCTCCCCGATTTCCCGCTCGGTAAGAAATTTAAGCACAGGGGATTTTACGGATCCGTCAAGACCGTAGGTAATCCATGCCAGACCTTTTGCCCCGAAAGAAATTGCCAGGTTTCTGATATCATCCATATCTTTTCTGCTGTATTCGGAAATTCCCTCAACACATATTGTTCTTACCGAACCCCCGGCTTTAACCTGGTCTGCAAATGCCGCAAATGAACTTTTTTCCATAATATCGCTCATATCTGTGAGTTGCAGGTTAAACCTTCTGTCAGGACGGTCTGTGCCGTATTTTTCCATTGCATCTTTATGGGTTAAACGCTCAAACGGTAAGTCCAGCTCTATTCCCGCGCATTTAAAAGCCTCAACAATTATGCCCTCGGTAATCTGCATTACATCTTCGCTTTCAACAAAAGACATTTCAAGGTCAATCTGGCTAAACTCAGGCTGGCGGTCAGCTCTTTGGGCTTCGTCGCGAAAACATTTTGCTATCTGGTAATATCTCTCTATTCCCCCGACCATTAAAAGCTGCTTGAAAAGCTGGGGTGACTGCGGCAGGGCATAGAATTTCCCCGGGAAAATCCTGCTCGGAACAAGGTAGTCCCTGGCGCCTTCCGGTGTGGTCTTTATTAATTCCGGGGTTTCAACTTCCAAAAATTCCCGGGTATTAAGAAAATTCCTGACAGCTGTTACTATATTATGTCTTAAAATAAGGTTATTCAGCATTTTAGGTCTTCTTATATCAAGATATCTGTATTTTAGCCGTAAATCCTCGCTTATTTCCTGGTCTGTATCTATCATAAACGGCGGGGTTTCAGCTTTGTTAAGAATCTGTGTTTTATCGGGATAAATTTCTATTCTGCCGGTACTTAAATTAGGGTTAAAGGTATCTTCCGGTCTTTGCGAAACAATGCCTGAAATGCTTATGACGTATTCATCCCTTAATTGTTCAAATATTTCGTGAACTTCCGGATTTTTGCTGGGGTCTGATACTATCTGTATTATGCCTGATCGGTCTCTTAATTCCACAAATATAATTCCGCCAAGGTCCCTGATGGTAGAAACCCATCCTGATACATTGACCCGCTTGTTTATATGATCTTCAGCTAACTTTCCACACCAGCTGTCTTTTATTTTTGTCTGTTTTTTATCCTGCATAATTCCTGACATCACCATTTTCTCTCTCAATAATAATGCTAATTTTCTAACATAATTTTACAATAAAGATTAAATATATACTGCAAAGAAGTTATTTGGTCTCTTAACTTAGAGCCGGAAAATATTTTTTGTAATCAACAATCTGATGAAAGGCTTAATATGACTGACTCAAAATTTCTTAAAACGCCCATGCGGGGACTTCTTGAAACGAAAAAAATAATAAGACCCTTTGCATTGCATAAATATACAAATCAACGCAACTTCTCCCGGCTCAGGGTGACACCCGCCTTGCCGGCACGTCAGGAATGAAATTATAATCCGTTTTTAAGACCACTTTTAATCATCTTCCGATTTAACCGGTTTGATTATTATTTTGTCGTTTTCCAGAAATAGTTGAACAGTATCCTCTTCAGGATTTACTCCGAGTATTTTTATGACACTTGAAGGAATAATTATACACCAGCTGTTTCCGCTTCGTAAAAACTTTTTTTCTATCATTTTTGTAGCCTTATATGTGCACTGTAAGTACATAAATATCATATTTTATTCATACTTAATACTTCACTTTTGTAATTACTTAAGTCCTTACAAAACTTCGCTATTTGTAAGGGGTAAATAAAAATTTTTTAGCAGAAGCGGTCTTAAAAGTGCCTTATAAAAATCATAACGTCAGGCGAGGCTTGCAAAGAGGGAGGATGGGGACTCTTAAAATTCCCTTTGCTCCGGGCAGGCTCCGCAATCTATCCATCAGATGTGTACAGCAATGACACAGCTACTTCTTGGTGCGGGAAATGTCAGGCAAAAAATAAATGCGACCTGAGGCCGCATCAGTCAAGAAAGGAATGGTTAGACTATTAACGATTTTGATTATTACACAATTTGTTTATTAGTGCAAAAAATCAAATTTAAACATAAATTTATATCCAAATTTTAAAAACTAATATAAAATTTCCTTTATTTTTTAAGGAATCAGGGCTTATTTTAAAATTAAACGTTTATTTAACATTTGTTAATAAACTTCAATGACAGGAACGCAATTAAGGGATAAATAATAAAAAATTTTACGTAAGAATTTTTTATTACTTCCTTAATACCTCTCCAGATATTATTTTCCCACATTACATAATTATTTTCTTGGAGAGGTATAACAGAACTTGCCTTTTGGTATTTTTATGTACACAAGGAAATTTTAATCTGCTACAATATAATTAAGGTTAATATTAATTGTTTTTTGAAAAATATTCTTGCTTTTTAAGGTCATTAAATAAAAAATATTGTTACTTTAATTATTTTCTAATAAAAACTTAACAAATATATTATAAAAAGATACCCAAAAAACTTAAACGTACATAATATTAAAAAAACAGTTGTTAACATGTATTAACTTTTGTAAACAAAAACAGGAAATATATTGAAAATATGCTATTATTATTATTGTAACAAGTGTTAATTTTACCCTTAATTAACACTTGTTAATAAAAAAGATAGTTTTATAAGGTAGTGAGAAAAGATGTTTTTCAAAACTTTTTATAAAACTTAATATTTAACCAAAAGTTTGGCAATTTTATCTGATTGAATGTTTTATATTAAATGGAAGCTATTAAATTTAGCTTGGTTAGATAAAAAGTAAGCCTGACTGGAGGTGACTATCATGTAACGTAAATAAGAAGGAATACCGGAGGAAAGTAAGTAATGCCAGTAAAATCCGTCAATAATAGAAAGAAAAAAAGTGACAAGTCTTTTGAGGAATTAGTACACGACTTAAAAAACAGTAATTCTGAAAAAGTACGCTACAATGCGGCCAGGCTCCTCGGAGAAATGGGTCAGTCAGAAGCAGTTGAGCCTTTAATTGATGCATTAAAAAATGACAAGAACGGCTCAGTCAGACTTTACGCAGCAAGAGCTCTTGGTGAGCTTAATGATCCGGAAGCGGTACAGCCTTTAATTACTTCTTTAAGAGAAGACAGAAACGTAGATGTAAGAGTAAGAGCAGCTCGCGCACTCGGCCGGCTCGGGGGTGAAGAAGTTGTTACTCCCCTGGTGGAATCACTTAATGATGAAAACAGCCAGGTTTGCATAACAGCAACTGACGCTCTTATTGAAATCGGCGACATTGCAGTAGATGCATTAATTGAATCCCTGGTTCATGAAAAAGTAAATGTTCGCTGTGATGCTACCAGAGCACTCGGAGAACTCGCTGACAAAAAAGCAGTTGACCACATTATTAAAATGCTTAAAGATGAGTGGGTTAATGTAAGAATTTATGCTGTTACTTCACTCGGCAAACTTGGTGATACAAAAGCAGTTCCGGCTTTAATAGAAGTTCTTCAGAATGAATCAGAAAATGAACTCGTAAGAGCAGGCGCAGCAGCGGCACTTGGTGTACTTCGCGACCAGAGAGCTTTATTACCGCTCAGAGAACTCATTATGAACGCAGAAGAGTTAGGTGAACTGGAAGATACAGCTTTAAAAGCATTCAAAAAAATTATGGCTGCCAATTGGCAAAATATACCCGGTTCAATTAACAAAAAAGCTTTAGGTAAGTAAATAATTTTAAAAAACCTTTAAATAAAAAAGATCCTCTATTATTGAGGATCTTTTTTATAACCAGTGAATAATGTTTATGTTAAGGAGCAAACAAAAAATTCCGGTAATAAGGGGTAAAGAATAAAAACTTACGCATTTTAAAATTTTTAAATAAAAACAGCAGACAATTGTCTGCTGATTGATACCTAGCTACGTTATCGGTGTTTAGTTTGTCTTTTTTGTTATGTCTGGTTTATTGTTTATGAATCTTTAATCCTCGTCTTTTCTGAACAAATTTTGAATACTATTTACTGTTGATTGTTAAACCAATATTTATTAAGTTAGCGTTTTTTTTTATTTTTTTGTTTTTCCTGATCAATTTTTGGAGCAAAAAGTTGTACTTGAGGCATTATTTTTTCATTTTTTATATAGATGTTGATATTTTTTACCGGATTGAATTGCTTTCTATCTTTTCAAAACTTCTAAAGAAAAAAGTGATAATTTTTGCCGGCTCTTTTTTACAAATATTTACAATTTTTTAAAATGCGTAAGTTTTTATTCTTTACCCCTTAAAAATTAAGCTTTATATAAAAAAGCTCGTGTTAGAATTTTTATAATAAATAAAAACCGGGTAATAAATGCAAAAATACATAGATAAAGCTAAAACTCTTATAGAAGCGCTTCCGTATATAAAGTCTTTCAGCGGAAAAACCTTTGTAATAAAGTATGGCGGAAGCGCTATGATAAAAAATGAATTGAAAAAAAAAGTGATTCAGGATATTGTGCTTATGAAACTCGTGGGAATATGCCCTATTATAGTACATGGCGGCGGTCCTGAAATAAATAAGCAGCTAAAGAGAATAGGCAAAAAGTCAGAATTTGTAAACGGCTTGCGGGTTACGGACGAGGAGACCATGGAAGCTGTTGAAATGGTGCTCGCCGGAAAAGTTAATAAGGAAATCGTTACTGATATTGAAAACCACGAACTGAACGCCGTGGGAATAAGCGGCAAAGACGGGAATATACTTATTGCAAGGAAAAAGCTCATAAACGGACAGGATGCAGGGTTCATCGGGGAAGTCGAGTCAGTTAATCCCGGACTTATAGAAGCCCTTACAGAAAAAGGGTTTATACCTATTATTGCGCCTGTTGCGAAGGATATGAAGGGAAATTCTTATAACATAAACGCTGATTATGCAGCTTCAGCAATTGCCGGAGCTCTTAAAGCGGAAAAGCTTGTTTTTTTAACCGATATAGAAGGCGTATTAAAAGAAGTCAGCGACTCAAAATCAATAATTTCAAACATGACCATAACTGAAGCGGAAAATTTAATCCAACAGGGGATTATATCAGGCGGAATGATTCCCAAAGTTGACTGCTGTATTGAAGGTGTTAAAAAAGGAGTTAAGACAGTTCATATTCTCGATGGAAGAATTGAGCACAGCCTTTTGCTTGAAATTTTTACCGAACATGGTATTGGGACCATGATTCATAAAGATCAAACGAGCAAAGTGCACTGACGTTTAAGGGGTAAATAACTCGAATCACGAATTGTATTTTTTGAAATTTTCTCAAATACTTCCGGGGCGGTTATAATCATAGTAAATATCGCACAAAGTGTTTCCGTCACTGTCTTTATATACTATATTGATCCTTCTCAATATTACATTACCATTGCCATTGGTCTCGAGAGCCTGAGAATTAACTGCTACATTGTAATTTCCATTATCAGTATATTCATTGCCCGCATTAATTAAAGTTCCCTGGTCATAGTCAGCCTGGATTTTCCAGGAATCCTGTAAATCTCTCAAATAAGTCTTTGCAAGGTTATTTGCACTATTAATATTTTTATTATCAAAAGTAAGGTACATAGAATTTGTTATGGGCGGGCTCAACGCAACAGCGACGATTCCGAAAAATAAAACCGCCATCATAAGCTCTATTAAAGAATAGCCTCTGCAATATTTTTTATTCAATAAATCTCGGAACATTTTTTGATAGTCCTTTAATTCTTACTGTCTGGGCTTCAATGTTATTCTGGGCAATTTGCCAGTCTATTCCCTTTATAAGGGCATTAGAATCATTAATAGCTACGCCTGATATTTCACCTTGCAGTATTTTATCAGTGATGCCGTTATTGTAATTAAAAATATAATTCAAAGTTGTATTATTGCGCTCCACGTCGGAAATAATAACGGAAACATTACCTGAAAAGCTTAATAAATCACTTGCAGGGGAAGTGTTCTGTGCCCATTGATAGGAGGGGCTGTCAATAAACTGGTAGCAGGTAGTGCTTCCGTCATCTTCATCCGAGAGAAAGTATGCAACAAAACCATAAGTAACATTCGCGTCATTATTAAGATTTTCGCTAAAGAGCATTGCCGCAGAATCATTGGTATTTATGGTAAAATCCCAGCCTGCACCGGTAACAGGATGAGTTGTACTAAGAGAAATTGTGGTTCCCGGGGGGTATATATATCTGGAATTCGTGATTTCATTTGTTATATTCTGTCCCAGCTCCCTTGACTGATTAACATTGAGCAACTGCACGGAGGAAGTTGCAGAGACATTGAAGAATCCCGTGGAAAACCCTGCGGCTCCTATCATAATGATTGCCAGTATGATTGTAGATATAGCCATTTCTGTCATACTAAAGCCTTTTCTGCTTTGTATAACTGGTAATGCTGTCTTATTTTTAAATTTATCTGTATTCAACATTTCCGGTTCTGCCTCTTATTAGTACGGTTACCTGAGGACCATTAGCATAGCCTACGGCGATTGTGCAGTCATTATAAATAATTTCCCCGTCAGAGTCTGTAAGCATGCCTTCCATATTAAAACGAAAATCAGGACAGGCATTTGTAATAATTATTATGCCGTTTGGCAAAGTTCCTGATAATGCTCCATAATTACTCTGACTTGTAATTTCCTGACCGTCCGCATTTACTGAATATGTATTACTTCCCTGTAAAAAATTAAAGGAGGTTTCAACTCCTTTTGTTCTTGAAAAATATTTTGCTTTTTTAATTGCATAACCTATGCTCTGAGCGCTTCTTCTTGCCTGCTGGTCTTTTACGGAACCTGCAAAGTTTAAATATCCTGTTGCCAGAAGAACAGATAATATAGAAATCGCCATTAAAAGCTCAAAAAGGGATATTCCGTGTTTTTTAAGTTTTTTATTCATTAAAACTACCTATACTGGACTCATTTCTGCTTATTAATCTCCAGTCTGAGTAAATAACACTTATAGCTGCGCTCGGGAACATATCTACAAACTCCGGGGGCAGGTCGTTTAAATTGTCAAATCTGGGCTCAGACTTCCAGTCACGGTTTGGCGCCCTGTAATAACTGCCGTAACTCCAGTTTCCTGTTGAATACTTGCTTCTGAAAAGCTGTATAAAACCGCCTGAAATATCAACGGTTTTACCGCTCCAGCTCTCAAGAAAGCGCGGGAAATTTTCAAAACCGCCGCTATACTGTCCGGTGCGGGTAGGGACATTCCCGGTAATTAAAACCAGGTTAAATTCCGTATCAGTAGCATTCGGCATAGATTTATCAGGGTCAACAGCAGGGTCTTTCCAGTTACTTTCTGAATCACTCCAGTTTTCCGAAAGAAGGGTTATAGCGTCGGATACTACCGCACATGGCTTCCAGGTATCAATAGCCGGGTCATCAGACGTATGCAGGTTAAAGTTTCCTTCCACATAAACAGGCAGGTCACTTACAAAAGTCGTGGCATCAGGCAGGACTTCACCTTCAACAAGCTTAAATCCGCTTACATTACGCCCGGGATCCGGATTATAAGGGTCACCATCCGTATCAGGAACCGCATCATCGCGGGTCATATAGATTACGCCGTTATCAGGGTAATAACCAAGAGCATTATGCAATTTATTAGGATCAACATTGGTTATTTTAACAGGTGTATTTGCAGCGGGATTTCCGCCGGACGGGTTTTCCCTGTAATCATAAACTTCTGTTTCCGCTAAGGCGCCGCCCAGCTCATCGCTTGTGCGGGTTACCGTGCTTCCGTTATATGTTATTTCATAGAGAGTTTGTGCACCGGATGTGTCGACAAAAATACTTATTCCCGCGTTAGTATCATAATATCCCCCGGGTTCAAAGGATTTAAGATCAGGGGCTTCCTGTCTTGATGCACCCAGGCTTCTGTCTTTTACTGTTCCGCTCCAGTTTGAAGCAGCAATATCAGTCCAGTCCGTATTTTCAGAATCGTCGTCTTTTCCCATTCCAACCAGGTTACCGTTCTGGTCTTTCGTAGTTATATTTACGGTTCCGCCGACACTATTTTTATCGAGCCGTCCTCTGTAAATATCACCTGCTGAGGTCAGGCTGTCCGTATATATATTTAAAGTATTGCCTGCATTAAGATATAAATCTTCGTTTGTGTGGATTAAACCCGTAAGATTAAAATTAGGTCCGGGCAAAATTTCCAGATCATTCTCAAAAAATATCTGGTACATAAAAAGTGATGTTCTTCTTGCCCATACATCTTCGGTCATACCGATCCAGCCGTATTCAGGGGCAAAAGCAACGGCTTCCACTCTCATTTTATTTGTGGTAAATCCCTGAGTTCTTGACCAGGGATCTTCTCCGGGGTCCCTGCCGTTTGTAATTGAATATCTTACACTTATATCAGGATTATTTTCCCCTGCATCCACTACAAAAGAGTAGTAATCAACAGTTGCTGATTCAAAGTTTTCATCATCAAAAGCTTTTTCAGCGGGTGTAGCTCCTGTATCATCTGAATTTGTTCCCTGAAAAGCTATATCAGGTTCAAGATTACTGAGCATATTGTTATTGAACGAGCTTTCGATTTTTGCTTTTGCCCTGTTTAATCCGGATTCACAGGCAAACTCAAGTATTGTCCTTGACTTTTCTTCGTTTGTGATACTGACATCAGATATCGCGTTTACACCGGCTGTAATTGCAATGAGCAGTAATAACCCTGATAATGCGGTTATAAAAATCAATGCGGAACCTTTTCTTTTTATCATAATAAATACCGTCTTTTTAAGTAAATCTCTGAAAAATTTTAAACAGATAAACACAAAAACTCATTTTAATTTTAAAGCCATATTTCGGATTTTAAAAGACAAGTTTTGGATTATCCAAATTAAAGTAATAAAAATTTACAAG
>JANQEP010000112.1 GCA_028278305.1 Candidatus Gastranaerophilales bacterium
ACTTTTGGCTAATTCACGACCCGGGTTAATTAACCTTAATCACGAATTGTATTTTTTGAAATTTTCTCAAAATCTATTATGGAATTGTTAAGGGACGCAGTCCCTTAACCACCTCTGAGGGTGGGCGGGTGGGCGATTTTGAGAAAATTTCACCTGTTACAGGGTTTTACGTATTTCGTAATTCAGGTTAATTAACCTTAATCCCTAATTTTGCCGGGTTTTACTTCATCTAACTTCTTAAAGCACATAAACCAGTCTGTAAAATTAGCTCTTTGCAGTTTTTCCTGAGCTTTTTCATATGTGCCGTAAGGAGGTATAATTACGTTGTCACCGGGCTGCCAGTTTGCCGGAACAGCTACATTGTATTCTTTAGAAACCTGTAAAGCCCTGATTAGTCTTTTTATTTCATCTACGTTTCTTCCAACCGCCGGCGGATAGTAGATTATAGATTTTATAATACCTTCAGGGTTAATTACAAAAACTGCCCGCACCGTATAAACATTACTTACTTCAGGCTGCATCATACCGTATTTTTTTGCAATACTCATATCTGAATCAGCAATAACAGGAAAATTTATTTCTACATTTTCCATATTTTTATACTTTATCTTTTTTTTTATTGTATTTAGCCACGCAATATGGCTGGAAACACTATCCCCTGAAAGCCCTAACAGCTCGGCGTTAAGTTTTTTAAATTCATCAAAAGCTGTTGCAAAAGTCATAAGCTCTGTTGTGCATACAGGGGTAAAATCAGAAGGATGGCTGAAAAAAACTACCCACTTACCTTTATAATCCCTGGGGAAATTTATAATGCCTCTTGTTGTTTTTGCAGTAAAACCCGGTGCTTTTTCCCCCAGCATGGGAATATTCGGTTTTGTATTCTGCGCAAAACTTCGATAATTCAATAAGATTAATAAGATAATCAGGATTGAAATAAAAATATAGCTTTTAGTTTTTCCGGAAAACATTTAACCTACCTTTTATTTTTTAAGTAAATACCGCCTTTATACAGAATTTTTATTAGTTTTAAAATCCCTATCAGGTCATAAGAAAGTATGAAAAAAATTTTAAGGATTTTTATAAGCCGTGTCCCGGAGAACAGGGATAAGCCCTGAGTAAGGCTTTGATTGCTAAAATGCGGATCTGCTCACCTCCATAGCCGGGATAGGCAACTTTACACCCGGCAAGAAAAGGAAAAAACTTTTTCTTACATCTTTAAACGGGTTTATTTGATATAATTAAAATGCAAAATAGTAAGAGGCAAAAATTTAAGTAATGATAACAATACTGGATTATGGAGCCGGGAATTTAAAGAGCGTAACTAACATTCTTGAATTTTTGGGCTGTGAATACCTGGTTACTGATAAAACCAGGGACATAAAAAACGCTGAAAAAATAATCCTGCCCGGGCAGGGACATTTTGGACAATTCATGCAGGTTCTTAATAAAAAGGGCTTATCCGAGGTTTTGATAGAAAAAATTTCGCAAGGAATGCCGTTTCTCGGTATTTGCCTGGGGATACAAGTATTGTTTGAATGTAGTGAAGAAGCGCCTGATGTAAAAGGATTAGGCATTTTCCCGGGCAAGGTTGTTAAATTCACCCGGGGAAAAATTCCGCAAATCGGCTGGAACCGACTGATTACTACTAAAAACAATTCTGTTCTGAATGATGATTATGTTTATTTTGTTAACTCATACCATGTTATGCCTGAAAATAACGGTGTAGTTTCTGCTTATTGCAACTATCACATAGATTTTGTAGCTGCCATTGAACATAAAAACGTATTTGCCTTTCAGTTTCATCCGGAAAAAAGCGGGAAAGCCGGATATGATTTTATAAAAAAATGGCTGGAAATTTTTAAAATTAATGTATAATTTCCAATTAAGCGGTTTTAATACCAAAGTAAAACATTATAATTATAGCGATAAAGCCCAGAGTCCCTATTATTGTTCCGATAAATTCTATTGAAGTCATTTTAAAGCTTTTAATTCAATAATATCAGTATAATTACTTGCTGTTACTCTTTCCACTGTTGTTAAATCTTTTTTTATAGAAGTGGTATCGCCTTTAACATGAGCTACATCAATTGTTAATTTATCCATGCCAGCTTTATGTACTTCTGAGGCGTGAATAAGAGCTTTAAGCATTTGAGTATTTTCGTCTGTCTGACCTTTAAGAATTTTTAATTCTTCTAAAACTGTTTTTTGAAATTCTTGATTTTCCATAAACACCTCAATCAAATAAAATCTATTTTAGCATAAGAAACATTATTGTTTTGAGCCTATCACAATTTGTGATAATCTCTGCTTTTTCTTTATCCAAGTTCTCCTCCAGATTCAGCTTCCTCAATTAAGGGGTAAAAAATACAAACTTACGCATTTTAAAATTTTTTGTTAATTTTTTATTTTAAACAGCTATCCGTATTCGGAATTTTCTTAAGAGGCTTATGTAAAATTATTGTTCCGTTTTGATCTTTTTCCTTGCCGGCGTATAAATTTATAGAATTAATGAGGTGAAGACTCTTCATTCTGACATTTTTCTGTTTTGTAGGCTTGAAATCATATGAGATAGAGACATATTCATCCGTATTTTCAAGCGTTATAACCCTGAAAGCATTGGGATACTGAACCAGCGCAGGTGATGATATATGCGCAACCTTATTTCTTACTGTTACTTTAGTTACATGATAATGTCCGGTTATTACAGCTATTACATTTTCATATTTATCAAGAATTTCAAGATACTCATCAGCGTTCAGTACACAATGAGAAGCTGAACTAAAAGGCTCAACTACCGGGTAATGCTGGAAAATTACTATATAAGAGTTCCTGTTCAGCTTAAGCTGCTCTTCAAGCCATGATAGCTCTTTTTTAGGGAAAAAACCGTTTGCCGTGTTTTTCTTTTCATTCGTACCATCCATAAATAAGAAAACAAAATTGTTTTTTGATAGGGCATAATAAGGCTTATCAACATTAAAATGCCTGTTTTCCCTTAAAATATCAAGAAAAACCTTTTTATTAAGACCCTGAATCCCAATATCGTGGTTTCCTGTGGTACAGAACCAGGGATATTTAATTTCACCCGCTTTTTCAACAAACTTCTCTAAAAGCGTCTTATCAGGGCGTCCTATCATATCCCCGGTAAAGACAACAAAATCAATATCATCTATATTGTTAACCTGTTTTACAGCGTCCGTAAAAAGCTCCTGTGAATGCTTATACATCCTGCTTCCGGAATTATCGGCTTTTTCATGCAAATGTACATCTGATATTTGTATAAATTTAACTTTCTTTTCATCAACTTTACCTGCTACAGGCGATAATACTGAAAAAAAGAAAATAAAAACTAAGAATATCGTATATGCGGATGGGGTTTTTGAAAATTTTTTCATGCCTCATGTTTAACCTTGTCTCTTTTTAGTCGGAAATAAAAGGTTTACTTGTCCACGGATTATGCTGATTGTTGTTTTTGAATAATGCTTTGTCTTATGCCGGAAGCTAAATCGCTCCTGCCGCTTTTTTGGTATATAGAAGCCATTGTTTCCAGGAATTTTACTCCGTCAAAATTTTGTTTTGCTTCATTAGTTTGGCTTTGCGTCATTTTTGTTTGATTTAATTGTTTTATTTTCTTCCGGGGCTTTGATTTTAAGCTTGTAGTATTTTGTGAGGCAGGTTTTAGATTTATGCCGGGGTTTGCTGATATAGGTGAAGTTGTTTTTTTCGGCGGAAGCTGGCTATTTTTATATTCATTCAGTCCATACCGGGAAATTGAAGAGTAATTTGGTTTTTTAGCAGCGTTTTCTTTTTGTGCCGGCATTCCAAGACTTCTTGTTAAAAGCTCTTTTTTGGCATCTGCTGATTTATACAGATTCATTTCCCTGGATTTCATACTTTGTGAGGCAATATCAATCTCAATGTTTTTAGGTTTTCTTAAAAACCTGATTCCGCCTGCTATAATGACTGCAAGCATTAAAAATCTTAATATCCAGTCAAAAATCGATGCGCCAAAGACGCTGCCAATTACAGACCTGTTCATCATAGAGTTTTTGACGGTGTTATAGTTATTTTTACTTCTTTCTACGTAGGATACTACCGGGGTGACAGATTTTATTTTATCTACTGAATTATTTACAGCAGCTTTAGAAGTTTTTTTATCAGAAAGATCAATTATTAATGGCTCAACCTGGTTTTTTCCCTGTACAAATTTTTCAGTCCCTGGATTTTTTTTATTCATTAAAGTTTTCGCAGGTTGTATGTTCTGAGACTTTGCAAGATTTTCTGCCGGCAGATAATCAAGGGCTTCATCTCTTGTATCCAGGATAATTTTACCGAAAGCAATGCCTGTTGCTTGAAGAAATATCCTTAACCTGTCATTAGAGACAGGCTGCACTATAACATGGTCAACTTCAGAAGCGTTGTTATAAACAGTATTTACGAACTGTGCCGGTCTGGTATTTTTCATATCAAGCACAATTTTATTTGCGGCAGTAATGTATTTTTTAACAGGTACATCTTTATCTGTTTTTATGATAACTCTATAATCCTGATTATTCATCAGGTCAATTTTTATGGCTTTTAAAACTGCTTCGCCGGAGGCAAGTGCTGCGGATTGAGCTAAAAATAAGCAAATTGCCGATAAAGTTAAGCTTTTGTAAATAAATTTTGTTAATTTTTTCATTTTATGAATCACTCCCCAAGCTGATAATTATCCACCCAAAACATAAATTCTATTAAATACAGCTTAACCTTCATGTACACTCTATATCATCAATC
>JANQEP010000155.1 GCA_028278305.1 Candidatus Gastranaerophilales bacterium
ACATCGTTCCCGGTAAAAGGATGCTTAACCATAAAATTAAATTTGTCTTACTGTCAGAGCTTCTTATTTTTATGTAAAATTATTCTGGTAATGTTTATAAATAGCAAAACTGGAGATTTTTATGCAAAGAACTTTCATAGCAATAAAACCTGATGCGGTACAGAGAGGATTAATAGGTGAAATTATACAAAGGTTTGAAAAAAAAGGGTTTAAAATTGTAGGAATAAAAATTCTTGAGTTAAACAGAAAAACAGCGGAAAAACATTATGAAGAGCACGTAAATAAGCCGTTTTTTGAAAACCTTGTCAGTTTTATAACAAGCGGACCTGTGGTTGCAATAACCCTGGAAGGAATTAACGCGGTTGAAGCGGCAAGAAAATTGATCGGCGCAACTAACCCTGCTAATGCAGACCCCGGTACTATAAGGGCAGATCTTGCCCATACAATGGAAAGAAATGTAATACACGGCTCGGATTCCCTGAAAAATGCTGAGAGAGAGATAGCTATTTTCTTTGATGAATCAGAATTAATTCCCGGCTGGAAGCGTGATTTAGAAGAAAGGTTTATTAAGCTTTAAGCTCATTTTCCAGAGATCAGGTAAAATAAAGTTAAAAATTAGCTGACAGAAAAAAGCGCATCCTTTGTAGAAGCTATACCAATATCAATAACCTGTTCAATTTCCTCTTCTGCTATGACATAAGGCGGCATAAAGTAAATTACACTGCCTAAAGGTCGCAGAAGCGCGCCTCTTTTCAGAGCCTGTTTATAGATTTTATGCCCTATCCTCTCTTCAAACCTGTATGTCTCTTTTGTTTTCTTATTTTTTACAACCTCCACAGCGCCCACCATTCCAATCTGCCTGATATCACCAATACAGTCAAGTTCCCTGAACTTCTCCAGATTCTGCTGCAGGACCCTGATTTTCGGCTGAAGTGACTCAATAACTTTATCTTCCTCAAGAATTTTCAAATTTTCCACTGCCACACTGGCAGCAACAGGATTTCCCGTAAAGCTGTGTCCGTGAAAAAACGTTTTTAGTTTTTCATAATCATCATAAAACGCCCGGTAAATTTCATCCGTCGCCATAGTTACAGCCAGGGGAAGATAGCCTGCTGTTATGCCTTTTGCAAGACACACAATGTCAGGGGTAATCCCGGCATGCTCAAATGCAAACATCTTTCCTGTTCTTCCAAACCCCATAGCTACTTCGTCATCTATTAAAAGCACGTTATACTGATCACATAGCTCTCTAAGCCGTTTTAAGTACTCAGCCGGGTAAATTATCATTCCGCCTACTGCCTGTACAAGGGGTTCTACGATGATTCCGGCTATTTCCTGTTGATGCTGCCGGAAAATTTCTTCTACAGATCCAAGACACTCTATGTCACAGGTTTCTTTGTCTTTCCCTGCGGGACAGCGATAGCAGTAAGGAGATTCCGCCTGGAAAATGTCAAACAGCATAGGTCTGTAAATCTCATGATAGACACAAATCCCGCCAACTGATGCAGCGCCTATTGTATCGCCATGGTAAGAATTCTTAAGCGCAACAAATTTTTTTTTCCCGGTCATACCTGCCTGCTGGCAATACTGATATGCCATTTTCAGCGCAACTTCCACTGCTGTTGAGCCGTTATCAGAATAAAATACCTTTGTTAATTTATCGGGAGTAATCTGAACCAGCCTCTCTGCAAGCTCAATTGCAGGAACATGGGAAAACCCGGCAAGTAAGACATGTTCAATTTTTTCAAGCTGGCGTTTTATCGCCTCATTAAGCCGGGGATGGGAATGCCCGAGAGTATTTACCCACCAGGAAGAAATAGCGTCAATGTATTGATTTCCCTCAATATCCCGGATATAAACCCCCTTGCCACTATCAATTATAAGTGGAGCTTCAGTTTCATAGTCTTTCATCTGTGTAAAAGGATGCCAGATATAATTTATATCCTTTTTTACAAGCTCATCACTGTAGTTCATGGTTTCTTTCTTTTTTTACTTTTAGTCTTTGCCTTACCCTTTGAGTATTATATAACTCAAGTTGCCATTTGCTAAAAATTTTATAGGTAGCGACTTGAGATATTATATATCCTTATTTTGATACTGTCTAACTTTTCAGTAATAAATTTTATTACTAAAAAGTTTTAGTTGCCGCAAATAATATTGCCCTATGTTTTTAGCTGTCCTGTGTCTGTATAAGTTTTAAGTATCAATTTAAAATGCTATTCAGGTCTTAAAATAAGTTCGTCTTAATAAGTAAAAAATGAAAAAACATTACTGCGGGACAAAAAAGCGTAATATAAATTTACCCGGCTTTCTCAGTCAATGCCGGTAAGGCATGACAATAAATCTTGCCTGCTAAATTGTAAATTTATGTAACGCTTAAATTCAGGTTAGAGGGGCTTAGAGGTCTGCTTGAAAAAAAAACCAAGGGACATCTATAAAAATATGGAACTTGATGAGCTAATAAAAAAATCTCAGCAGGATGATCGCCTTGCACTGGAAGAGCTAATAAAAAGGAATGAAAAATCAGTGTATAGTACTCTTTACCACCTTGACCCAAACCGGACAGATATTCCTGATATTGCCCAGGAAGTTCTTTTTAGAATGGCAAAAGCAATTAAAAACCTTAAAAGACCGGCTACTTTCAAGTTCTGGTTAAACCAGATAATAACTAATCTTTTTTATGACGAACTTAGAAGAAAGACCAGAAGGCTTAATACAATCTCCATAGATGCCCCTT
This sequence comes from Candidatus Gastranaerophilales bacterium, assembly GCA_028278305.1. Lineage (GTDB taxonomy): Bacteria > Cyanobacteriota > Vampirovibrionia > Gastranaerophilales > UBA9971 > JANQEB01. The sequence continues at coordinate 2,738 of JANQEP010000155.1, forward strand.
TTCTTAATATGGAATCAGGAGAAGCTCCTTCAGCTATGAATATAGCTGATACAGAAAAAATTCCCGAGGAAAGAACCCTTGGAAGTGAGCTTGACAAGCACATAAAAGAGGCAATTGAAAATTTACCGGAACAGTTCCGTATTGTTATCGTCTTAAGAGAATTACAAGGACTAAGTTATGAAGAAATAGCGGAAATAACCAAAACCAGTATGGGAACGGTTAAATCAAGACTTGCCAGAGCACGTTCCCGGCTTCAGGAAGAAATAAAACCTTATTTGAATCATGAAAGAGGCTCCAATGAATGAATTTTTGACTTGTAACGAGATTAAAAATCTTCTTTCTCCATATTTTGATATGGAATTATCCGATGAAGAAACGGAAATTGTGACAAAACATATTGAAAACTGCCCCGGGTGTAAACAGCAATTGGAAAGCATAAAACATCTTTCCGGTAATATTAAGCTCTCCTACAACCCGGATAACGACCGGGATATTCCCGGTAATCTTTCTGCTGTTAGAGGATTACTGCCGCAGGATATTGAGGAATGCTTAACAGTAAAATCTAACTTATCCGCTTTTATTGACGGTGAATTGCCCGGGGAAAAAACAATAAAAGTCCTGGAACACGTTATTAACTGCGAGTTTTGCAGAAAGCAGTATGAGAAAGTCAAGAAAACAAGTGAGTTAACCAGAAATTACCTGGAAAATTCAGTTTGTAATGAAGTTTATATTGCAAGACAAAAAACTCATATAAAAGTTATTGAGAAAATCAGGCAGATAAACAGCAAGAGAAAAATTTTGTCTTCAGCTGCCGCAGTGGTTTTTGTGGCTGTTTTAGGCTGGTTTTCGATTTTACAGCTTAATCCTGTTAAGCCTGATGATGTGAACATCAACGAAACCAGGTATATAAGAACAGACAGACCAATGTATGTAAAATCAGAAGAATTTATCCTTACAGAACTTGATTCAGCGCCGCCAAAAGAGGTTGTTTCATTATTATATGGTGACTAAGTATTATAAATCGTTAGTTATATCTTTATTTATCGCAGCGTTTTTATTTAAAAGCGCTGTAATTAGTTGTGTTATACAGGTAAGTCAAGCCCCTGCCGTAAGGTGGGAAGCCCTGAACCTTACCGAAGCCCAGCGTATTCAGATAATAGCTTTGGATACAGAATGGCAAAAAACCAGTGCTAAGTTAATGTCTAAGATAATTTGTGATAAAAAACAGCTAAAAACCTTATTAACAAACCCTTTTATTTCCGATACAGTTATTAAGAATCTGCAAAACAGGATACTGGCAAATCAAAAGAAGCTCAGATATTACGCAATGGAGAACTTTTTGCAAAAAAGGAAGGTGCTTACTTTCTGGCAGCGTCAAAAATTACATGGAATGCTGTCAATTTAAAATTTTGTTAAGCGGAGCTAATTATTTTTAATATTTACAGCAACTTGCTGGGCTATAGCTCCAAAAGCAAAATCATAATTTTTAACTTGTTTAAACCCTGAATTTTCAAAAACTTTTACCAGCTCTTTTTGAGAAGGAAAGCTCTGCGTGGATTTCGGTAAATACCTGTAAGCCTTGAAGTTCCCGCTGAAAACCTTGCCTATTAACGGTACTATATTGAAAAAATAAAGTTTAAAAATAATTCCCAATATGCCTTCAGGTTTTCCTGTATCAAGATTAACCACAAAACCTCTATCTTTTAATACTCTTTTTATTTCATTAATACCTTTTTTCAGGTCTGTGAGGTTTCTTAATCCAAAACTTATAAATACAGCGTCAAAAGAGTCATCTTCAAAAGGCAGGTTAATAGCATTTGCAAATACAAAAGTTATATTTTTACGGTTTCCTGCTCTTTTTTCAGCGATTTTCAGCATGTTTTCCGAAAAATCCGTTGCCGTTATATTTATCCGGTTATCAAACAACTCGGAAACCAAAAAAGCAATATCCCCTGTTCCGGTACAGATATCAAGTATTTTCATATCTTTTTGAAGCGGAACATTCTTGATAGCCTGGCATTTTATAGATTTATGCCTGCCAAAACTTATTATGTTATTGAGAAAATCATACTTATTAGCAATATTATCAAACATATCAATAATTTCAGATGTTCTTTCTGTTTCAATCATAGTTTTCTCTGCCCGTTTAAAATCTTCAGGGGTATCAATATCAACTATTGATGGAGTTTCAAAAATTTCAACGTCGCTTCCCAGGAAATCCCTGTGTTTTTTGAACGCATCAATTTTTATAGCATACAAAGCACCGTTTTCTGCATACATATCCTCCATCAACTCAGGCTCCTGGGTTCTTGGTCGAAAATGATAATTATAAAGTGAGACCAGCCTCCCGTCATAAGTTCTCTTCCATTTTGGCATGGTTTTTCCAAGATTGACACCGGTAAAAATAGAATCTTTATCAGAGTTAATAAGCTGTGAAATTGCACCGTCTATGACTTTTTCTCCCCTTAGCGGACAGGTTGGCTGCAAAAGAACAACGATATCTGGATAGTAACCCTGTTTTTCCAGCTCTTCTACAACATGTATGAGTACCGGCGCTGTTTTTGTCTCATCCCGGGCAAGCTCAGCCGGGCGGATAATAACTTCTGCACCGTATTCCCCGGCTGCTTTTGCAATTTCCCAGTCTTCCGTAGAGACCACCAGCTTGTTAATCAGGACAGATCTTAGCGCAGCTTCTATGGTGTGGGCTATAAGGGGTTTTCCTGCCAAAAATTTTATATTCTTTCTCGGGGTTCTCTTAGACCCACCCCTTGCCGGGATTATACCAACTATATTCATTCCAGGTTCTCAAGTTTTTAATACTTTAATTCATTATTATCTTATAATTTTACGTTTTACATCTCATTTAAAAAGGGGGGTTACCCATATACCATTTTCCAGTGAATTTAAGTAGTGGTAATTTATGAAGTGACGAAATTTATGATAAAAGGAAGTTGTCATTGCTTTAAATATCTAAGATTTTTTCAGGCTCCAGATTAAGAATATTAATTTATATTAATTTTTTCTAAAATTTTTTGTAAATTAAAGCAATTTTATATACTATATATTTTTTATATATATAAATTAAAAATATTACGACTTATATTATCGAATTTCAAGGAGAATTATTTTATGCTATTTGGAAATGATTACATAAATTCTAAATATAGCTTTTGGCAAAATCCCTATAATGAAAAAAACGATACAGGCAATAGTTCAGATAAGCAATCATTTGCCTATAACTCTCTTTCAGAGTCAATTTTACAAAATATTATACAGAATCAAATAACATTTAATCAAAATTTTGGTAATAATATAAATAATTTTTTACAAATACCTGACATATCAAATACTCTAAACTTTGATTTATCTAATATACCTGAAATTCCGGCTATACCGGAAAGTAAAAAAGAAAATTATAAAACTATAAACGAAAAAATTAATGAAATGTTATCAAATACTTTAGGCATTAAATCTCAAAATCCTGATTTATTTTCAACTAATTTGGTTAGTACTTTAAATGGCATACCAACCATAGACCTGGATAGTGCGAAAAGCTTAACACAGACTAATGACATTAAGATTCTGGAACAATACGGCTCAAGCGCTATAAATAGAATATTATTCGACTATAAAATTCCCGGCTTAGATAAATTAATGGGTGAAATTTTTAATACAAAACAAGCTTAGAATAAATTTACTTCAAATATAAATTTAAGGAGGTAACAAAAAATTCTTATGTAAAATTTTTTAAAATGTGTAAGTTTTTATGTTTATCCCTTATTTAATTATAAAATACTTATTCAGATTACCGAGTTGCTGCATTCCGGTAAAATTGCTTAAATGCGGATGCCCCGGTTTTTGGGCAGATTCCAGCGTTGCAATTAATACATTAAACTCATTTACCAGATCGTTTACTTTCTGCTTTTCTTCGTCTGTCCTCGCAGAAGCAAGCATACCCTTAAGCCTGTCAATAACTGCGCAATGATCTTTTTCTTTTGAATTTGCAGGCTTAAGCCCAAGTTTTTTCATAAAAACAGCCATTTCAGCGGGGGTTTCAGGTGGGGAACCTTTAGCAGGGCTGTTTAAAGACATTTTTTTAACCGCTTCTTTTATTGCCTTTAAATCCCCTTCAACAGAGCCCGTGGAACTTAATCCCAACTCCTGCAATTGCTTTAAAATTTCAGGATTTGACTGGTACCTGAATAAACTATGTTTAAAAGGATCTATACGCATAAAAATATTTTGCCATCTTAATTAATATGCTATAATTATATATAATTTATATACAAAAATCAATCTTAAAACTACAAATTTTTACTTTTAAAGTAAAAAATTATACAATTAAAAATATATTGCAGGTGAAAATTTATTGTTTACAAAAGTATGAGTAAGAGGTTAATTATGCGAAAGACAAATTTTTATGTTTGTATAATAACGTCTCTGTTTTTTTTAGCTAACATTGTTAATTACACTGCTTTTGCCGAATCATATTCCGGCAGGATAAGCAAAAATTACTTAAAAATAGAAAAATTAATAGAAAAAAGCAAGTTTGATGAGGCTTTAGAGAATATAAACGCCATTCTCGGCGATAACCCGGATGACCTTAACGCCAGGGCTTATCTTGGAAGTATTTATTCAGCGCAATTTAAGCTCGATGCGGCAAAAAAAGAATATCTGAAAATCCTGGAAAAAAACTCTAAAAATGCCGCTGCTCATAACGGGCTGGGAATGGTTTATTACAGAAGAACAGCTTCCTCTAATATGGAAGTCAGGAAAAAAATCCCTCAATTGCTTAAAAATGCCCTTGGTGAGTTTTTAAAGGCAATTGAAAATGCGCCGGAGTTTTACCAGGCTTACAATAACGCCGGAAAAATCTTTTTTGAGCAGGGGAAAATAAAAGAAGCAGAAATATATTTCAGTAAAGCGCTTGAGCTTAAGCCGGATTACTCTGAAGCTGTTGAGAATTACGGCAGGGTGCTTTTTTCAAAAAACCGCCCTGATGCCGCTATTGAGGAATATACTAAGGCTATAAGATTTAATAGCAGGAATTCATCCGCATATTACCACCTGGGAGAAGCCCTGATAGCTAAAGGCGAATATAATAAAGCTATAAAACACCTTCAAACCTCGCTTTACTTATTTCCAAACAGCGCACCTGTCCATAATATGCTTGGTAAAGCTTATGAAATGCAGGAAAATGAAGCTGCTGCAATAGCAGAATATAAAAAAGCGTCCCTGATTAAACCGGAATATACTTCCCCGTATTTAAGCCTGGCTGATATATACAAAAACCGGGGTGATGAAGAGTTTGCCATAGCAGAATTAAGAAACTCCCTAGCTGTTAACCCGGATTTTCACGAGGCAAAAGCTAAAATTGCCGAAATTTCACTGAATATAGAAAAAGTAAACCAGACAATAACCTGCTATAAAGAACTTCTTAACGTGCCTCAATACAGAAAAGATGCGCTAAAAGGGCTTTCAAAAGCTTATTTTCTAAAAGCGCAGCAAGTTGGAAGCTATAAGCGGACGATTCTGGAAAATGACCTTATTGCAATCGAATATGACTTAAAACAGGCTATAAAATACGACCCGGAAAACCTGGAGCTTTACCTTGCCCTTTTAAGGGTAACAAGGGCTTCCCAAAACGACGACAGGTCAAGGGTTTATTTAAGCAATATTATAAAAAAATCCCGGGACAACAGAATTGACCATGTTATAAGAGGTGAGGCTTATTTAGCATTTAAAGATTTTAATAATGCGGAAAAGGAATTTATAAAAGCGCTGAATCAAAGCCACACCACTGAGGGGCTATTAAGACTGGTAGAAATTTTTATGATTAACAGGTCTTATTCCGCCGCTAAAATTGCCCTTAACCGGGTCCTCATCCTGGAACCCGATAATTTACGCGCAAAAAGGTTTAAACAAAGGATTAAAAAGAATGAAGAGCAGGCTATTTCCAAATTCAGGATTGCCGAAGGTTTTTATAAGGAAAAACAAAGACTGGCAGCTATTGAAGCTTATAGGGATTCCCTTTCGCTGAATCCTTACCTGCCACAGACTCATCTGGGCATAGCAAAGGCTTTTGAAAAGGAAGATTATTACTTTAACGCTGTCGAGCACTACAAAGCTTACATAAGCCTGGTAGGCATAGGACGCAATACTGAAAAATACGCGAATAAAGCAGAAAAGCTTGAGAAAAAAATTAAAAACATGAAAAAAAATAATAAACCGGTTAAAAAATTTTCCCGAATATAAGTAGCTATTAGTAAGGGGTAAAGAATAAAAATTTACGCATTTTAAAATTTTTTCTTTATTCCTTAATAGGTTTTGAGACCACTTCTAAGAACTTTTTGTTTCTTCCTTAAATTCATAAAAAAAAAAAGCTCGTTTTGCTTTTTGTGAACGAGCCGATAAACTATGTGTTATCTAGGAGGAGGGATATTAGGGTAATTCTGTTTAAACTAATACCGCCTTTTAAAGATTCTTAATAACAGTATTAGGAATGCCTCCTAAGAAGAAAATATTTTTTGATTTTTTTTCAACAGCTTTTTTAACTTCCTTTTAACTTTAAATTTTCCTAACCGCTTCCTTACTTTTATAAAAAATTTTTTCTGTAAAAAATTGCCCTAAAAATATATTAAATTAAAATTTATTTACATTTATTTAAAAAAAGCTCTGGAAAAAGCCTAAAAAACTTTATAAAAAAAAGCACAATATCATTCTGGTATAATATTTAAGAAAAGCTTATTTTTTTGGAAAAAAGTAAGAATGGAAAGCGAACAGATTGTTAAAATACCCGAAACCTTTATAAAAGAAGCGGAGTTTCTTGCCCGGGGAGCAGAAGTTTTGCCGGGCGGAGTTATAGAACTTGCAAAGAGACTGAAAAAATCTTCTGATGAAAATAAACCTCTCAGGGTAAAGCTCGGTCTTGATCCTACAAGACCTGACCTGCATCTAGGGCACTCGGTTGTTATGAGAAAGCTAAGACAATTTCAGAACCTCGGTCATCAGGTTGTCTTAATTATAGGCGGTGCAACCGCTATGATCGGGGATCCTTCAGGAAAATCAGAAACCCGCCCCGGTCTTACAAAAAAAGAAGTTGATGAAAACGCAAAGTCCTATCTTGAACAGATGGAAAAAATCATTGATATATCAAGAGCAGAAGTTGTTAATAATGCTGACTGGCTTCATAAAATGGATCTCACTGATTTATTAAAGCTGGCTTCCAATGTAACTGTAGCCCAGATGCTTGTTAGAGAGGATTTTTCCAAGCGGTATAACGAAGGCAGACCAATTTCCATACACGAATTTTTTTATCCTCTGATGCAGGCTTATGATTCTGTAATAGTAAACTCTGATGTAGAACTCGGAGGCACTGACCAGCGTTTTAACGTGCTTATGGGAAGGGATATCCAACATGCTTACGGGAATGACTACCCGCAGATGGTGATGTTAACGCCTCTTCTTGAAGGCACTGACGGGATTCAAAAAATGTCAAAAACCTATCCTGAGCACTGTATTAGCTTTACAGATTCTCCACAGCAGATGTATGGAAAAATAATGTCAATACCTGATGATCTTATAATCAGGTATTTTGAACTTTTAACAGACCTTTCTTCGCAAGAAATTCAGAATCATAGTGAACAGCTGAAAATGGATTATGTAAATCCAAGAGATTATAAGATGAAGCTGGCTAAAACTATTATCATTGATTATTATTCACGTGAAGAAGCTTTCAGGGCTGAAGAGGAATTTATAAATATTTTTAGAAAAAAAGGCTTGCCCGAGAAGATACCTGAATACAATGTGGCAGAAGGCACCTCTCTTGTTGATTTTATGATTGAAAAAGGACTTGCTGACAGTAAAAGCGAAGCTAAACGGCTTATCAAAGGAGGCGGGGTAAAACTTGATAATGAAAAAATTTTTGATATTACCCGGGTTATCCGGTTTAATGACAAAGACTCACTCATCCTACAGGCAGGTAAGAGAAAATTCGCAAAACTGTTAAAGTAGTTTACTTTGCAAGGATTTTTAACAGCATCAGTGCTCTTAAAAAATTAAAATTCTTCAAAATTTATAAAAATGAGGCGGGTGGGGGATTTTGAGAAAACTTCACCTATTACAGGGCTTCATGTATTTCGTGATTCAGGTTATTTAACCAATGCCAGAAATTTTAAAGTATTATTTTTTGCAAATGTAAAGAAATATTTCATTAACTTGTTAATTTAGTCAATTTTTTTCAAAAGAAAGTTTTTATATTATTAGAAGGTAATTTAAATTTAGTCTTATTCAGTATCTTAAAAATCTTAAAAAATTTAAAACTATTTAAAATTCAGAAATTAATTAGTTAGAGCTAAATAATTCGGGAAGGAAGTTTGGAATGACTTACGATTTAGCAGAAGTGAATTTTACAGGTAGTTCTCGTTATAGAGATGCAAATATAGCGCTTAGGGGACTTGCTAATCCTAGTTTTGAAGTTAATAATATCAGATTTGCCGACAGGTCGATTCTGGAGCAAATGGCTGAATCCATTCGTGCGCAAAGAGATCCTTTATTTGGTTTTAGAATTGCAAACGGCGACAGAATAGATCAAATACTCGAAATTAACGACCCGAAAATTGACCCCCTTAAACTTATAGCTCTCAACGATATATATTGCAAAAAATATGGTAAAGGCGATCCGTTAACTTTCATCAATGAATTAGAAGCACTGGGAGGTCATGCTGACTGGGGATATAACAGCAGAATTGAGCAAATGGTTAAAGCCGCTGTTATGGGCAGAAATCCGCAACTTGCAGCTGCATTAATTCTAGCGGCAGGCGAAGGACCCGGTGTTGATGGTAGAATAATAGGGGGTATACTTATAAATTCAAAAGATGAAATGAATGCTCCCACTCACGCATTGTTTGTTGCACGGATAGCAGAAGCGTTCAAGCAAATTTCAGGCGGTGAAACGCTTGATGATTTTATAATCAAAGAACACTCATCCAGTATTGCATACGGAATTACCGGCGGGCTAACAGGCGCAGCCGCAGGATTTGGAGCAGGTGTAGCGGCAGGTGCGATAGCAGGAATGGGTGCTTTTAGTATACCTGCAGCAGCAATAGGCGGATTAATAGGAGCTGTAAGCGGATTTGCAGCCGGATTTTTACCCGCTCATAACGGCTGGTTCGGTACAGATGAAACCGGTAAGGAATATTTCCGGATACTTGATGAATCACGAAAAAACACTCATAACGTGGGTTATAATATGGGCTTTGGCGGTATGCCGTCGTTGCAGGGATTATTTTAAAACTCGCTCTCAGCTTTGCCTGAAAGTTTAGTTACCCCTCGCTTACTGGTGGTTAGAAATTCTATAAGATGTTTTATATACTGACTGGAAGGACAATCTTCCCTTATCCTTTCAATAGCCTGATGAGTGTTTAGCTCAGAAAACCATAAATAATTAAAGGCTTTTTTTATCAGGGTTCTCTCTTCAAGAGATAACCCTTTTCTTTTTAATCCCACTGAGTTAATGCCCACTATCCTGCCGGGTCTGCCGTCAACTTTTGCGTAAGGGGGAAGGTCCTGTCTTGTGCCCGTGAACCCGCCGACAATTGTTAATTCCCCTACCCTGACAAACTGGTGCATAACCACTGCCCCACCTATGAAAACAAAATCCTCAACAATAATATGACCCCCCAGCAGTGCGTTATTAGCAATATTTACGTTGTTTCCTATCTTACAGTTGTGGGCTATATGGGATCCTATCATTAACATACAGTTATTACCGATCTCTGTGGCTGTTCCCTCTCCTGATGCCCTGTTTACTGTAACATTTTCCCTGATTCGGCAGTTATCTCCTATAATAACCCTTGTTTTTTCTCCTTTGTATGATAAATCCTGGGGCGCTGTGCCTATTGAAGCGCCCGGCGCAATTACGCAGTTTTTTCCTATTTCACAGTACTCAAGATATGTGTGAGGAAAAACTTCTGTTCCCGAGCCTATTTTTACACCGGGACCAATTACAGCATAAGGATGAATTTTCACTCCTTCTTCTATTTCTGCTGCCGGGTCTATTGCCGCAGTTGAATGAATTTCAATTCCTGCTGTCATAAAATCTCCTTTATTTTTGCCTGGCTTGTTATCCTGAAAGGTCTGCTCTTTAGAATTTTACAGGCTATGCCTCAAAATGGCACGCTATTACTGAATTGCGCACATTAATTCAGCTTCTACTGCCAGTTCCCCGTCAACTGAAGCTGTGCATTTTGTTTTTACAATCGGTCCTTTAAGTTTTAATATTTCAGAATAAAATTCAAGCCTGTCCCCGGGTCTTACAAGTTTTTTAAACCTTACACCGTCAATTCCGGCAAACAGGGCAAGTTTTCCTGCGTACTGAGGCATTGTCATAACCATACCTGCGCTGATCTGGGCAAGGGCTTCCACCATAAGAACCCCCGGGAAAATCGGGTTGCCCGGGAAGTGCCCGTTAAAAACATCTTCATTCATTGAAATGTTTTTATAACCTTTAACATACTTTCCCGCAACGCATTCTGTGATTCTGTCAACCAGCAAAAACGGGTATCTGTGAGGAATAAGTTCCATTATCTGCATAATATCCATTTGCATAGGTGTTTCTGTCATTGTGTTTATTTCTCCTCGATAATAAATTTTTACTCATATTCCACTATAACTTTAATTTTGCCCTCTTTTGGGATTATAACCCGCACAACTTGCTCCCCTTCAATTATAGGCTCAGATAAATTAATGTTAAAATGTTTTTCAAGTATTTCAACTTTGTCAGTTGATAATTCCTTGTTATCCCTAAATAATTTACTTATATATTCCCGACTTAAATTTAAAATTTTTGCAAGCTCAGCCTGCTTTACATTGCGTTTTTCCTTATTTGAGATTATAAGATGTATTTCTTGAATTTTCATAATATTTATTTACAAAATTGAACTTTTTTGTTGACAAAGTTGAACCGGCTGAGTTATAATGATTAACAAAAGGTAATTTACATTAAAGTTATTTTACAACAAAAATTTATGTATGACTTATGAAACAAAATTTGACAGATAAAATATATCAGGAAATTGAGACGGTTCGTTTTTTATCAAAACTCTCAGCCCTTGCAATCCTTTATGAATCGGAAAGTTTACCCTGTGATAGTTTTGCGCTTATATTCGAAGACATAGAAAGACGCTGCCTGCAGGTATCAGAACTCGTTGAAAAACTGGAAAACCTGTAAAGTCTTTACTCTACGCTTGTTAAGTTTTCACTCATAGCAGAAGCGTATATAAGCTTTGCAAATTGAACATGAGTCTTATGTCCGGCGTTTTTTGCTATTATATGGGCTTTAAAATCAAGAGGATTAAGCCCTGTAAGGTATAAATCACCTATTAAATCAAGTATTTTGTGTTTTATCGGCTCGAATTCCGAGCGTAATTCTGTAGTATAGCCATCTTCCGTAAGACCGACCGTGTTTTCATGATTAACACCGAGAGCCATCCCTGCCTGCCGGAATTTCTCCAGGTCTTTCAGGAAACCAAATGTCCTTGCTTCAATTATACGGGCTTTATCCTGGCTAAGGTCAAAAACTGTATACCTGTTTCCCAGCTCAGGATGGTTAAAGTTCACACAGTAAGTTATCTGAAGTTCGTCCGCGGGAATAAGCGCAAGATTTGTCTTATTATCAGCTACTGCAAGGGGCTTTTCAAAGCAAACCTGTTCTGTATCACTGCCTGAATCCGTTCCTGCATCCATAAAATGGCTGTACCATTCCATTGAACTCCCGTCAAGTATCGGCAATTCCGGGGAATCAACACAGACATCCAGGCTGTCAATTCCTGCAAAAGCGCATGCTCCCATAAAATGCTCAACCAGGGTAACACGTGTATTTTCGCTGTTGGCAAGGGTGACACAGTTATCTGTGGAAACTACATTCTTATAACCGGCAATAACAGGGGTTTTTGCGGCTGAAACATAAAATTTTATGCCTTTTTCCCCGGAAGGAAAAATGTTAACATTACAGTCAAGACCGCTCATCAATCCTTTTCCGGATATTTTTATTTCTTTACTGACGGTTTTCATGCTTATTTACCTTTTTTAAGCTCTTCGATTTCCTTTTTCAGGGCTTTTATTTCATCAAAAAGCTTTGCCGCATCTTTTTGCGCTTTAAGCTGTTTTATAAAATCCTTTCTATGAACGGCAGGAGAACCTATTATGATGCTTTTTTCAGGAAAGCTCTTGCTTACACCGGCTTTAGCCATAACTATTGAGTCTGCCCCTATGCAGACATGGTCAGCAATACCGACCTGTCCTGCTAAAACAACTCTGTCACCAACGGTTACGCTTCCGGAAATCCCCACCTGTGAGACAATAAGGCAATTTTTTCCAATTTTACAGTTATGACCTATCATTGCAAGATCATCTATTTTTGTTCCTTTTCCTATGGTTGTATTTTCAACAGTTCCGCTGTCAATACAGGCATTTGCGCCTATTTCAACATCATCTTCAATGGTTACAGAGCCGAGGGACGGTATTTTATAAATTTTTTGTCCGCTGAAATCACCTTCTACTTTGCCCTGTTGTTTTGCGGTTTCTATAGTTCCAGGATTTTCGGTTACAAAGCTGAACCCGTCAGCGCCAATGCTTGCCCCGTGGTTAATTATTACGTTATTTCCTATTTTTGCATTATCCCCGATGTTTACTCCGGGATGGATAAGACAATTTGTGCCGATTTCAGTGAATTTTCCTATATAAGTATTGGGTAAAATCTTGGTATTGTTGCCTATAGCACATCCCCTGCCGATAAAAGCATTTGGACCTACTGAAACATTTTCGCCTAATTTTGCCGTCGGATCTACAAAAGCCCTTTCATGAATACCGGGATACGCGTCAACCGGTGTATAGAAAAGATGCAGAAGCTTCATCATGGCAAGTCTGGGTCTTTCCACCTCGATCGTAGCTATATTTTCCAGCGAAACCCCAAGCGGAACAACAGCTGCTCTTGCGCGCGATTCGGCAATATTTGCTATTTCTTCTTCTGAAATAGCCAGGGCAAGGGTTTCTTCATCAGCCAGAGCAGGGGGAGCCAGCTTTTTAATTATAATATCTTCCTGAGCCGCATTAAGGATTCCGCCTATGATATGGTTAATTTCAGAAAGTCTGTAAGCTTTTGTTTCATTTAAAATCGTATTTACCATATTTTTTCTACCCTTTACTAATTCTTTTTTGTTATTTTATTAATAAAATAACTTTTAAACAAGAATGAAGTTTTTAATTGTTACAACAAAACAGCTCTGATACCCGGAAATTCAGGAATTTTTTTTATTATTTCCTTATAAATCAGTTTTTCAGCTTTTTTCAGGTAATTATTTTAACTTTTATATTATCAACTTTTTCCCCTTGAGTGAGTTTTTTACAATTTTCAAGGGTGTTTTTCACCATTACCATAAACTTTTTTTCCGTGTTTACAAAAAGAAAATAAGTTGCTTTACTCTCTATCAGTTTTGAAACATCATCTACAAGCATTTCCCCATTGTTAGAGAGCTCAAAAATAGAAAAAGAAAGGGGATCTGATACACAGCTGTCTATAAAACAGTCATACTTTACGCTGGTTACTTTTGTAGAATCCTTTATTGCGGGTCTGCCTTTATTAGTAGAAAACCATTGCCACAGCTCATCTATAATACTGCTTAGTTTTATTTCATGCATGTCTTTCTCCTTGCTATTTCCTGGAAACAAACAGATTATCTTTAATATAAAACCGCCAGGGGTAATCAACAGCTTTTTTAATTCCTATTCTTGTTGTAGTAACAATGTTTTTTAATGGTATACTTAAGTATTTTTCTGTTCGGATAGGGGATTTTTTATCTGTAACATCAACTTCATTCAGTTCTTTTGTAATTTTCATTTCCCTGCAGAGTTTTCCGGGTCCGTTTGTGTTTTCAAGAGGAGAAACAGGTTCAAGCGCACGTATTAAGACCGCTCCTGCAGTATCTTCCGGTTCCGTTACAAAGTTTAAGCAATGATACATTCCATAGATAAAATATACGTAAGCAATTCCCGGCTGTTTAAAAAGAGTTAAAGAGCGGGAAGTCTTACCTCTGAATGCATGGCATGCCGGGTCATTCTGCGTATAAGCCTCTGTTTCCACAATTATTCCGTTGTATATTCGCCCGTTAATTCTTCGGCTTAATTTACAGCCTAAAAGTTCCTGTGCAACAGTAACAGTATCCCTGTTAAAAAACTCTTTATCCAGAATTTCCATTATTTTAAACTTCCGTCTGATGAAATTAACTGCCGCCTCTGCTATTTCTTTATATTGTACATTAACCTGAGGAATAAGCGGATGCAATTTTATGTAAAAGATATAATGACTATTGAGCCGGTAACAATAAAAGAAAATATTTCCATAAGAGATGTAATAAAAATTTTTTCCAGTAATGAAATTTCAGGACTGCCGGTTCTTGACCAGGATAATAACCTCTCAGGGGTCATAAGTGCAACTGATATCATACAAAACGAAAGTTCCAATGATTTTTTTTCCGTACCTTATAAAGAAGGTATTGAATTTGAAAACCTTCAGAATTCAAAATTCCTTGATCACCCGGTTTCAACAATGATGTCAAGAGAATTGTTTACCATAGAACCGGACGCGACCATCGCGCAAATGGCAAAAGTAATGTATGAAAATAAGATTCACAGGCTTCTGGTTACTGAATACAATAAGTTAATCGGAATTGTAACAACTTTTGATGTACTAAAATTACTGGCTACAAGTGATGAGAGCGTAGTAATCTGATACGAAGGTATAAAAAATTCAGTACCCCTTAGATTTTACAAAAGCGTGAAAATTTTTTCACTTACTTTACATTTTCGCAACACCTGTCAAAAAATTAATTCTTAACTTTTTCTGTAGTCCTAAAATGCAATTTAGCTATATTGGATAATTTTTCAGGACCGTATTTATTAATAAAGATCTTCGCCTGTTTAATAACCTCTTCTGAAGCGCCTTTGGAAAATTTTATCCCGTACTCCCCGGACATTTTCTCTATTTTTCTGACAAACTCATCCCTTGCAAGCACTGATGCCGCTGCGACAGCTATATCATCTTCCGCTTTTGTTCTTTGCTCAAGATTAATTTTTTTACCCTGCTTTAAAAGAGCATTTTTTATCAGGGTTTCATTACCGAATTTATCGGATAGAGCGTTCATGCATGGTTTTTTTTCAAGGATATTCTCGATTGCCCTTGCATGCCCCCAGGCAAGAAGATTGTTTAAATTCCCGATTTTTTCGTAAAGTTCATTGTATTTTGCCGGGTTTATCGTAACTATTGAAAATACACTGATATTTTTTATTTGCGGGGAAATTTTCCTGATCAGGGCATCGGTTAATTTTTTGCTATCCTGAACCCCGAGTGCTGATAATTCTTTTAAATTTTTCTCATCAGCCATAACCCCTGCTATTACCAGAGGTCCAAAGTAATCACCTTTACCTGACTCATCCGTTCCTATCCAGCTGGTATATCCGGAGGCTTTAAGACCGGGCTTTTGCGGGACAAAAGAGGCTTCTATAAATTTAGCCGTAAAATCTTCAGCGTCTTTTCCCTGAACAAGAATTTTCCCGCTTTTATAAAGGGTAATAGTAATTTCGCTGTTTTGTGCCCTCCAGATAGCATGTTCAGCGGGTTTAAAACTAAACCCATGGTTTTCAAGAGAGTTTTTTAACTTTTCTTTTTTAGAAAGGTCAAATTTTAAACTGCATGAATTAGACATGAAATGTTTTTTACTTACCCGACAAGTCCGCCGTCATCAGCCTCGCTGGCTTTTACCATTATGGCGTGCTGAACCGGTTTTTCTTTTTTAATGGAAGAATTATATACTACTTCGTTTTCATATCCGAATTCATCCTGCGGGGGTCTTTGAAGTTGCTCATCAATAAGTTTTTTTGCAAGATCAGAAATCTCATATACCAGCTGGTATTTATTTTCGGTTTTTTCGTTTAAGTCCAGTGAAATCTTTATTATTTGATCCATTATTTACCTCTTTATAAATCTTCTTAAAAACAGATAGTTTATTATATTACGTTAAATTTTACATATCAATTCTTAAAACCGGAAAATTTATCCTGTTCAAGCTCATATCTTCCGCTTTTCAGGATTCCTGCACGGTTAAGGGGCCAGAACCTGAAAAAAGCCTTTCCTACTATTCTTTCTTCCGGAAGCGCTCCCCAGTACCTGCTGTCAGTACTGTCGTTCCTATTATCGCCCATCATATAATAGCTGTCTTCCGGCACTGTATAAGGACCGCACAACATTGTAGAGTCGCAAATACCTGAGAATACCGCTTTTTTATAAGATTCTTTAATTAAAATCCCGTTAATATAAACGCCTTTATTCGGCACAACTTCAACAGTGTCACCGGGAAGGGCAATTATTCTCTTGATATAAGCTTCATCCTTGCTGAAAAAGCCTATCATACGGCTGAATTTCCCCAATAAAGAAGGGTCAAGCACCTGGTGCGGCGGATAAAAAACAACAATATCACCTCTTTCAGGCTCTGAAAATCTATAGGAAATCTTTTCAATTATAAGATTATCACCTATCTGCAATGTCGGTTCCATAGAGCCGGAAGGAATCCAGCGCGGTTCTCCTATCAGGGATCTTATCAGCACTACAAGTACAAATACTATTAATAAGGTTTCTACAGTTTCTTTTATGAATGCTTTAACTTTTTCCTTATTAATTTTAATTTCGAGCAGTTTTTTATATTTATCCATTATGTTTTATCCCTCTAAAAAATCGAATTAAGATTTTCTTTCGGCAGTGTAGTATGCCAGGTCAATTAAAGCCTGTTTATAGGAATTATTTTCAATTACATCCAGGCTGCTTATAGCTTTTTGAATATAATTTTCAGCCAGGATACGGGCTTTGTTTATTCCGTCAGAGTCAAAAATAATTCTTAATGCTCTTTCAAAATCTTTTTCGTTCCTGAATTTTCTATCTATGAGGTTTTTCAGGGTAAAATCTCCTTTTTCTTCATATTCCCGGTTTGCAAAAATTACAGGAGCTGTAATAATTCCGTTTTTCAGGTCACTTGCAACAGGTTTGCCAATCTGTTGGAGAGTTCCGTTAAAATTAAGAATATCATCAATTATCTGAAAAGCTATTCCAAAATTCAAAGAATAACTTCTCGCCGCGTTTATTATAAGATTGTTTGCCTGCGGCGTAATCACAGCCGCGCATTCGGTTCCTGCCATAAAAAGCCTGGCTGTTTTTTTTTCCGACTTATTTATGTAGTCTTCGAGGCTAATTATTTTATAATTCTGGTTTTTCTGAAGAATTTCTCCTATACAAAGCTCGTTCAGTGTTTTTGAGAATATTTCCGCTACCGGAGTATTTATGGATATCAATCTGGTAAGAGCTCTTGAAAGTATATAATCCCCGGTTATTACTGCTGTTTTTGCTCCCCATTTTTTATTTAAGGTCATTACTCCCCGCCGGGTTTCAGAATTATCTATCACATCATCATGAATCAAGGATGCGGTATGTATCATTTCAATAGCCAGTGCCAGCTCAAAGTTATCAGGGAGAAGATGACCTTTATTAATGGCTTTTGAAAACAGAATTGATACAGCCGGTCTTAATCTTTTGCCGCCGGAATTGAAAAAATATCTCACCATTTTGTCCAGATCAGAATTTCCGCTGTACAAATTCCCGGTTAAATTATCTTCCAGCAGAGAGAGATCTTTTTCTACGGGCTTAAGTATCTGGTCCAGCTTTTTTGAATATTTTGGAAATTTTTCAGTCAGTATATTGAGCATTTTTACTTTGAATATTTTTTAGTCTGTATAAAATGGGCGAGGTGAGATTCGAACTCACACAGGGGTTTCCTACTAGTTCCTAAGACTAGCGCGTCTACCATTTCGCCACTCGCCCTTAGTTTTAAACTCCAAATATATTATAAAATAAAAATTTTTTTTGTATTAGTAAGGAAGTAATCCAGGGCTATTCAATTCTAAATTAGGCAAACTAAGCTTAAACTGTCACCCCGTGCTTGACACGGGGGCATCTATTCAACCTTGATTTATCGCATATTAATGATTTTTACAGAGACCCCGTGTCAAGCACGGGGCAGGCTTCTCAAGTGCGGCATGACGTTATTAGCTTAAAATTAGAATTGAATTACCCTGGACCACTTCTAAGAATTTTTTCTTTGTTCCTTGCAAATGAATATTTGCCAGGATTTGTTTTTAATTTAAATTTTAAAAGTTCCCTTGTCAAAGGGGCTTTTTTGGTATTAAACTATATCAAACCTTCCCGCAGGAAATTTAAAAAAGGAATTACATAATGACTGAAATAAATATAAAACAGGGTTTAACCTTTGATGATATACTTCTTATCCCGCAGGAATCCGAAGTTTTGCCCAAAGATACGGACGTAGCCACAAGACTGACTAACCGTATAAACCTTAATATTCCTCTTATGAGCTCGGCAATGGATACGGTTACAGAATCCAGACTTGCTATCAGCATTGCCAGGGAAGGGGGAATAGGGTTTATCCATAAAAATATGACCCCTGAAGAGCAGGCTCTGGAAGTTTTTAAAGTAAAAAAATCCGAAAGCGGAATGATTGTTGACCCGATTACCATGGAACCCGGGCAAAAAATATATGAAGCTCTTGAAGTTATGAAAAAATACGATATATCAGGGCTTCCTATAACCAGAAACGGCGCCCTGGCAGGAATTCTTACCAACAGGGACTTAAGGTTTGAAACAAACCTGAGCCAGAAGATAGAAGATGTTATGACAAAGGAAAACCTTGTCACAGCGCCATCAGGGATCAGCCTTGAAGAGGCTAAAAAGCTCCTGCATAAAAACCGTATTGAAAAACTTCTTGTGGTAAATGACAACTACGAATTAAAAGGGCTTATCACCATAAAAGACATTGAAAAAGCGATAAAATTCCCTAATTCCTGCAAGGACAGCCTTGGAAGATTAAGGGTCGGGGCAGCGGTAGGGGTTTCTGACGACAGGGATGAGCGGATTAGCGCGCTTATCGAAGCAGGTGTAGATGTAATAGCCATAGACACGGCTCATGGGCATTCCAGAAAAGTCGTGGAGTCTATAAGGGAGATTAAATCCCAATATCCTGACCTCCAGCTGGTAGCAGGTAATGTTGCAACGGCGGAAGCAACAGAAGCTCTTATCCAGGCAGGGGTCGACGCGGTAAAAACAGGCATCGGACCCGGATCAATCTGCACTACCAGGATTGTTTCAGGCATCGGAGTCCCGCAGATAACAGCGATTATTGACTGCTGCAGCGTGGCAGGCAAGCATAACATCCCCGTTATAGCGGATGGAGGTATTAAGTTCTCCGGCGATATAATTAAAGCCCTGGCAGTGGGAGCAAGTTCCGTGATGATAGGCAGCCTGTTTGCCGGAACCGAGGAAAGCCCTGGGGAAACCATCCTCTATCAGGGAAGAAGCTATAAGATGTACAGGGGAATGGGTTCACTGGGAGCTATGAAGCAGGGAAGCAAGGACAGGTACTTCCAGAGCGAAACCGAAAGCGAGGTAAAGCTTGTCCCGGAAGGAATAGAAGGCATGGTTCCATACAGGGGGACGCTGTCATTTAATATTCACCAGCTGCTGGGCGGGTTAAGATCAGGTATGGGTTATGTGGGCGCTAAAGACTTGCAGGAACTTCGCAGGAAAGCGAAGTTTGTACAAATTACCCAGGCGGGATACAAAGAAAGCCACGTGCATGACGTGACCATCACCAAAGAGTCCCCGAATTACAGGATGAATTAGGAAATTTATTATTTCTTTAAGTATATCAATCGGTTTAAATTCAATATTATTTCAGCCGGGATTTTTTATTTTCCTTCTAGCCAGTTTTCACCATCTCTAAATAAATACTTTATCACTCCATCTTTTTCTATTTCTTTTCTATCCCAATTCACATCACCATAATCATTAAAGCGCCTTTCTATTATATTGTCTGGGAATGTAGCGACTGTTTGTTCTAAATAATTTCCTTGCTGGTCATAATGGTTATTTACTATTTTTCTTACTGTTCCATCTGGGTCTTCATGGACATATTCTAGAACCTTTTTTATCCCGTTAATCTCGATATACCTGTAAATATCTCTTGATCCGTCTGTTCTCTTACGGACAGTTTTCTCCCAATGTTCATCATAATCCTCATTATAAAATTTTACTGTTCTACCGTCTGGGTGGATTACTGTTGCTCTTCCTGCAATATTATTTTTATAATCAGTAAGCTCTTCTACTCTTCCATCCGGGAATCTATTAATGACATTTTCAATAGCTTCTTCTTCATCAAATTGCGTTATTCTGATTATTTTTTCATCGTCCACTATTCTTGTTCTTCTTCCAGGTGGTCTTTCCGGTGGTATTGGAGAATTCGCCGCCTTTGGTGCAGTTTTGTTATCGGTGCCGGAAGCTGGTGGAGCTGGAGCCGGTGCTGATGGTACAGCTGTTGATGCAGGTGTGTCAGGTTTCCTGCCAAGAATTCTTGCTATTGCATCAGATCCGTCTGAATCTGCTGCCGGTGCTGGTGTTGCTGCTGCCGGCGCTGGTGGTTTTATTGGTGGTGGGGGTTGTGTTGCCGCTGCTGCTCTCCCGCTGGAACCCATTTATCTTGATCATAAATATATCTTTTCCTGCTTCCATCCGGCTCTATTACAGTTTTTTCAATTCCTTCATCAGTGTAGTTTTTGACCGTTATAGATCCTCCTACTTCTTTAATTATTTCTTTATCAACACCTGTAACCAATACTTCTTTATCTAAGAAATCTATTCCAGTCCTGGGATTATTGTCAGAATTTTCTAATATTCTAGTAAAATTAGGGGATACCATAGTAGTTCTTACTACGTTTCCATCCGGGTTTTCCTCTACAACAAGACTCCCGCCACCTGTTAAATGAAATATGTCACTTCTTTTAACAGGTAAATCACTTAATCGTAGATCAGGTGTTATCGATACTGCTGCTGTTGGTTTTGCTGGTGGAACTGGCGGAACCTCCCTATCACTATTAGTTGCAGCTGGTGGTGAAGCTGCTGGTCTGGTTCCCTCGTCAAGTGCGGTTGCTGGTGGAACTAATGGAGTTGGTCTTGCTGTTGGTGGGGGTGCTGTTCTTTCCGGCGCTGTTGGTCTTGGTGGTGGGGGTGGTGAAGCTGCCATGGCAGGATTAGACGTTGATGTACCTGTTGGAGCAGGTTGATCTATAGATCTGCCGGTATCTGTATTATCAGAGCCGAGGGGGTTCTTTGTTATTCTCGGTTCCCATCTCCCGTTATTAAGAATGTACTCTGTTATTTTATCGTTTTGGTCTCTAATTATTTTTGAGGTCGGTTCCCATTTATTATCATTATCATAATCAAAGTACATTTCTATTGATCCATCCGGGTGTTTAATTATTTTTTTGAACAGTGCCAGGTTTTCATCATTATTTTTGTCAATATATTCTTCTATTACTCCGTATGGAGTTGTCACAACTCTCTTTACATTTTTATTCCCGGAATCATGGTATTTTGTAATTACTGCACCATCATCCCTGCTGGCTTCTTCAGTTTTGCTATTGTCAATAATATCCTCAATTGTGTGATAGTTAAAATTATCTCTAAATCTGGGTGTGGTTGATCTGCCGGATCCGGTTGCTGCCGGAACCGGTGGAGTTGGTCTAGCAGGCGCTGTTGGTCTTGCCTGCGGTGGAGCTGGCGGAGTTACCGCGCCAGGTGCGGATGATGTAACTGTTGAGGTTGATTGACTTGAATATAGCGGTGTAAATTCATCGCCGCCGGTATTATAATTTAAGCTACCTCTGCCGTCCGGATTAAATATTGATGAATACTTTCCTGGCTTCAGCGTTCTTGCAGCCTGGTTTCCATTGCAAGAACCTTCTTTACACATTCCCATTTTTTCCATGAATTTGTTTACCAGAGCCCATAAAGGTGTATTAGAATCTACTCCAAGCTGTAGGGTTACCTCACCCCGGTGCTTTTGAATAACTTCTCCTAATGTGTCTCCTGGCTTAAGTTCAAAACTAAAAGTTGACATCCCTATAATCCCTCTTTTTCCCCTAAAATTAACTACAATACTTTTCTCTTTATAATATTTATATTAATATAAAAACAAACACAATAAAAAAATTGCTATATTTTTATAATTTTTATTAAAATTTTTGATATGACTCTTAAAAAGGTGTAGCGGTAATTTATAAATTAATAATTGTAACAAGTTTGAAAAAAAGATAAATTTTAACAACAAATCTAATTTTCAGGGAAGTTATGTATTCAGAGAGTAAAGTATGAAAGGGCATAAAGTGAACAATTTAAGTTTCGGCAGAGTTACGATTACTGAAAATAATCCTAAAATTCTTGGACAAATAAATCAATATGTTAATGAATATAAAAAACTTAATGAAAAAGGAAGATTTACAGTAGCTAATACCATAGTTGTCACAGGCAAGACGCTTAATTATGAAAGATCAATGATGGAATATGTTCATTTCAGATTAAGGGAGGCAAGCAAGAAGTCCTCAAAAGTTCAGGTCAAATTGGATTATATTATACAACACCCTGATAAAGAAGTACCTGTCTCAGAGGATATAACATTAGCTAGACTGGCTGAACGTATGGCAAAAATGTCCCTACATCACAGAATTCTAGGACAAACAATAGTACCAGAAAAATAATTTTGTAAATTGTGCATAGAAACCCTATTTGTAGTATATTATTAGAATTGGATTGATAAAAACGGGTATACTGCAATGACTGTCGCAACAGCTCTGGACAAGATTTTAATACTGGATTTCGGGTCGCAATACACCCAGCTTATCGCCAGAAGAATCCGGGAGCACGGCGTTTACTGCGAAATCCATCCTTTTAACCATTCACTTGAAGAAATAAAACAGTTTAACCCCCATGGAATCATTTTATCAGGCGGACCTTCAAGTGTTTATGACCCGAATGCGCCTCTGTGCAATAAAGAACTTTTTGAGCTAAACATCCCTATCCTCGGAATATGTTATGGCATGCAGTTTATGTCACATTGCCTCGGCGGAAAGGTTGAGTATTCCGCAAAAAGGGAATACGGCAGGGCGCATATAGAAATTGTCGAGGAAAACAACCTGTTTGCGGGCATGGAAAATCCCGGAAAACTTCCTGTCTGGATGAGCCATGGCGATAAAGTATGCTCAATTCCTGAAGGGTTCAGGCTGTCTGCACGCACTGAAAACTGCGACTTTGCCGCTGTATACCATCCCGAAAAGAAGTTTTACGGAGTACAGTTTCATCCTGAGGTTGTGCATACTAATGAGGGCATGAAAATTCTTGGTAATTTTGTTTTCAGAATCTCAAAATGTAATCCAAACTGGAATATGAAGAGTTTTATAGAAACAAAAACCAGGGAAATAAAGGAACTGGTCGGTAATAAAAACGTAATCTGCGGATTAAGCGGAGGTGTGGATTCTTCAGTAGCTTCCGTGCTGATTCATAATGCCATAGGCGACCGGTTAAAGTGCATTTTTGTTAATAACGGGCTTTTACGGGCTAATGAGGCTGAAAAAGTCCGGCGGGTCTTCAGGGAATATTACCGGATCGACCTGATTTATGTTGATGTCCGGGACAGGTTCTTAGCCGGATTAAAAGGAATTACAGACCCGGAGCAAAAACGTAAAATCATTGGCAGGGAATTTATAAAAGTTTTTGAAGAAGAATCATCAAAAGTGGAAAATGCAGAATTCCTGGCACAGGGAACACTTTATCCTGACGTTATAGAAAGTGTTTCTTTTAAAGGACCGTCCGCAACCATAAAAAGCCATCATAATGTAGGCGGGCTGCCGGAAAAAATGAACCTTAAGCTGTTAGAGCCTTTCAGGGAACTTTTTAAAGATGAAGTCAGGCTGGTCGGAAAAGAGCTTGAAATGCCTGATGAAATCATAAACAGGCATCCGTTCCCGGGTCCCGGTCTTGGAATCAGGGTTCTTGGCGAAGTTACGGAGCAGAGGCTGGATATTCTCAGAAAAGCTGACACCATAGCCCTTGAGGAAATCAAGAAAGCCGGGCTTTATAACGATATATGGCAGGCATTTACAGTGCTGCTGCCCGTAAAATCCGTAGGGGTTATGGGCGATGAGCGCACTTACGAGAATACCGCCGCTCTCAGGATGGTCGAGAGTGTCGATGGAATGACCGCTGATTGGGCGAAGGTTCCTTATGAAGTTTTGGGCATAATTTCCAACAGAATTATTAATGAAGTTAGCGGCATAAACCGGGTAGTTTATGATATTTCCTCAAAACCCCCGGGCACTATTGAATGGGAATAATTTTAAAATGCGTAAGTTTTTATTGTTTACCCCTTAAAAATAATTAAAATTTGAAAATTTATTATAAACTTTATACTATTATCTATATTCAGTCCGAAAATTTTTTAAAGTGAAATTTTAGTATAGGAGATAACATTGCAAGAACCTGGCAGTCGTGACCTTGCCTGTATTATCGCCAGAATAATGGATAACAAGCTGGCTAAAAATATAGATATATTGAATATTGCCAATATTTCGATTATTGCAGACTATTTTGTACTCTGCAGCGCAACCTCCAACGTACAGGTCAGAACCCTTTCCGGTAATATTTCAGAAATTTTAAAAAAACTATACGGCAGGATTCCTCTAAAAGAGGAAACGGATTCAAAAAACAGGTGGCATTTACTTGATTATGGAGATGTTGTGGTACATATAATGCATTATGAAGAAAGACAATATTATGCACTGGAAAAATTCTGGAATCATGCCTGCAAAATCAGCACTGATGAGTGGATGGAAGAGACTAAGGATTTAAGTTTTGAAAATATTTAACCTGAATGATAGGTTAGTTATTTTTAAAAATTCCTTAAAATTTATAGAAAAGAGGCGCGCGGGTGGGGATTTTTGAAAAATTTTAAAATGCGTAAGTTTTTATTCTTTACCCTTTATTTACTGTTTGCCTGTTTCTCACTTTAAAAAGGTTGGCATGGTTTGTTTGTTTGAAATATAATTTTAAACTGTCTATCTATAAACCATTTTTAATGGTTTTTAAATTCTCTCAGGTAAGAGTCAATAATATTTAAAAAACACATAAAGGAGAAGACAATGGCAAAAAACACTTTTATTGCTCAGGAAAGAAATGATTCGCTAAATCCAAGACAACTTAGAAGCTCAGGCAAACTTCCTGCAACTCTCTACGGGAAAGATTCTGAATCTCTTTCTCTTGAGCTTGATACCAGGGAATTTATAAATGCCTATAAAAAGGATAAAAACGCAATTTTTACTATAAAAGTAGGTAAAGAATCCTTTGATTCAGTCATTAAAAAAGTTCAGATCAAAACTGTCAAAGATGATATTTTAAATGTGGAATTTCAAAAGATCAGAAGCGACGCTAAAATTAAAATGATTATTCCGGTGGAAGTAACAGGTGAATCCCCTGCGGTAAAAGCAGGAGGAAACCTTATAACAAACTTAACTGAAATAGAAGTCGAATGTCTTCCTGCTAATATTCCTTCTGTAATTCAGATTGATATTTCCCACATAGAAAATATGGATGAAGCAATCAGCTTAAGTGATGTAAAATTCCCTGAAGGCGTAGAACCCACGGGAAGTCCGGATACAGCGGTATTAAGAGTAAGCTCACCGGCGGAAGTTGAAACAACCCAAGAAGAGGCTGCAGAAACAAATCCGGAGGAAACTGCCCGGGAATAATTTTTTTAAGGGAAGCGACAGTAAAATACTGCCAAGATCGCTCATAGCTTGGATCATTCCTGGAAATGCCATAATGTAAATGTTTCAACAGTAAATATAAAAATTTTTGTAAAGGAAACATAAATGATATGTCCTCGATGTAAGGAAAAAAATTCAGCGCAAGCCAGAGTCTGTCAAAGCTGCGGGCTTAAGCTAAAAACAATATGTCCGAGATGCCGGGCGCCTAATAAACTGGGACAGCCGAAATGTACAAAATGTAATTTGACCCTTATAAGGTACTGTCCGCAATGTAAAGCTCCTAATTTTCCTAATGCAAAAAACTGCCGTAAATGTAGCGCTCAAATGCGGCAAAAAGCTTCTGCACAAGAGAAACTAAAAGTAACTGAACCGCAAAAAACAGTAACAGTGGAGCAAGTCGAATCAAATAAGCCCGCAAAAGAAACAGATGTTGAAAAAATTCCCAAAAAAACGGAACAGGTTGAAGAAATTTCGGAAATAGAGGTTATACAGGAAGCTACAGGACAGGAAATTCCGCCTCAAGAAGAACCTGCCCCCGTTGATTCCGCAACCGAGCCCTGCATTGAAAGCGCTAATCCTGATGAGGAAATACAGCCTGCTGACAATCATTTTAAAAAAGAACTCTCACGGGGTGAAGCAGCGGCATTTTTGCAGGAAATCATCTCCGGTTCTGATAAAGGCTGTTTAATAGGATTGTGCGCCCCGAACGGAATAGGAAAATCCACTATCACTTCTTCTTTAACCAGAAATGTAAAAGACAAACAGATTATCTGGGTAGTCGGACATTGCGAACCTGCTAAAAATAATATTCCCTACAGTTTTTTCAAGAACCTGATGTGCATACTTTTTGGAATTTCTGCTTTGAGTTCGGATAAAGAGGAAATTAAAAAATCAATTAAAAAGACATTTGAAACTAATCTGGAAATAAGTGACGAAAAAGTCTTAAATATAGCCAATAGAATTCTTCTGAATGAGTATAAAGATTGTGAAGATAATATTGAAGCAAGTCATAATGCGGTTCAGCAGGCATTACAAAAGATCTTCCTGGCTCTGGAAAAGAAAGCTCCTATTGTATTGATTGTTGAAGATTTTGAGTTTATTGATAAAGCTTCTTTTGATTGTATAAAATACCTGCTGAAAAACGGTTTTCTGGGAAATAAAAATTTCCTGATAATAAATCATACTAACAATACGAACCTGGCAGAATTTTTCCCTGAAGAAATTTCATCAAAACAATTCCTGCTCGTATTGCTTAAATATCTTAATAATGAAGAATTGAACAAAATTACTCTTAGCATGCTGAATAATGAGAATATTTTACCTGATGAGCTGAAATATAAAATTTTCAGACAGTCAAAAGGATTGCCAATCTACGTTGAGCAGGCGTTGTGGTATCTTTTCCAGGTTGGCGCAATATATACCGACGCCCATGGACTAAGATTTAATCCCCGGTTCAAGGACATTGAAATTCCCTCTGATTTATTAGACCTCTTTGGTCACAGACTTGAAATGATTGACAGGGCTTCATTTGAAGCAGAAAAAATCATTTTTGCGTCTGCTGTATTCGGGTTTAAATTTATTCCCGGGTTTATCCAGGCAGTAACAGAAATTGAAAACCAGAAAATGAAAGAAGCCCTGGATCTTTTGGTAAATAACGGTATCTTTTCGGTTCTGGACCAGCAGGAATTCGCTTTCAAACATATTAACCTGTGGCAAATTGTTTTTGAAAAAGTAATGAGAGAGGGAAAAACCGGGGAAATAAGCTCAAAAATACTGTCAGTCCTGGAAAATAATAAAGTAGAACCCGACAGTGGTTTTCTTGCCAGGCTGGCAGAAAATACAGGCGATATCGAGAATATGACTTATTACTATAGCAAAGCCGCGCAGGAATCTTTTTTTCTCGGTGACAGCCTTACATATACAGAGAATCAGATTAAATTATATGAAAGAATTTCCTCCTCAAAACTGACTGAAGAGGAAAAAGAAGCGGCAAAACTAAATATAAGCGAGCAGATAGGTAAGGTTAATTACGAACTAAACCCCCCAACAGCTGTTAAATATCTTTCTGAAACAATGAAAAGATACGAAGATGAAGGTAATAATGTAAAACTCATTGAATTATCCGGGTATTTATCAAAAAGTTACGAATTAATGGGTAATTTTATCGGGGTTCTGGAATGTGCGGAAAAAGCCGTATCCCTGACAAAAAAACCGGAATCTTCCCTTGAAGTTATGCTTTTGGGGTTTCCCAAAATAGATGCAATTTTTAACCTGGGCAGACTACAGGAAGCAATAGTAACTTTGCAGGATGAAATTTTACCGTCTTTAAACAGGGCAGTTTCAAAAAACCAGGCTTTTCCCGGATTGAGTATAGGTGATCTTGAGATAATTGAGTATGAAGCGGAGTATATCCTGGCAAAGGCGCTGACTTTCCAGGGGAACAAACAGGCAATTGAAGTTTTAGGCAGAATAGCAGCAAAAGCGGAAAAAGAAAACCAACAGGAATACGAGCTTAAAGCGTTATTGTGCCGGGCTTTATTTTCGTTAATACAGGGAAATCTCAATGTTTGTGAAAACATTCTGGGAAATATTGAAGAAAAAGGATTTTCTGTTAATCAATCAAATGAAACAATGCTGCAATGGTTTCTCATATCCGTTCTGTCAGATATGATGACGGCAAACTTTGAGCAGGCAAGAAATCTTTGCTATTCAGCGTTATCATTAGCTGTAGAAAGCAGGGATTATAATCTTTTTTCCATTTTAAAACTTTTGAGCGGTTATTTTTGTCAACATTTTCAATATTATAAAAATGCTGTAACTATTTATGAGGAAACAGCAAACTATTGCTCAGAAACCAAAATGGCAACAGGTGCGCTTTATGCCTGGTATTTTGCCGCAGAAGCAGAATTAAGGACAGGAAACCCTGATAAAGCGGAGGAAATAGCCGACAGGGCGCTGGATGTATCCCAAAAACCTAATATAAATAATTTTATAATAACTATAATTTTATCAAGGTTACTTGCTGAAATAAAAATAATAAAAGGTGATCTCGAGGGAGCACAGATTAATATTGAAAATGTATTAAACCTTGCTGAAGACAACGAGCTATATTATCCGCTGATAGAACTTTATATTACGCTTGGAAAAATTTACCAGGAAAGTGCTTCTGTGAAAAAAGAAAAAAGTGATTACGCATGCAACTGTGCTTATAAAGCTTATTCAAAAGCTTATAATCTGGCTGAAAAGATTGAAAATGAATTTATTCTTCAAAAAGTTGTAAAAACACTTTCTAATCTGAACACTTTCTGCAAACTCTCAGGAATAACACTGGAAAAATAAACTTTTATACCGGTTTATG
The DNA here is from genome assembly GCA_028278305.1 of Candidatus Gastranaerophilales bacterium. Taxonomy (GTDB): domain Bacteria; phylum Cyanobacteriota; class Vampirovibrionia; order Gastranaerophilales; family UBA9971; genus JANQEB01. The sequence continues at coordinate 31,863 of JANQEP010000155.1, forward strand.
AATATTATTTTCATTTACAGTTATAACCCGCCGAGGAGTTTGGCAAAACGAGTCACCAAGTTTGGCAAATTCTGATTTTAAAAAATTCATATCTTTATTAATAAACGATACCTCTTAAAAATTTTGAATAAACAATCTCAGCTCATCCCGGTTTTAAATGGGATGAGCTGAGAAAAAGAAATATTTTTTATTTGATTGAAATCTGAGCTCCGGCTGCTTCAAGCTTAGATTTAATTTCTTCTGCCTCTTCTTTTTTAATACCTTCTTTAACCGCTTTTGGTGCATTATCAACAAGTTCTTTAGCTTCTTTAAGCCCGAGTCCTGTAATTGCACGAACTTCTTTAAGAACGTTGATTTTATTTGCTCCGACGTTATCAAGAATTACGCTTACTTCAGATACTTCTTCCTCTTCTGCAGCGCCTGCTACGGCGGGTGCTGCTGCTATAGCCACAGGTGCTGCCGCTGATACGCCAAATTTTTCTTCCATTTTTTTCACGAGATCAGAAGCTTCTAATAATGTTAATCCTTCTATCTTTTCTAAAATTTCTTCTACTACTGCCATTTGTTTTCTCCTTTTATCTTTACTAACTTATCCTTGTGCTTTTTGTTTTCTCACTGCATCTATAGCTGTTACAAGAGCTCTTGCAACTCCGTTAACAGTATTAACAATACCCTGAGCCGGTGAATTTATGCTGCCGAGCATTTGGGCATAAAGTTCTTCCCTGCCTGGAAGGTTTGAGAGTTCTTTAACTTCATCTGCTGTTAAAATTTTGCCGTCAAGGATACCGCCTTTGATTTCTGTTTTTTTCTTTTCCTTAATAAATTTTGCAAGTACTTTTGCAGGTGAAACCTGGTCTTCAAATCCTATTGCGATAGCCGAAGGACCTGTCAGGAATTCTTTGAGACCTTCATATTCTGTTCCTTTAATTGCAATTTTAGCAAGTGTATTTTTAATTACTGCAAAATCGCCTTTTTCTTCCTGAAGCCTTCTTCTTAAATCCGTAATTTCAGCTACGGTTAAGCCTTTGTAATCGCTTACTATCGCAACTTTAGCTTTTGAAACGACTTCATTTATCGTTTTTACTTTATCTTCCTTAAAAGCTTTTGTTGCCAACTTATCTATCCTCCATTCGGAATTTCATATATACAAAAATATTCTGCTTTTAACCGCAGAATAACTTATCAGCAATATATACAACAAATAAATTGAGTATTTTACCCTGTTTAACCTCGGCTGGCTGTATTATTTTACATTTACAACTTCAGGTTTCCCTTCGGCTACCAGCTGTCTGCGGTATAAAAAAAATATAGCATGAAGATTTTTCAAGTCAAACTTCTTTTAATAAAAAATAAAAAATTCAGTTTTTAAGCTTAAAAGCCGCTTTATTCCATTACTTCAGCTTATATTGTAAAAATTTCAAGTAATTTTAATTAAAAAATTTAAATTCTAAATTAATGTTTTTTCCGGGGGCTGCACCATCACTCCTTTCTTGTATTATAAAAAATTATATTTGCTGTTTTTTTTATTACAAGAAAAATTTTATAGGTGTTTTTTTATTAATATATTCTTTTATTGTGGTTTCAGAAAAAATATGTTTATATAAAACTTAACTTATTTTTAGTTTAGCAAACATTTGTCTCTTCTGTATAAAAATCAAGTAAGTTAGTGCTCAATGCCCTGTTTATAAGAGCATTAAAAGTTTTGGAACTCAGTGGTTTTCTTAAAAATTTCACTTCAGAGCTGTAATTATTTTCAATTTTTCTTAAACTATCCCTGCTTTCCATGATTACAAAAGCATGGGTATGCCTGAGCAAGCTGTATTTATTTATACATTTTATACATTTTTCATATAAGGGAAGTCCAATAAAAATAAAATTTATTTTTTTAACCCTGAAATACTGATTAATAAAGTTATAATCACCGGTAATTAATATATTACCCTCACTAAACCCGATATCTATAAGATTTCTGACAAACCAGGCAGTATTTAAAATATTTTTTTCAACTATAAGTACGTTCTGGTTTTTGATAAATTCATTTACAACAAATTCCTGCTCTTTTACATCTTCATTTTTTTCTACAAAATTTACATTAATATTTTTAATGCCAAAATTTAAAAGTTTATTTATCAGGTCTTCGTTTAAGTATCTGCCGCTTCTGAGAAGAAGTGTGTCTTCACCCCAGATATCATCATTCAGAACCACGTTTAAATTTTTGTTTTGAAAAATTTTATCTGCTTTTAGCTTTAAAAGATTCACATAATTTCCCTGTGATTTGTTACTAATAGTCATCCCTTACCTCCTTAAATAATTTTGTTTTTATATGTATATAACATATCGTCATAAAACTTAAAAAACTTTAATATTTCTTAATAAAAATTTGAATATAAATGATAAAATTATTTAAAGAACAAACAAAAAATTTCTACACATTTTATCTCATTTTTACGCGGATTTTTTTGTTTCATTCTTAAAAAAAGGGAAAATAAGTCTTGAAAAAAGTTAAAGTTCTCTCAATTTTCGGCACAAGACCTGAAGCTATAAAAATGGCTCCGGTGGTTATGGAATTGAAAAAATATCCTCTGATATTTGACAGCAAAGTCTGTATCACTGCCCAGCATAAAGAAATGCTCTATCAGGCGCTGGATTTGTTCAACATAAAATCTGATTATGATCTTAATTTAATGAAACCAGACCAGGATCTCTGGAATTTAACTTCATCCGTGCTTTTTGGTGTAAAAAAAGTAGTGGACGATTTTTTACCGGATGTTGTACTCGTACATGGAGATACCACAACAACTCTTGCTGCGAGCCTTTCAGCTTTTTATTCAAAGATTCCGGTAGGGCATGTTGAAGCCGGTTTAAGAACTTTTAATAAATACTATCCTTTTCCGGAGGAAATAAATAGGGTTGTCGCGGATTTAATATCTTCTTTTCATTTTGCTCCTACTCAACGCTCGGTTGATAACCTTATAAACTCCGGTATAGATAAAAAAAGTATTTATTTTACAGGAAATACTATAATTGACGCTCTTTTATATACTGTAGAAAATCATAAATTCAATCCTGATGAATTAGGTATTGACAAAAATCTAAAAACAATTCTTCTTACCTCGCATAGAAGAGAAAATTTTGGCAAACCCCTGGAAAAAATCTGTGAGGCAATAAAAATTATTGTACAAAACAATCCTGATATAGAAGTTGTCTTTCCTGTACATCTTAATCCTAATGTAAGAGAGACAGTTTATAGGCTTTTAAGTAATATTGACAGGATAAAACTCATTGAACCGCTGGAATATGCTCAGTTTGCAGCTTTAATGAAAGAATCATATATTATCCTTACGGATTCCGGGGGAATTCAGGAAGAAGCGCCTTCGTTAGGAAAACCTGTTCTTGTGCTGAGAGATGAAACAGAACGCCCTGAAGCTGTGGAATATGGTTCTGTTAAGCTTGTGGGTCCCCATACTGAAAGTATAGTTGATTCTGTTCAGGAATTGCTAAATTTTAAGGAAAAATATCAAAATATGGCTTCAGCCGCAAATCCTTATGGTGATGGCAGAGCATCTGAAAGGATAATCAGGACTTTGATGTGTTACTTTGAAATCCATCAGCAGGATCATTTTGATATTTGTTAAGCAAATAAGGATATAAGGAATAAAGAAAAAATTCTT
>JANQEP010000157.1 GCA_028278305.1 Candidatus Gastranaerophilales bacterium
CTTACTAAGTTCTTCTTTTCTATCTTCGTACTTAGATTGTTGCATTTTATTATTTTAAATACTATTATAATTAAGCCTCGACTCGATCGATTCGCATCAGCACAGTAACTAAGAAAGGCAGATATTTTATGTATAAAGATTCCATAAACCTTGATGAACCATTTTTTAAAATTGAAACGGCAGCAAGCCTTATTAATATTCCAATAGCGGCACTAAGAGCCTATTATAAAGAAAAACTCCTCTGCCCCGGGAAAAATTCTGGGAATGAACCGCGCTATTCCCTGAATGATATAGAAAAATGACAAGTAATTAAATATTTGGCAATGGATTTAAGGCTTGAGCTGAAATCAGTAAAGCTCATCATAGGATTACTGGAAAATTTTGAGATACCTCCACAGAATTATATGAAAGAAATAGAAAATATCCTTAAAACAAAAAATGTTAGTTTATAAAATTATCATTTTAAAATTTTTTATTACTTCCTTAATTCAGAATGATTTGTTATAAAATGTATTTGATAAAACATTAACGGATTAGCCTAATGCGTGAAGAAGCCAGATTTGAGTATACTGTCAGGTCATGTGACTGTGATGATATCCAGGAGCTTGAAAATATCCTTAATGAAATGTCCCTGGAAGGCTGGGAGCTTTATTCTCTGAACGAAACAGAGAACGATGAGGGTAATTACCGGTATTTATGCATTTTTAACAGGGAAATAGATGCTATTTATGAGTTTGAGGATGATTATGTTGTTGATTCAGGCGATTTTAAAACCAGAATGAAAAAACTTCTGCATAAAAAAGAGGATCTCTACGAAGAATGCAGGTTTTTGCAGAAAGAAATCCGGGAAAAAAGCCGGAAAATAATTCAAATAAAACAATCCCTGGACTCTAACCCGGAAGAAGAAGCACGAGAACATTTAAATAAAGAGCTTTCCGAGAAAATAAACGAATTAAATATAATAAAATCAGAATTCTCGGAAATTCTCTCTCCATCAAGTATGTACGGCAGGATAAACCAGGACCTGATTACAATCGCTGTAAGCTATGAACATTCAGAGCTTATAGACAACGAAAAAGACGGCGATTTGATAGCAGAAAGTGTAAGGCTAAGGCAAAAATTTACTGATAAGCTGGGATATGTAATTCCAAGGGTTCATTTTGTGATATCCGATGAAATGAATGAGAATGAATATAAAATTAAAATCAGGAACCTGACAACAGTTTCAGGGACTGCATATCCAAATCACAGAAGATTTTTTATAGGACAGTCAAATATTCACAGTATGCCCGATGAAGCACTGGAAGACATTGATCCTATAAACGCTCAGCAGGTTTTTTGGCTAAACGAGGACAGCACAAAAGATTTCTGGGAAAGCGGAATGTCTCCTTCCCGGGTTATAACCAGTCATCTGGAAATTGTTTTGCTTAAATATGTTGAAGAAATACTCAGTTATGAAAACATACTTAATTATGTTGCCCTTTTAGAGGAGGAAAAAGCCTTTCTTGCAGATAACCTTATACACAGCGGACTTTCCCTTGGAGATTTAAGGTATATTTTTGCCAGTTTAATAAGGGAAAGAGTTTCAATCAAGGATATTCCTTATATATTCGAGAGGCTGAATGATCTTTCAAAATATGAATATGACAACGAGGAGCTGCTCAGGGAACTTCGAATTCTGTTAAGCAGACAGATTTGCAGTGAAATTGCCGATTCAAATAATGTAATCTGGTCAGCAGCAGTTCCGAGCCAGTATAAAAAACTTCTTAAAAACTCCATAAAAACAAATGGCAAAAATAAGCGATATAAAAACACAGAAGATGCAGAGAAATTCATTAAGTATGTAGCTGATATTATAGCCAATAATGATTATGAGGCTCCTGTAATTGCTTTGATTACCGAACCTGAATATAGAAAACCTTTATTTGATCTTCTTGAGCATATGAATCAGGATTTATCCGTTATTTCCAGGGACGAAATATCAGAGGAGTTTACCGTACAGGAAATTTAGCCTGAGCTGGCGACAGGCTGCCCTATAGGAAAATTACCAGGCTATAGCGGAAGTTAAATGCATCATCATGACACTGTTAAAAAATAAAAAGAAGCGAGGATTTCTCCCCGCTTCTTTGTTTGAGTGATTAGGTGAGCGATTACTGAGGACAACCGGATGGGCAGCCAAATGCAACTGAGAGGACTTCATTAGGGTTAATCTGAGCAACCCTGGAGCCGTCAGGTTTAACCACGTATGCAATCTCGTCGCCTGATACTTTAAGTATACCGACAGTTCCGCTAAGAGCTGTTCTGGTTATATCAAATACTCCGACAAACGGGTCAGTAAGCGCCATTAAGTAGCTTCTTGCCGCTGCTGCAGGTTCTAAGTTAAACAGTTCGTTTGTACCGTTAGCAATGTTATTCAGCATGTTTTCTACTGTATTACCTGCAATAATAGCAGCTCCGCCGACTGTTCTGCCTGCTACACCGGCAACTTTTCCGGGCCAGCTGAAAGGCCAGGCTAAAAATCTTCCGATGATGTTAGGATTATCTTCTTCTACTACTGTAGCAGAAAGAATTTCTTTTGGAAGTGTTGTCTTGCAGCCATTTCCGCCCATTGAAGTAAATTCTACCCTGATAGCTCCGGATTCACCGATTCCGGGTCTTACGACTTCAGAGACTTTACCTCTTACAATAGTTCCTGCAGGATAGTGCATTCCGTCAATATTTACAGCCTCGGTAGTTTTGGCAACGATTCTGTCACCGACTTCACTTGTTCTGGCTGAGATAATATCTTCAAACTGCATTTTAAGTGTTGGTATTGTTGAGGTTACAATCTGAGGTTGTAACTGTGTAGCCGCACCTGTAGGACATGGCTCGGGACATGGCTCAAGAGCCAGGGCTATTCTTAAGTTTTCAACCATTGATGCAACTTCTGCTCTTGTTGCGCTTTCATTAGGTCTAATCAGGTTATTTCTTGGAAGATCACAGATTAACCCTGCACCGAGTGCTTCAGCAACTGATAATGCAGCCCATCCGGGAAGCTCATTTGAATCAGGATAAGCACTTAAAATTTGTTGTGCTTCACCGGATGAAATTTCCCCGGGAAGAGCCTTAGCCATTATACTTAATGCCTCAGCCCTGCTTACGGCTTTATTAGGCTTGAATGTGCAATCAGGATAACCAGCCATTAAACCTCTGTTATAAGCTTTGTCTATATCACTGTTTGCCCAGTGCCTCAGAGGAACATCATTGAATATCTGCTGCTGGAAATCAGGTACATTTTCCAGTTCAAGTCCTGATACCAGGGCGCTTGCTAATTCGTCCCTCATTATGGGAAGACATGGTTTATAAGTGCGGTCAGGATAGCCTGCAAGAATGCCTTTTGCAGCAAGTTTACTAATATCGCATCCTGACATTACGTTATTTGTAACATCCGGGAACTGGCTTGGTACCGGGCAGGCACCGCCTGTAGGGCAAGGTGTCGGGCATTCAGGGCAAACCGGGCAGGCGGCGCCTGTTGCCTGCGGCACGATTACAGGAACCAGTGCACTTCTTTGAATTTGCAGACCGCTTGATGTTTGAATTGACCTTGGAGTACCTCTTAATTGAGATTCTATACCTGTTGCGCAAGGATCACAAGGATCACATGGGTTTACAGGACAGGCGGCGCCTATTGGCATGGAAGGAACACAAGGATTACAGGGATTTACAGGGCAAGCTGCTCCCATTGGAGGATATGGATTATATGGGGAAGCCGGGTAAACCGGGCTAGCGGCGCCTGTCGGGAACATAGGAATAGCGGCGCCTGTTCCGCATGGATTACATGAAGCTGACTGTAATACTCTTGTTGCGCCTGGAATGTTACATCTTAAGATTTCCGTTCCGTTCATAACCTGGGTAGGACATACCGGGCAGAGTCCGGCAGCTGCGCCGACCTGTTTTCTCGGGAAGATAGTAAGAGCGCCGCAATCAGGAACCGCTGCAAGACCTGATGCTGTTGAAGCATTCGTGGCGATTACTTCTTCCTGTCCGCCAATCTGCATTAGCTGGCTTCCCTTGGGAATTACAACACTTGAACCTCCTATGTCAGGAAAAGCGTATGCCTGTCTTTTGATAACTTGTGCATTAGGTGCACAGTTAGGTAAACAGGCTTCGATAGGACAACTTACAGGTGCTGCGCCACCCGGGCAACTTGGAGATACTGTTACAGGACAAAATACTTCCCGGGGACATCCTGCCTGTGGAACCATTATAATAGGAGCTACAGGAACAGCTGCACCTGTAGGACAGGGACATGGTTCAACCGGGCATGGCATCGGACATGGCATTTCTGCTCTTGGCGGCGGACATACAGGAGCTGCAGCCCCTAATTGGTCTGCCTGGGCAAAACCGCTTATTGTCATAATTCCGATTGACAATGCGGCTGCTACTGATAACTTCTTCAAGTTCATAAAAAACCTCCTTAACAACTACAACTAATTAAAGAAGTATGTGCTTCTTAAATCTAAACGTTCATAAGTTTACATACATTTTTTCCCTGTATTTTCTCCTTCCAATTTTTTAAATTAAACTTAATAACTTACCGAAGTGAAAAATTTATCTTCTGATTAGAATTATTAAGCTTTAATACTCGCATATTCATTACCGGATTTTCTTATTCTTTAAGATAGTTATTAGGATAATTTTTTAAGATTAATTGGTAGAATATTCAGCTATAATTTTTAGCCACTCCGGTTAATGTAAAATTTAAGTCTGAATTTAACAGGAATTTATCAAGGTTTTATCAGAACTGTCCGATTAATTAAATAACAAAGTATTATCCTGATCAGGGCAGGTTCCGGGAATTGCGATGATTAAAAGACTGAAAATTTCTCTGGTTGTTTTTATACTGATGCTGCTTACTTCCGGCTCTCATGCGGAGAATTTAAGACAGGGTTTAGATTACTATAAATCAGGGGAATATAAAAAAGCGGAAATATTTTTCAGGAAAATAACAATTGAGTATCCCTACGACTATTCAGCCAGGTACCTGCTCGCAGTAAGCCTGGTAAACCTGCAAAAATATAATGAAGCTAAAGAATTATATAGAGAAATAATTAAAAATTCTCAAAATGAAAGGCTGGTTAGCCTTTCACAAACAGGGCTCAGAAATATAGGCGGTTCTCCGGTTTATTCCGGTAATAGAAGTATAAACAAAGCTGTAATTAATATAAATACTACCGGAAGTGTAATGATAATCAATAATGTATTGCTTAATGACCGGCTAAAAACAAAATTTGTCTTTGATACAGGCGCAACTTATACCACGATTTCAAAAGCTGCAGCTTCCAGTCTCAATATTTCCACGAGGGGTGCGCCGCAAATCAGGGTAATGACAGGCAGCGGGCATATAACAGCACCGCTTGTTAAAGTTGACAAAATGGAAGTAAAAGGTCTGATCGCAAAAAACGTGGATGTTCTTATTGCAGACCTCCCTATTCACACAGATGAGTCTAATTCCAGTATTACCGGTCTTCTGGGTTTAAGTTTTTTAAAGGATTTCAAAGTTACTGTTGACAGATCAAAAGGGCAAATTACGCTGGAGAAAAATTAAACTATAGTGCTTTGAAAAAGTAATTTTTAGTATTTTAGTGGTCTGAAAAAATAAACATGTGATTAAAAATTTATAAACGTCGCATGTCATTCGTGTGGTTAAAATATTCTTAAATTATTGATTTTTTTAAATCGGTAATTTAAGAATATTTTAGAATAAAAGAATCAATCAGTAATGCTTACCTCTATTTTTGCAGGGATTTTCTAAACCTGTCTCTTTGCTCCCGGCGTATTGATGCCCAATCTTCTTCAGGGTAAATTTCAATTTTTCCTTTTATAGCGCTTATACCGTGTTTACAAATCCATACCGGTGAGTTTGTCGAGGGATGTTTCTCGTCCCAATCCAGCGCTTTTACTGCTGCGGGGTAAAATTGACTTTTATTTTTTGTTGAAGATACATATTTAGCTGTTTTGGGCGCAAATGCCTGTAAGTACCCCAAGCCTGACCTTGCGGTTTTGTCCTTACATCTGAAAGCATCATAGTAAGAACGTATGGTTCCGGTAAAAAACCAGAAAACAGCTTTTTCTTTATTACGGCTAAAAACTCTATCAGCAAGAAAAAAGAAATATATAGGCTCTAAATCCATAGCTTTTGAGGTTAAAACAGCGCTTATCTGCCTGTCTAAATTACCGGGAGCAACTTTTATTTTTTGTAATGCTTCCAGATCCTCATCTTGCTCTATCAGGTGTTTTATTTCTATTACCTCAGGATCTGTGACTTTTATGACAGTCTCTATATTAAAGCCTAATAACAGTCCTATAACCGTAAATAAGATAAGCGCAGACCCGATGAAAAACATTGCAGCTTTATTTTTCACGTTTATTAAGCTCATTTATAAACCTCTTAAAGGCAAATCTCCGGAAAGTTCAATATATGAAACATTTTACCATAGCTTTTATATTTTTATGAACATATAAATTTACGGGGATTTACATTTTTTTTGTTTTATAATTCGAAAAAAGCAGTTATTAAGGAAAAGTCCCGCATGATTCGTGAAGAAATAGCTAAAATAATTACAGAGGCAGTAAATAAAGCGGCAGAAAATGGTGATTTAGGCGGGTTAAGTCTGGAAAATACAGGTTCTATGGTTATTGAAAAGCCAAAGAATCCTGAATTTGGAGATTTTGCAGTAAACGTATCCCCGCTTGCAAGATATGCCAAAATGCCGCCGCCTAAAATCGCGGAAACTGTCGCTAAATACATTAGCGCTGATTATGCGGAAATTAATATTGTTGCCGGGTTTATAAATTTTAAAATCAAAAATAACAGACTTTATGAGTGTATAAAGGAAATAATTGTCAAAAACAGTGACTTTGGAAGAAATAACATCGGAAACAGCGAAAAAACCATGATTGAATACGTTTCCGCTAACCCTACAGGACCACTTCACATAGGACATGGACGCTGGGCAGCTTTTGGAAGTTCGCTTTGCGAGTTGTTAAAGTTCTCAGGCTATGATGTTTATCAGGAATTTTATATAAATGATGCTGGAAAACAGATAAAAAATCTTGGAAAGTCCCTGTGGATAAGAATCCTTCAGGAAATAGGAATTAATGCCGCCTTTCCTGAAGATGAAAAGGAATTAAAAAACTACTATCCTGGTGATTACCTGATTCAAACAGCTAAAGAATACCTTAAGGAAAATACTGACAGTGCTAAGCAATTGTTTGCCCAAAACCCTGATCCTCTCAGTCCTTCTCAGGAACTGGTAAATGAGATGTCTGACTTTGGGAAAAAACTGATACTTGAGCAGCAAAAAATCCTGTTAAACAGACTAAGGGTTAATTTTGACAACTGGTTTTCTGAAACTTCCCTGCACGAGAACAATGAAATTAACCCTGCAATAAAAAAGCTTGAAGATTCCGGAAAAGTTTATGAAAAAGAAGGTGCAACCTGGTTTAAATCTTCTGATTACGGGGATGACCAGGACAGGGTAATCATAAAACAAAACGGGGATTACACTTACCTGACAGCTGATATTGCATATCATTACGAAAAGATCAGAAGAGGTTTTGAGAGGTTAATTAACATATGGGGCGCAGACCATCACGGTTATGTTGCAAGGATTAAAGCCTCCATTGATGCTTTGGGAAAAGATAGCAGCTGCCTGGAAGTTCTTCTCGGACAGCTTGTTAACCTTATAATTTCCGGGGCGCAGGTTAGAATGGGGAAAAGGCGAAAAATGGTTACCCTAGAAGAGCTGGTAGACGATGTTGGTGTGGATGGAACACGCTACTGGATGATTATGCGGGATATTAACACCACGCTGGATTTTGATGTTGACCTTGCAAAATCCAGCTCTGATGAGAATCCGGTTTATTATTCGCAATATGCGCATGCCCGCTCCTGCAGCATTTTAAGGACCGCTGCCAGCGAAAGACCTGACCGGGAAACCGGGAATGTTCTTACTGCCCTGTTTAGCAGGCAGGAGCTCGATGAGTTATTCTGCCCGAAAACATTTAAAATTTCACAACTAACACCGCTTTTAAAAACTGATGAACCGCGGGAATTTGATTCCACACGTGCGCTGGTTTTAAAACTGGAGAGTTTTGATGACCTGGTGATTTCTGCGGCAAAATCAAGAGCTCCTTATATGATTGCGAGGTATATTCTTGATCTGGCAAAGGATTTTCATCATTTTTACACGTTTACAAGGGTTTTAAACGCTGATACCGACGTTATGAAAGCAAGGCTAACCCTGGTCCAGGCTACAAAACAGGTTCTTTCGAATGCTTTTATGATCCTCGGAGTTTCGGCGCCTGAGAAGATGTAAGCAACAAATAAAAAATTCCCGGGTATTTTAAGGAAGTATGAAAAAATTCTTACGTAAAATTTTTTAAAAATCTATATGGAATTGTTAAGGGACTTCGTCCCTTAACCTCCTCTGAGGGCGGGCGGCAGCGGGAGCTAACGCAGTAGCTCATTCATGGGTGGGGATTTTTGAAAAATTTTAAAATGCGTAAGTTTT
>JANQEP010000015.1 GCA_028278305.1 Candidatus Gastranaerophilales bacterium
CGTTTGTTCCGTTAGCTGCCTGTACTGTCAGGTCCCTGATACGCTGAAGGTTTTCCTGGATAATTGCCAGGTCGCCTTCTGCTGTTTGCAGCAGGTTAATACCTGTCTGAGCGTTGTCTGATGCGACAGCTGCACCGCGTCCCTGTGCTTTTAAACTTTCAGAAATGGTTAAACCCGCCGCATCATCAGCTGCTTTGTTGATTCTGTAGCCTGTTGAAAGCTTATTTAAGGATTCCTGAATGTTGCTTGTTGCATTGCCTAAACTTCTCTGAACAATAATAGAGCTTACGTTCGTGTTAACAATAATACTCATAAATAGATTCTCCTTATCTACTCTTTACATCCGTGTGAGTGCATAAGATTGCATTCGGGGGAATTTCAATTTGTATTTCTATATTAAGGTTTGTTAAGTTTACTTTAAATTCAGATAAAGTTAGATTTTTTTCTAACTAAAGTTGGAAAATTTTCTGAAAAGCTTTATTTGAAATCAATAAAAATAACAGGTAAGCATTAATTCATATAAGAAAATTTTTTTTATAATTAACTCGAGTCGCCAATTAACCAAAAGCAAGGATATGACTATGCAACAAAGGATATGACTATGCAACATTTGCCAAAAAATTATAGAGAATCGAAAAGAGGCGGAGCCTCTTTTCCACCTCTGGGGCGGCTGTGCGCGACAGCGGGAGCTAACGCAGTAGCTCATTCATGGGTGGGTTTTGGCAAATGTTGCATACATGCAATTAGTGACTCGGATTAATTAGAGATCAGAGTGATTTATGTTTTATACAACTCAAGTTGCTGCTTATACATTTTGAAAAAATTTTGTAATGTAAAATAGAGAAATTTTTATAGATGGCAACTTAAGTTTTTATACAATTTGGCTGCATAATTATTCTGTTAAAAAACCTTGTTAGCTTTTGAAACCTCCTCTAACTATGTTTTTTCAGAATTATTTTCTCCATATTAATTACCCCTTTTTCTAATGAAATAGTTTAAAACACCGTATACAATACTTGGAAAAAGGGGGATTGATCTAAAATTTTATAGATCTTTATATCAAGCACTCAAAATAATTATGGATTTTTACAAATCCCTGAGAGTGTTTATAAATAGGGGGGGAAAGCTATGGTCTTGCTTAGAAAAAAATCATGGGGCTATAAGATTTGGACTTTTATTCTGGTAATTATCTTATCTTTATTTATGGGTGAAAAATCCTTTTCAAAAATGTTATCCGGGGTTGTGAATAAAGAACATATAATTGTTGAATCAGGAATGATTGTTAATGAAAGAACAGGTAAGCCGGTTGCAGGGGCTTCAGTTTCAATTCCATCGAAAGGAACACAAACCCTGACGGATGAATCCGGAAAATTCCAGATTAATATACCTGATACCAGACCTTTAATTATGTCTGTTAATGCAAAAGGCTATAAGCCGTTTTCTTTGATAATAGACGAAAACAAAATGCAAAAACCTATGAAAATTGCAATTGCTGAAAAAACAAATAATGAACTTGTTATTGATACCAGGTTACATCATCTTGGAGATAACAAGTTTTCCGACAGATCAGCAAATTCGGGGGATTTTTCTACTATAGCTTCGGGTTCTTCTTATTTTAAGGAATTTTATATTGATAATTCCGCTTCCCAGAGCAATATATGGTTAAAAATAGGATCTATAATAGGTATAGATACTCTAACAGCCCAGGGAATGAGGCAAAGTAATGTTCTGACAAGCTCAAGTTCCCCTGTAGAAGTGTTTTTTAATTCCCAAAAAATCGGGGAAATTGCCTTTAATGGGAATAATCACATTTTAAGAGTACCTTCTGAAATTTTAAGAGTAAATTCTTATAATCACATCAGAATAAAAACCGGGGTAAACTTAAATTCTTCTTCACGCAAGGATTATGATGATATAGAATTCATGCATCTGGTCCTGGAATTCAGATAACTTGAATCCCTGCATATACGCTATACATGTCAAATAAGGAAGTAATAAAAAATTTTAAAATGCGTAAGTTTTTATTGTTTACTCCTTAATTCATTACATTCTATAATGACCGGGGTGATACCTGTTTCAGGGTGATAAATTTATTTTCCGGACAGGTTCTTAATGCACTGCATATTTAATGATATAATTTTTCTATTCAGCATAGCAGGAGATCATAGATGAATAATTTACACAAGGGAAAAGCTTGGGTTTACAAGGATAATGTAGATACTGACGTTATAATTCCCGCAAGGTATCTTAATTCTACAAACTCAAAAGAGCTTGCTTCCCATTGCATGGAAGATATAGATTCTAAATTTGCCCAAAACGTAGAGGAAGGTGATATTATAGTAGCAGGCGAGAACTTTGGCTGCGGAAGCTCAAGAGAACACGCACCTATCGCAATTAAAGCCAGCGGTGTTTATGCTGTAATAGCAAAGAGCTTTGCCAGGATATTTTTCAGAAACGCAATTAATATAGGGCTTCCTATCATTGAGAGCAGTTGTCTTCCTGATGAAACCGAAGCTGATGATGAACTGGAAATCGATATGGCAAACGGGATTGTCAAAAACCTTACCAGGAATAAAACTTATGAAATAGCTCCCTTTCCGCCGGAAATTCAGACGCTGATTTCAGCAGGCGGACTTATAAATTACACCAGGCAAAAATTAGAAAGGAAGTAAAAATGACAAAAACTTATAAAATAGCTGTATTGCCCGGGGACGGGATAGGTCCGGAAATTATTGACCAGGGAATAAAGGTATTAAAGGCGATTTCAGGAAAATTCGGGGTGAATTTTGAATTTAACGAGGGATTAATCGGCGGCGCGGCAATTGACGCACAAGGAGTTCCTCTGCCTGAGAGCACGCTTCAGCTTGCTAAAAATTCTGATGCTGTATACTTAGGCGCAATAGGCGACTGGAAATATGATACTCTTGATCCTGCCATAAGACCGGAAAGAGGACTTCTAAAAATAAGAAAAGAGCTGAATTTATTTGCAAATTTAAGACCGGCTGTTGTGTATGATGACCTTATTTCTTCTTCCACACTTAAGGAAGAAGCCGTTAAAGGCGTAGATATTATGATAGTGCGTGAACTTACAAGCGGCATATACTTTGGAGAACCTAAAGGAATCGAGGAAAAAAACGGTGAAAAAGTCGGGTTCAATAACATGATTTACAAAGAATCGGAAATAGAACGCATTGTCAGGCTGGCGTTTGATATTGCCGTGAAAAGAAAGAAAAAACTCTGCTCGGTTGATAAAGCTAATGTACTTGATGTATCAAGGCTCTGGAGAGAAGTGGTTGAAAGAATAGCAAGCGAGTACCCGCAAGTCGAAGTTAATCATATGTACGTTGATAACGCGGCAATGCAGCTTGTCAGAAATCCAAAACAGTTTGATGTAGTGGTTACAGGTAATATGTTTGGGGATATTCTCTCTGATGAAGCTTCAATGCTTACAGGATCTTTAGGAATGCTTGCCAGCGCAAGTCTTACCCAGAAAGGCGGCACTGCGATGTACGAGCCGTCCCATGGAAGCGCGCCCAAGTACAAAGCACAGGATAAAGTAAATCCTATCGCCACAATAATGTCTGCTGCAATGATGTTAAAATACAGCTTTAATATGGACAAAGAAGCAGACTTTATTGAACAGGCAATTCAGCAGGTACTGAAAGACGGATACAGAACCTATGACATCATGAGCGAAGGATGCACCCGGGTTGGAACTTCCCGGATGGGTGATTTAATTGTCGCTAAAATTAAAGAAATGAATTTCGCACTTTCCCCTGGTCTCCCGAAATTGAGTTGATAACACCCAAATTGTCATTGCGAGGGCTCAATGACAATTTGAGAGCCCGTGGCAATCTGTGGAACTCCGTGTCAAAGCTTAAAATTTATAGCTTAATGCGACGTTGCTCAGATTCCTACGTCGGGCGAATAACAATTACCTGCTTACATTCTCGCTTTTTCGCCCGCCCTCCTCGGAATGACATTTCGGGGGCTGTCAAGATGGTGCCGGGAGACAGGGAGAAAATTAAAAACAAAATCTGCGGGATTTTTGAAAAATTTTAAAACGCGTAAGTTTTTATTCCTTACCCCTTAATTATGGTATCAATTTTATTAAGGTATAATTTAAATATTGTAATTAATCCCGACTTTACAGATGAAGTTATACAAACCTGAATTTTTAATAATATGCCTTTTTTTTCTTGGATTGTTTCTGACTTCACAGGCATTAAGCAAACAAACTTACACTTCTACCAGGACTGACGGTTTAATAAGGGCTGGCATCAGCACTAATAACTTTCGGAACCTGGAATATGAAAAAATAAGCCTGTTTTCAGAAGGAAAGCTCGAGCTTTTCGATAAGTTTTTTAACTCAAAAATCTGTGAAACCTCACCGGCAGACATAATAAAATTCGAGATAGAAAAGACTTCTTTTAAAATATATAAAAATAATGAAAAAATAGCCGACCACGTATTCGGTCCGATAAGGGTCACGCCCCTTGATGAAAATCCTATCAATGTTGCAGGGCTTAAAAGAAAAGGAAAACAGGCTGCTTATCGGGGAAATTTTGAAATAATCCGTGTTCCGGACAAAAAAGGAAAATTATCACTGGTAAATGTTCTTGCTCTTGAAGAATATTTAAAAGGAGTTGTCCCTAATGAACTTCCTCCGTCTTTTGGGATGGAAGCCCTGAAAGCCCAGGCTATTGCGGCAAGAAATTATGCTATAAGACCAAGGGTCAAGAACTTTCCGCATTTTGACGTATGCGATTCAGTTCAGTCCCAGGTTTATTTTGGATATAACACCGAGGCGCCTGAATCGAACGAGGCAATAGAAAATACAAAAGGACTGGTTGCACTGCATGAAGGGGAAGTTATCCTTGCTTTATACAGCTCAACTGCGGGAGGTTATACCGAGAACTTTGAAAATGCTTTTTCTGAGCCGGGCGGCGGAAATTTTCCGGCAACACCCTTACCTTACCTTAAAGGAAAACCTGATGACGGTAAGACTTCCGTACTTAACAGCGATGAAAGAGCCAGGCGTTTTTATACCAGCCAACCCGCTTCTTTTGACCAAAAATCCAGGTATTACAGATGGACAAAGCAGTGGGGCGCAGAAGAACTTAGAAATGTACTTAATTCCACTTTAAGTAATTACCCGTCCTGTAAGTTAATATCCCCGTCGGTTAAAAAAGGTGGTGACATAGGCAGGATAAAAAGAATTGATGCTGTTTCAAGAGGAGTTTCCGGCAAAATTATTGCCCTGTCAGTTAAAACTTCAAAAGGAGAGTGGATTATTAAAAAAGAACTCCTGATCAGAAGAGTATTTAAAAAGGATTCCAAAGCACTTCCCAGCGCCAATATGGTATTTGATAACGTGATTAAAGACGGTTATCTCTCCATACTCCGGGTTCATGGCGGAGGGTTCGGGCATGGGGTAGGAATGAGCCAGTACGGTGCAAGTTATATGTCTAAAAACGGTTATAAGTTTAATAAAATCCTGCAGCATTACTATACAGATATTGCAATAGGAACCTGGCCCGTTTATATGGCTTCTGAATATGTTACCTCGCCCATAAAACAGGAATTCTCTTCACCTACAGGCAAGGCTGACCTGATTATCGAGAATCCGGAGTTTATAGAAGAGTTTGATTTTACGATAAATTCCTATAAAATAGCGCTTGGCAAAAAACAGCTTGAACACGAGAAAATCAGGGTCCCGCTGGATAATTTTGTTAAAAAGGGAATAAATGAAATAATCTATTATCCGATTTCAGAAACCGAGGAAAAAAGCATAAAAGCCTGGGTTGAGGTATTCAGAAAAGCAGTTAAGTAAAAAAAATTATTATAATATACTGCTGTTTAAATTATTACAGCCAAGTTTGCTGCTTTCAGTAATAAACTCTTTTTCTTCTCTATAATTTAAAATTGTATAACCAAGAACTTTTCCGATATTTTCCGAAACTTTTTCTTTTTCCTCAATAAGTTCGTAAGGATCAAAAATTTCAAGATTATCAATTTTTTTTCTTTCCATCTGACTGAGCCACCTTAAATATATAATTAATCGTAATAAAATAAATCTTTGCTATATATTCCTATTTATATAAAAACAATTAAAATGAAAAAATTACCAAAGTCAAAAAAAAATTAAAATTTATTTACAAAATCTTTACACTCGAGTTAATTAACTCGAGTCGCTAATTGCATGTATGCAACATTTGCCAAAACCCACCCACAGCCGCCCCATAGGTAGAAAAGAGGCGGAGCCTCTTTTCGATTCTCTATAATTTTTTGGCAAATGTTGCATAGTTATATCCTGGTTTTGGGCTAATTCGCGACTCGAGTTAATTAGCAATTCGAGTTTTACCATTACAAAATTAAAATATTAAAATGGAAGTTTTGATGGTAGTGGTATAAAATTACGTGATAATCTATCTATTCTACTATTTGTCACCCCGCATCAAGTGCAGCCTGATAATTTCATCACGTCAAAAAATACCACTACCGATTTTTGAAAAATTTTAAAATGCATAAGTTTTTATTCTCTACCTCCTTATTTTTAGCTTAATTATTGCTATTGATATATAATTTGAGATAATCTTGAAAATGATATAAATTAAAAAATTTAATTTTAAAACCAGTGTAAGAGTTTTTAATATTCGTAAGTTTTAAGGATATATATAAGTAAATGGCTTTAAACATAACTTACCGGACTGATTTAGTAAAAGAAGCCGTTGTCGGAACAGGCTTAGAGCATGTTGCAATAATAATGGACGGAAACAGAAGATGGGCGAGCAAAAAAAATCTCTCTTCCATGTTCGGGCATAGAGAAGGCATAAAATCACTTAAAAAAACCATAAAAGCCGCGGATAAATTTGGAATTAAATACCTCACGGTCTATGCTTTTTCCACGGAGAACTGGGGAAGAAAATATGAAGAGGTAAAATTTCTTATGAACCTGCTGAAAGAAACCGTTCAAAATGAAATACAGGAACTGCATAAAAATAATGTAAAAGTCAGAATAATTGGTGATTTAAAGCCGCTAAGCGAAGATTTAAAAATGGTTCTTTTAAAAGCAGAGGAGCTTACCGCCGAAAATTCAGGGCTTAACCTTCAAATAGCAATAAATTACGGTTCACGAAGCGAAATAACAAATGCGGTAAAGAGAATTTATGAGGATATAAAGGCAGGTATTATCAATAGCTCTGAAAAAATAACTGATACTCTTATATCAAACTACCTGTATACAGCAGGAATTCCTGATCCTGACCTTTTAATAAGAACAGGAGGAGAGCAAAGACTTAGCAATTATCTTCTGTGGCAGACAGCATATACGGAGATTTGTGTAACAGAGACTTTCTGGCCCGACTTTGACGAAGTTGCCCTTGAAAAAGCGATTCATGATTTTGCGACAAGAAGCAGAAGATATGGTAAGGATTAACTGTGGTAATGACTGAAAAATTTACAGAGCTTGTTTTTGCAACAAAAAATAAAAATAAATTATCTGAAGTAAAAAAAATGCTCGAAAATTCAGGTATCGAGGTTCAGGGCATAGAAGGCGAATTCAGTCCCGAGGAATCCGGAGATACTTTTGAGCAAAACGCCTATATAAAAGCATTTGAAGCTGCAAAAATCACTAACTTACCGGCACTTGCCGATGATTCAGGTCTTGTAGTGCAAGCTCTCAACGGAAGACCGGGTGTTTACTCTTCCCGGTACGAAAAAACCGATGAAAAGAGAAACAATAAGCTTTTGCAAGAATTAAAAGACGTCTCAGCCGAAAAAAGATCAGCAAAATTTGTATGTTCTATGGTAATAGTATCTTCTGAAGGTGAAAAACTTTTTTCTGTAACCGAGACCTGTGAGGGAAAAATCGCTTTTTCCCCGTCAGGCGGTCATGGGTTTGGTTATGACCCTGTCTTTTATTTACCCGAAAAAAATGCTACTATGGCAGAGTTAACCATGGAAGAGAAAAATAAAATCAGCCACCGGGGTAAGGCATTAAGAAAAACCGTTGAATGGCTGATTTGCGGGAGAAATATCTAAAAAATAACTGAAGATAGGGTTGTCTGGTTATGGGTAATAAGTTCAGTAAAATTATAATAATTTTAATACTTATATTATGCGGCTCAAAGGCTTTTGCGGATGCAGGCTGTCCTGTCGGACCGAAAATTGAGCATCCTACAGCGCCTGTGGAGGTTTTAGACCCTTCTTCGTATGATCCCCGGGTTCATGAAGAGTATACGAGCACTGAGCTTGCAAAAAAAATTTTTTCACTGGGAAGATCAATTGGAGCTTCATATTACCACCTTATTGACCTGAGCGATAAGTCAATAAACAATGCTTTTACAGAAATCCGGCAGGAATATAGCGATACTTTCCAGACTTTGAATATAATTGACATAATACTTGATGATATTAATATTCAGGGAAAATCCTCTCAGGATCTTAATAAAATAAGGATGAATTTTTATGATGCCCTGCAAAACCAGGATTTAAGCGAAACAAAGCTTGCTTTTGTAAGAGATATGTTTATTGTTTTCTATGAAAATTTATCCCGGGATATAGACAGGGTTTATTCCTGCAAGGAAAGCTGGCTTCTTTCCCTGGGGTTTTATACTTCATTTCAGCTGGAGTCAATGAAATCTGAAAGAGAAGATAAAATTCTGCTGTCCGGTTTTGAAAAAATAATGAGCAAAAGGTCAGTCGTAGTGCCAGGAGAGGTATATGACGACCTGGCAGGAATTTACAGGCTTGATAAACCGTATATTACAGATTCAGATCTGGTTTATCTTGAAAAAAACCTTGTCAGCGTCATTGAATACTTTACAAATTATCCTGCAGCTGAGCCGTTATTTAATGAGATAAAGGACCTTGAGGGAGTCTGGCAGGGAATTTTATTTAACCCTGATAAAGAAAAATATAATATTCGCTTAACTGTTCAACAGGACCTGACAGCAAGCATGGATATTGACGGGGTCGCATATGACGTAATGATCTCTGATATAAAGGTCCTGAATAATTACTTTACATTTATGTTTAAGCCCTTTGGCACGGAAAAACTGTACCTTAAGTTCAATGCAAAGCTCTGCCGGGACGTATTCAGCGGGGAAATTACCGATGTTCTCGGGGAAAAAGGTTACTGGGTACTTGCGATGACTGATAAAAATCATAAATTAAGTGAGCAAAAACTTGATAAAATGGTTTCATATATAAACCGGATTGAAAAGAAGCTGAGAGAAGCACAAAAAACAGCTGTTCCGTCAATTGAAAAAAATGAAATTCCAAAAGTAAAACCCGATACGCTTCTGAATGAAAAACAATCCCGAAAAGATAAAGTCATTCCGGTAAAGAACGACTCCTCCCGGGAACCAGAAGAAAAACAGGAATGCAAAAAAACCTTGAAAGAAAAAACCAAAACTCATATAGAGGTGATCGAAGAAAAAAAACCTGAAGAAATCACTTCTGGTTCAAAACCCTCTTCCCTGGAAAAAACAATGCGCCCGGCAAAAGAAACTATTTCTGAAGATGATTATTATGCCAAAGACACAGGAATAATAAAAAAGCTAAAAAGCTTTTTTGGAAAACTTTTTAGCTTAATAAAATTTTGATAAGACCATAAATTAAGATCAATAATTGATTCTAGTTGCTCTGTTTTTGAAGCGCTCTAAGCTTGCTCTTTTGCATAATCAATTTAAGCAAATTTTTCTTCGTATTCTTGACGGATTCTGGATAAGTCCTCTTTTTTTCCTGCTATTTCCGAGAGAGCCCAGTGGTCGATTTCATTTCTATTTTTAAAGACTTTAGCAAAGGAGTTCTGGAATTCGCTGAAATTTGTGAATTTAAAGTCTTTATTCAGTCTGTTTTCCATAAGTTTACGTGTTTCCAGAATTAATTGTTCCATTTCTTCTTCTAAAGATGTTTTATCAGTAGCGTCGGAATCATCTTCATTTAAACCAAATTTTTCCTGGTTAAGTTTTAATTGCGCCTGTTTTGTATTGACCAGCTCTTTTGCATTAGCCAATTCGGTTTCTTTTTTGCTTAAAAGTTTTTCAATCATCTCCTGATAGGATTTTTCTCCGGTAGTATTTTCAGATGACTTTTGAGAGAAAAATTTTTCTGCTGATGAAAAACCTGACTGCTGGCGGCTAAATATACTTTGAGCTCTTTCCAGCTGAAAATGTTCTCTTCTCATATCACTTTGAATACTGTGATAAGAAGCTGTTATGGGGGGAAGTCCTATAATGTTTTTACTCATTTTTTTATACCTTTTTAACTTACCTACACACTAAAAATACATATAAAATTTTATACCCTTGAGATATATTTAATATATATTTTAGCCCTATGTGTATATAAAAAATAAATACCAAATAAAATTTCAATTCTGCTCAATATTGTAACAATTGTTTACATGCTAATTTAAAAAACAATGTTAAACTCGAGTTGCTAATTAACTCGAGTCGCGAATTAGCCCAAAACCAGGATATAACTATGCAACATTTGCCAAAACCCACCCATGAATGAGCTAACGCAGTAGCTCATTCATGGGTGGAGGATTTTGAGAAAATTTCAGCAGGCTATTATAGCAATTCGAATTGATTCTAATAATTTAATTTGAAACTTCCCCGGGCTGGGGCTCTTTTGAATCAAGTCCGAATTTCTTATGTATGTATCTAAGAGCTTCTTCTACTTTTTCTTTTGCAACAAGGCAGCTTATTTTGATTTCGCTGGTAGAAATCATTTTAATATTGATCCCGGCTTCTGAGAGTGCGTCAAACATGCCTGCTGCAACACCGGGTCTGTCTACCATGCCAGCGCCTACAAGGCTTACTTTAGCTATATTATTATCTACAACTATTTCAGACGCTTCAATTTCCTGTCTTACTCTCTCAAGTACACTTATAGCATTATTAAGATCATTTTCATGCACTGTAAATGCAATATTGTTAACATGATCCTCTTCCATAGACTGAATAATCATATCAACACTTATATTATTGTCTGAAAGAGCGCCAAATATTCTTGCTGCAATACCCGGCTTGTCCGGAACCCTTAAAATAGCTATTCTTACCTGTTTTAAATCTGCTGCAATTCCTGTTACTGGTCTGCATATTTCCATATTATCGTCTCCTACTACTAGTGTGCCCGGATCTTCAAGATTGAAACTGCTTCTAAGTCGTAAGGGCACATTAAACTGCTTTGCTGTTTCAACTGACCTTGGATGAAGGACTTTCGCGCCGACCCTTGCAAGTTCGAGCATTTCACCATAAGAAACCTGGTAAATCCTGCTTGCTTTAGGCACTACACGTGGGTCTGCGGTATAAATTGCATTAACATCAGTATAAATATCACATCTCTCAGCTTTTAAAGCCGCTGCAAGAGCAACTGCAGAAGTGTCTGAACCTCCTCTTCCAAGTGTGGTAATTTCACCATCTATTGTTATTCCCTGAAATCCTGCTGCCACAACAATTTTGTTAGTATCAATATGTTTTTGAACTTTATCAGTCTTAATATCAACAATTCTGGCTTTTGAATGGACACTCTCAGTTATAATTCCTATTTGAGAAGCCAGCATACTTAACGCAGGGCAACCTGATTCCTGTATAGCCATTGCCAGAAGAGATATAGAAACCTGCTCCCCGGAAGAAAGAAGCATATCCAATTCCCTGTTACAAGGATTTGAGGAAATTTCTCCCGCCAGTTTTACCAGATAATCTGTTGTTTTTCCCATAGCAGAAACTACCGCCACTACTTTATTCCCGTTTCTATATTCTTTAATCACGGCTTTAGCCACGTTTTTTATTTTTGTAGAGTCTGCAACTGATGTTCCGCCGAATTTTTGTACTACTATAGCCATTTTTGTTCTTTCTTTACTAACCTGTACTTACAATTTTTATTAACCTTTTTGGGGGTTATTTCCCGCCCGGCGTATCCAAAATAAATATAAATTTAAACAGGATCCGGACAATAATTTTATACAACTATCTCAATATTCATTTTTTAAGCTACCCCCCTATTATATCCTCGAAACCTTTTTTATAGTCAAGTTTTTGAAGGCTTTTTTCAAAATAAATTCTGATTAATTCCTTTTGAGAGGGATAAGTCCTGTTAAGTCTTACAAGTTCACTTTCAAAGCCGCCGTAATCTCCCAGTTTCGCCTTAACATAAGCTATGCTGGAATGTGCGCCTATGTGATCCGGTTCTTTTTCCAGAATTTTAACATAATATTGAGTCGCATTTATATAATGTTGTTCTTGATTTTCAAGATCGCCTTTTTCCTCATAAGCTGCCCCAATCAGGAAATAAACCGAAATTGGCTCAGGCATTTTAAAAATCGCCTGGTTTAAAAACGAAATTGCATCATCATATTTTTTAAGCTTTACAAGAGCTTCACCCTTGCCTATAATTGCCGCTGTATTTTCGGGATCAAGCCTCAAAGCGTTTTCAAGCTTTTCTACCGAGTCTTTTATTGTTTTTTCATCTTTAAGAAGAATTATTCCGTAAACCATGTTTATCTGCGAAGAATTCGGCGCCATTTGATAAGCTTTTCGGATCTTCCTTACTGCTTCTTTCATCTCATTGATTTCGCTATAGGCAATTGCACAGCCTACATAAGAATCTATATGCCCATGATCGCTTTCTATAACCCTTTTGTAATAATCAATGGCTTTTTTATATTGACTCATCATTGTATAAGCTGATGCTATAAGGTAATTTGCCTCGGTTTTTTTAAAAGAATACTTCTCAGCTTCCTTATAGCGCTCTATTGCTTTATGAAAATCATTTTTCATACAGGCAATAGAGCCCAGTTTCATATAAGCTTCGATATAGCGGGAATCTTCTTCTATGACGCTTTCAAGCATTTGCTCGGCACTGTCGAGTTCTCCTACTTCCGCCCGGGAAATAGCAAGATAATACTTTATTCTCTGGTTATTAGGAGCCAGTTCAAGCGCTTTTTCCAGTTTTTGCAGGGCTTCAAAATGCTCGCCTGTTCTTTGAAGCATGATTCCCCAGGATGAATAAACTTCCGGATTATCAGGATTTGTCTTTGCTGCAAGCTCATAGCATTGTATAGCGCTATTTTTTTTGCCCAGCTCTACCAGGATTTCCGCTATGTTAACCTGGAATTCCGCTTTTGTCGGGTTCATGTTTACCGCAATTTTAGCTTTCTCAAATGCTTCTTCAAACAGTCCTTTTTTTGACAGGATAAGAGCATAATAATACCAGTTTTCAGGATTTTCAGGCTGTAGCTGTATGGATAATTCAAATTTTTCTATAGCTTCCTCGTTTTTTTCCAGCTCTGTTAATATTACCCCCAGAAGAAAAATTCCCTGCGGCGCTCGAGAATTAATTTCCACGGCTTTTCTGAATTTTGTTTCAGCTAAAGCTTTCTTTTCCTGCCTGGCAAGGGAAATTCCCCAGTTAATATAAATTTCCGGGTCATGGGGTTTTAATTCAAGGGCTTTTTGATACATCTTCTCGGCTTCTTCAAATTTACCCAGCTCTACAAGAGCAGCACCCCACAGCATATATGATTTAATATGTTTAGGATCAATTTTAATAGCCTCGCGAAATTTTTCTATAGCTTCCTCAAACCTGTCCATAGAGGCTAATGCAATGCCCCAGTTATTGAAACTCTCAGGGTTTAGAGGACGCATATACGTTGAGGATTCAAATTTTTTAATTGCTTCCTCCATATTGCCTTTATTAGCCAGGTAAACTCCCCAGTTTACATATGCCTTTGAAGGAATTGCCGTTCGCTTTGTTACTGTATTATAACTGGCGAGCGAGTCGTTAAATTTAGAAATTTTTTGAATAAGGTTTTTGAAAAATTTTAGCATTCACTGCCTCTTTATCAGAATAAAAAACAAGTCAATAGTAAAACACAACTGGTATCAATCATAAATTCATTTTGAAATTAAATTTTAACGGCGGTTATTATAAAATAATAAAATAAACTTTTGTTATTATATATAAACGTCAAAAATAATTTAATATTAAATTATTTTTAAGATCAATCATAGTTTTTGCTATTTCTTAGAATACTTTTGACGTAAGTATAATTATATCAAAAATGATTTAAAATTTTGTATACGGTTCGAATTATGCAGGCTAAGACTTATTACATAGAAAAAATCGGTGAAATTGACTTTGTTAAGAACAAAAGGTCAAAGCATATCAAAATTACGTTAAAGCCCTGCGGAAAAGTAAGGGTCTCTCTGCCTTTAAGCTGTTGCTATAAGGAAGCTATGGATTTTGTAATTCAAAAAGCCGACCGTATAAAAAACTGGCTAAGCTTCATAAAACAATGGCTTTCAGCTAGAATTTTAATCGGGAATATATTCAAAAAGTTCCTGAATATCGCAATTAAGAGCCATACATAATAGATTTATAGTTTCAAAACTAATGCTCAGGGTTCTATCATAATATAAATTTGTTATGGCATTTCGACTAAGACCTGTTAACTCTGCTAATTCAGATACTCTTAATCTTTTTACGCCCATTATTTCAGAAAGTTTATTTTTAATCATAATAATAAATTTTATCATTTTATCTCTTTACTTGACATAATGACAATTTAAGATAATATAATATTATCTTGAGATGGCATAAGGTTTAATAATTCTTAAAGGAGTTTGAAAAATGAGCAAAAAGAAAAAACTGGCTAAGCTTCATAAAACAATGTCTTCAGTCAGAATTTTAATTGGGAATATATTCAAATAAATCACCTACACTACAATCTAGAGCATAGCATAATCTTTCAATAGTCTTATAGCTAATCGTATTACTTTCATTGTAGTAAACCGCACGAATTGTGTTTATGTTCAGCCCTGATAACCTTTGAAGCTCAGAAAGCTTCATTCTCTTTTCCCCCATTAATCTTGATAGATTATTCTTTAACATAGTATTTAAATTATTATATTTGTATAACTATTTGACAAATATAATCAGATAGTTATACAATTCATCTAATTAAATGGTTATTTTGTGAAAAATTTTTTAACAAAAGGAGTTTGAAAAATGAGTAAAAAGAAAAAACTGGCTAAGCTTCATAAAACAATAGCTGGTGAGAGTTTAGATGTTATACGAATTTTAGAAGGTTTGATAGTGATTTCAGAAGGTTGCCCTATCGCCTTTACATTAATTGAAATAGCAAAGGAAAAAACAACAAGAGTGTTTAAAACAATCCGGAAGTCCAGGCAAATTTTAAAATTAAAGATTTGAATTTTACTTCCGGCAGTAAGTTGTGCAATACCCTGCTTAAACCCCTTAAACTCAAAGAGGGACAAAACTCCTTGTTTACCAATGGTTTTAATGCTTTAATATTTTCCGGGAATTACTTTTGAAAACCACCATGTAAGGTATAAAGTAAGAAAATGATTAATAAATTAAAACTCTTTTTAACACCGGCAATAGCCCTTATTCTGGTATTTTCCCTGAAATGCCCGGCTCAGGCGGAATCTTCCCTTAAAAATTCTATTGACAGGGCTATAAGTGAAAATGTTTTAAGTAAAACAGCCGTAATATCTGTTTCCGTAAGAGATGCAAAGTCAGCAAAAGAAGTGTACGAGAAGGACGGGGATTTGCTGCTTCATCCGGCATCAACGCTAAAAGCTTTCACAACACCTGTAATGCTTAAGTATCTCGGGGCATACAATGAAATAAAAACGGGTTTATACAAATATAAAGACAATTTTTATCTTAAACTCTGTGGAGATCCGCTTTTAGCCGAAGAAGACCTATATGGTTTATTTCAAAAACTTAAAATAAATGCGATAGAAAACCCGCTGTTTATTGATGACAGCGCAATCGACAATATTTTCTGGGGCACGGGCTGGATGTGGGACGATGAAAGCAACCCGTATATGCCTAAATACAGCTCATATAATCTTGATAATAACGTTGTAAGGATTAAAGTAACCGCCGGCAGGAAAAACTCCGCTCCTGTTGTTATGATAAAGCCTTATTTCCCGGTAAAAATAATTAATACAGCGGTTTCTTCCAATAAAAACAATCTCTCCATAGAAAGACGACCCTGGCTGGATCCCGAAGCTATCTATATTTCAGGAAAAGTTGCCTCAGCGGTTCAAAAAACAATTCCCGTCGCAAACCCTGAAAAGTTTTTCATTTACCGCTTAAAACAGGTTATAAAAGCAGCCGGTATAGATTTTAGCGGAAATATTCAAAAAGCAAAAGTCCCCGCTGATGCGGTTTTAGCGGGAAAAATAACTCATAGTGTAGCAGATGAGGTTTCTTATATAAATAAAAAAAGCAATAACCTTGCGGCAGAGACTTTATTAAAACTTGCCGGCGGTAAGTTTTCCGGTTTTGGGGGAACAACGCAAAACGGACTAAAAGCTTTCAGGCAGTTTTACTCTGATCTTGAAATTGATACTGCAGGGCTCTTTATAGTAGATGCAAGCGGGGTTTCCCATAATAATTTAATTCAGGCAGGATGGATGTCTTTTGCTCTTTCAAAGTTGTATAATCAGCCGGAGTTTGAAGTTTATGAAAAAACCCTTGCTTCTTCAGGTTCTGACGGTACCTTAAATAACAGGTTCAGGAATTTAGCCGGGAAATTACGGGCTAAAACAGGAACTTTAGCCGGAGTAAGCGGAATTACCGGGTATTTAAAAGCTGATTCCGGGAAAATCTATTCATTTGCCATACTTATACAAAACTATAAAGGCAACCCCTTACCCGCCAAAAAACTGGAAAATAAAATCATAGGAATTCTTGCCGGTTTTTAAAAAAAATTACGCGTGAAGCTTCTGGTTCAGGTCATACCTGTCCAGGTGTCCTTTCAGGAGGTATCCGATAATAATTGAGCAGGATACAATATCTTTTTCTTCAAGCGAGGTTCTTTTTTTTACGTTTGAAATTAACTCGGCATAATTATTAATTACATAAAGTGTCTGAATGTCAATTCTATCGAGCATTATGTCCATAGTTTGCTGAGGGTCCTCAAGGCTTTTGAGAAATTCTTCAGCTATTTTTACCTTTTTCATTTATTTTATCCTGTTTAGTTTGTAACAAATTACAGTATAAAAGTATGTCCGGATCTACACAACAGTTTGTTGACTTAACTCTTTAAGGTTAATTACGGTTATCACAAAGCCATATAAAGCCTATAACTTTCTTTTCCCATGGTGTTTCCACGACCGGAGCACATTTGTTATTAAAGTGTTTCATAAGAGAAAAAGCATCATCAGCCCTTGTCGTAGGATAAAAAGTTAATGGAAGCGTATTTTTCTTAATGATATCCCTGACTTTAATATTTTTCAGGGAGGTTATCAGGTTTCCAAAAATAAAAAAGTTTGCATTTAAATAATCCCTGATCTGCTTTTTTGTAAGCTGGCTTAAGAGTGAAAAATCTTCTTTGATAACAGAAATTGTATCAACATTGAATTTGTTCATATACTCAATAGCCTTGAATAAATCGTCACTTTCATAAACATAAAGCGGAGAGTATTTCATTAAATCTCCTACAATACAACTACTCACTTTGACCTCTCTTTCAGGAAAAGTTTTAACTAAATGATATATAAAAATATTTTTTATTTTTTTAAGTATTGTAGTTGGCATAAAAACTAATTCATATTTGAGTAAAATCTTAAAAGTATCTTGTTATCATCTTTTCCTAATTCTATTATATAAATAAAATTATACATAAGGTCACTTACCCAACCTATTAATATTCATTTCGTTGAGTAAACCACCGAGTTAGTAAATATAATCTAAGTTTTAAGATTATGTTTATTAAATTTCGTTCAAATCACGAATAAAATCGCTTGCTTCCCTGTGGATAATCCGGGCTGAATAGTCTTTTTGCAGGTAAATGTTTTTAATACCAGCCTGTATTATGAATCTTTTACATAATATACATACTTTATCATGACCGAAAATGTAGATAGAACCGTCTCTGCATAATCCTTCGCCAGCCTGTATTATAGCATTCATTTCAGCATGTATTGACTGACAGGTCTCATATCTTGTTCCTGATGGAATATTATTATCCTGTCTGTAACAGGTCCCTTTTTCAAAGCAGGAAGTAACGCCTGAAGGGGTTCCGTTATAGCCTGTGGATTTTATTTTATTATTTACATCAACCACAACAGCGCCGACCTGTGCTCTTATACAGTTTGACCTTATTGCAGCCTGCTTTGCAAGCCCCATAAAATATTCCTGAAAACTCGGACGCATTTTAAATTTCTTTTTGATTAAAGTTTATGATTTTACAGCAATTATAACACCTTAAAAAATTAAAAATATTTTTTAAGGGGTAAAGAATAAAAACTTAAGCATTTTAAAATTTTTCAAAAATCTATATGGAATTGTTAAGGGTGGGGATTTTTGAAAAATTTTACGTAAGATTTTTTTATTACTTCCTTACTCTGTTAAATTAATTTTTGAAATTTTCCTAAAGTTTATAAAAAACCTGTCGATAATAACTAATGTAAGGATATTTAAAACCTTACAAACCCTCCTCCCCGAGTCTAGTTGCCGCTCTGAAAGCGGCTTTTTTTTTTAAAATAAATTTACTATACTTATGTGTTATTCCGGTTTTTCCGCGATATCAGATTCAAAAATATCTTTTTCGGACGCTAAGTTCCCCTCCGGCTTAATCCACCTTTCCCTTGTTTTTTCAACAGGTATAAATACAGCGGAAATTCGGTCCTGATAGACAATTTTCCAGTCATCCAGCTTTAAAAGCTCTCCAAATACAGGATATGACTTATCTATAAGTACTAAATCAGCTTTGTATTTTTTCATAAAATCTTCCCAATCCTTTCCCAGATAATGGAATCTTGCTGACTCGTTAACAAGCTCATCTGAATATAATTCTTCATAACGACCGTCAATTGCTACCAGACATTGAGGATGTAACTTCCAGAGAGCATAGCTGCCCCAGTTAAATAATACCAGCAAATTACCCGTTAATTCATTTTTTTTAATAAATTCTACAGATTTAACAGGAAATTTATCCTGGTTGACTTTTACTTTAAGAGGAACAAAAGTCATTGTCAAAACACCCAATAATATCACAAGTCCGTAGATTAAAACGTCTTTTACAATATTCATTCGCAAAAATATTACATGTTCTGTGATATTTTTAATTTTTTCCAATAAAAATGAAAAATAGTATTTTAAGGCAGAATAAAAATAATGCCTCATATAAGCCGCAGAGGCTATAACAAAGAAAATATTATGCCTTATATGTTTGAATGTTAAATAGCAGGTCACAATAAGAATAAAAATCTCTGCCCAGTTAATTTCACGGAATTTTTTTATAAAAATATAGGGCAGGGTTATGATGGTCATTAAAAGAAGGACTTTAAAACCCAGTAAAAAGACCGGTGAGCCGAATAAGTCCAGCGGCTGCCATTCTGTAATGAAAATCCTTTCCAGTGTAATGGCATCAATCATATATTTCCAGTATTCAAAGCCGTAGGGGTTAATTAAAGTTGCCAGGGCGGAAATACCTGCTGTTATAAAATATTTTGACGGGTTTTTCCTGTTAAAGAATTCCCCGATTCCGTAAATAGTCAATATTCCTAAGCCAGCTACAAATCCTCCGTGCATATTAGCCCAGATTACCGTCATTAAGGGAAAAATAAACAATAACTTATTGTGCCCTCTTTTAATCAGTTCAAGAAGATAAAGCCAGAGGGCAAAAAATACGTAAGTAAAGCTCTGTGACCTTATTGTATCTATAAAGCCCGCAAAAAGCGCATAAATAAAAACAAAATAAAATCCGAATTTATAGCTGTCAGAATCATCTGATTTTAGTCTGTTCAATAAAAACACCGGTAAAAAAGTGAGAAAGAGCGTTATAATTCTTAGAAAA
Organism: Candidatus Gastranaerophilales bacterium; assembly: GCA_028278305.1. Taxonomy (GTDB): domain Bacteria; phylum Cyanobacteriota; class Vampirovibrionia; order Gastranaerophilales; family UBA9971; genus JANQEB01. The sequence goes on from JANQEP010000015.1 coordinate 19,850, forward strand.
CTTAGTCCCCAGCCTCCAAAATTTTCCACAATAAAATAAAATACAGCGCCTGAACCCCATTCATGGTCAATCCAGAGCTCTTTTGTAGGTGTATAAGCAAAAATATCAGTTTTAGGAACAGCTCCTGTTTTAAATAAAAGTTTCCCGACAGCAAGTCTGTGCCATAAATCAGGGTCTGCAAAATTATTGCCTGCTACCATGATATAAATAATTAAAATTATTGCTGCGAAGAAAAAGTATTTTTTCATTTTTACCGGGTTATTTTTATGTTTAAATTTAGATACCTTTATTTATACTATAAATCATTAAAAAAGGAGCGGAAAAGTTGAGCACAAAGTTTAACATAGGTGTAGATTTAGGAGGCACTGATATTAAAGTTGCGGTAGTAGATTGTGAAGGAATTGTTTTATACTCTGATTGCATTTCTACTGAAGCACATAGAGGTTATGGACATACTATAAACAATATTATAAAAGCAATAAAGAACATTCTTCAAAAAAACAACCTTGACATAAGCCAGATAGGGGGAATAGGCGTTGGCTGCCCCGGGCTGGTTAACCCTGAAACCGGAGTGGTGAAATTTTTACCTAATATTCCCGGCTGGATTAATATAGAGCTGACAGATATAATTGAAAAAGAGCTGGGGCTGAAAGCCGGGATAGATAATGACGTAAGATGCGCCGCACTTGGAGAATACAGGTTCGGCGCCGGTAAGGGATACAGTAACATTGTCTGTATTACGGTTGGAACAGGTATCGGCTCAGGAATTATCATAAACGGCCAGCTTGTAAAAGGCGCGAATTTTTCTGCCGGGGAAATCGGACATATGATTCTTCAGGATACAGGTGGAAAATTCTGCGGATGCGGCAATACAGGATGCTTTGAAACCCTCGCATCAGGACCTTCCATAGTTGAAATGGCTGAAAATTACATTATGGGCGGGAAATCTTCAAAATTCAGGGAACTTGCGGGTGATGACCCTATAACTCCTGAAATTGTTGCAAGAGCCGCAGGGTTTGGTGATGAAGTAGCAAAGGCAATCTTTAGGCAAGCCGGCTATTGGATAGGTATAGCCCTGACAAATGTAGTCAATCTGCTTGACCCTGAAATTATAATCATAGGCGGGGGAATTGCAAAAAGCGGAAACCTGCTTCTTGATCCCGTAAGAAAGACTGTTCAGCAAAGAGCGCTGAAAACCGCAACTGAAAACCTGCAGATTGTGGAAGCACAGCTTGGAAATGATGCCGGTGTAATAGGGGCAAGTCTTCTGGTCTGCAATAATAACAATAAAAAAAATACCTGCATAACTGGTTAGTTTCTGGCAAATTTTGCATAAGGGGTAAATAAAAAAATTTTTACGTAAGATTTTTTTATTACTTCCTTATATTGATAATTTGTCATTTTTGTATTAAAAATGTTTAAATATTTATTTAATTTCAAGAGGATAAATCTATGAGTGAAGCAACCTCTCAAAAGAAACTGCCAAAGTTTACGGTAGTGCAGCTTTTTAATCTGTGCCTGGGCGCAGTCGGGTTACAGTTTGCATGGTCAATGCAGATCCAGCTTACAGGCAGGATTACCGAGCCATTAGGCGCAACCCCTCTGATTTTAGGTTTAATCTGGCTGGCAGGACCTATTACAGGAATTATAGTCCAACCGATTGTCGGCGCTGTTAGTGATAATATATGGACAAAATTCGGAAGAAGAAGACCTTTTCTTTTGGTAGGTGCTATTCTTGGAAGTTTAGCGCTGATAGGAATGCCTTACTCGCCTACGTTACTCTTTGCGGCGTGTATGCTCTGGATAATTGACATCTGTGTTAATGTCAGCCAGGGACCTCACAGGGCATTGATTCCTGATAACGTGCCGCAGCAACAGCATGCTCTTGCAAATTCATTTATCAGCTTTGGATTCGGACTGGGTGCTGTAATTGCATTTGGCTTCCCGTTTTTTTTAAAAGAAATTTTAAATTACCAGATAGGGATTAAAGAACAGTTTGCCGTGGGTGCTTTTGCTCTTACCGCTGCGATGTTATGGACAGTATTTTCCACACCGGAAAATAATAAACCTGAACCTTCAAAAGATGAAAAAAAAGACAGTCCTTTTGAACCTATAAACATGTTTCTTATAAGCGGCGGTATTTCCGCGGTTTTGATAACCATAGGTTTAATATCCGGCATATTTGGACAAATTGATTTTTCAAACACTGATTTTATTTTTAACGTGCTTGCCTGGTTTGTTTTACTGCTTAGTTTTCCTATGCTGGGTATGGCGCTTAAGAGTTTTTATACCCCTGAAATCGGAAAAATCTGCGCTATGCACTATTTTACCTGGTTAGGTATTATGTGCTTGTTCATTTACTTTAATAACTATGTTGTTCATAATATCTATATGGTCCCTGACCTTAGCACAGCTTCACAGGCTATGAAGGATTCATTTGAACCCCTGGTTTTAAGCGCAACAAATATGTCAGGATTAGCATTTGCAATGTTTAACCTTACATGCGTACTTATTTCAATACCTTTAGGAATACTCTGCAATAAGTTCGGCAAGAAGAATGTTCATGCTTTTTCACTTGCGTGTATGGGAATAGCGTTTTTAGCAACGGCATTATTTGCAAAAACAGCGACAGCTGTGGTTATATTCATTGCAATAGCAGGAATTGGCTGGGCTTCAACCCTTACCATTCCTTTTGCTCTTTTAATGGACAATATGAGAAAAGGAACAGAAGGTTCTTCCCTGGGTAAATTCAACCTGTTTGTAGCAGGACCGCAGATTCTCTCTTCAATTGCAGTTGGCTTTCTTATTAATAAAAGCCCTATGCAGATTGAAACAGGTTCAACCCATCACTGGGAATATTCGTTAATAGTAGGCGGTTCAACCGTATTGCTTGCCGCGTTAATCGCTCTTATCCTGAAGAAAGACGTTGCGTTAGAGCAAAAAGAGCCGGAACCAGAAGAAGAACAAGCTCCTTTAGCCGTATAATTACTATAACTCAAGATTAAATCTTGTTTATTTTCCCGGATCACTATATGCGGAATAAAAACCCACTTGCAGCAGCCTGTCTATTTTTTTTAAAACAATGATTTCTTCTATTTCGGATTTTAATGCGTCAAGTTTTTGAATGTCATAATCCTGAAAATGCGCAACAGCAGAGGGAAGCTTTATTTGATCGGTTGTTTGCAGGGATTTAAAGTTATCATTAAGCTCACAAAACTCCTTATAAGCTTTAAAATAGACGCCCAGGGATTCCCCGGCTTTTGAAGAGCGGCGCAGGTAGTAATTACCGGCTTTATTTAACTTATCAATAAGCTCAATAATAAAATCGATATTTTTGGTATAATCCAGCTCTGAGCGCTGTTCAGGGGGTAATTCCATAACCGCATTACCGGAAATCTCTTTAGGATCGTCTTTATACCTGTGAAAAAGATAACTTCCCCACAGAATACAGCCGATGTAAACTGCGGCGCATCTTTTTATTAGGGGAACTATCTGCATTTCAAACTTTTGAAACTCAAATTTTCTTTTGTGAGACTGCTTAAGCTGTGCGATTTGATCGAGAATCAAGCCTGCCTCAGCGGGAATCTGTGTTGAAAACTCGGAATAGCCCGGATCAAAGGGAACTGTATTTTGCATTTACACCTCTTTAGTAATATGAATAAACGATGAATTAATCATCTTATCAGGATTATACTATGAGGGAGTGTGCGAAAAAACCTTGTTTTAGTAATGAGTGTAATAGGCTATGTAATTTCATATAAGGCAAAAAACGAAGTCAGGGAACTTGAAAATAAGCGCCAGAAAGAAAAGATAGAAAATTTTTGCCGAAAAAACGCTTTGGATTTGTCGGAAGTTTTTATAGAACCAGAAGAGAGCAGGACTGACTATCGCCCGTATCTTATGAAGCTCTTGAATAACGCTTCCGGAAGGAAATTTTCCGCTATAGTCGTGTATGATTTTGACAGGCTTGCAGAAGAAGAAGATATTAGAAAATGGATAATTGAAGAGTTTAAAAAGTATAGAATTCAGGTTTATTCAGTAACACAAACTTCTTTTAAAGTTCCGCCCGAGGAGTCAGAGGAAAAATCAAAGTCTATAAAAGAGAAAGTAAGGGATTTACCGTCCCTTCCGGAAGTGGTAACCAAAGTAACCGAGATTGTCCAGAACCCAAAATCCTCGGCTGCAGAGCTAAGCGTTGTTATATCACAGGATTCCGGTCTGACTTCAAGGGTTTTAAAGCTTGTAAATTCTGCTTATTATGGTTTTCCCAAGCAAATCAGCTCCATTCAGCATGCTATTATGATTCTGGGATTTACCACAATAAAGGGACTTGTACTATCTTCAAGTATTTTCAGGATTTTTTCTTCCAAAAATAACCTGCTAAGTTCCCTGGATTATATAAGTTTCTGGAAACATTCACTGCTGGCGGCTATAGCTTCTAAAAGAATTTATAAGGAGCTGTTTTTTGAGGAAGATGAAAACATTTTCAGCGCGGCAATCCTGCATGACATAGGAAAACTTATTCTGGACCAGTATGATCATAATAATTACGCGAATGTGACAGCTGAGGTTCCTGACCAGATTTATGCAAACCAGGTTTTGAAAGCGGAGCAGAAATACTGTGAGGTAACCCATCCTACAATAGGACATTTGGTAGCAGAGAGTTGGAACTTACCGGAAGTATTGTCCGAGGTAATAAAATTCCATCATGACCCTCTAAAATCGGAAAAATATGAAAGACTTGCCACAGTAGTTTACCTGGGGAACTTAATTTCCCAGCTTGTGCTTGATTCAGGCGAGTTCAGGGGGGATGTTTTTGATGAAAATATTGTTACTCATATAGGGTTGAATAATGATGATTTGCTGATATTTTTTAATGATTTACAGGAAGAAGCCGCTCAGCTGGAAGATTTGGAGTCATTTTTTAAGTAAGTGACAAAAAGTTTTAGAGGTGATCTGAAAAGTCTGTTAAAAAAAGAGAAAATGTCATTCGAGCGAGCGAAGCCAAAATAAAACTAATAATAAGGAATTAAAGCAAAACAGCAAATCCTGCGATAGGCAGGGATGCAATGCGGGAGTTAAAAGCCGAAACCGCGACGCGCAGGCGGCGGCGTTGTAGGCTAAAACTCATTCCCTGGAGAGCGTGGGAATCTGTCAGGTTAACATTTTTTAGTTTTTATGCCGGGTTTGACAGATTGCCGCGTCAGGATTTTTCAAGTATATTAATATTATAGAGAATCGTCTTTCTGAAAAATCCCTTCTCGCATGAATGAGAGTTAAAAACGAAAACTCATCGTTTCCGTTTTTAATGCTCCCGCTTCGCAGACAATGACCTGCGGCGTTTATAAATTTTTAATTACACGTTTATTTTTTCAGACCACTAATAAAGCTTATCATCAATATTATACCGCCTCGCGATGACGTCCCGCTCTTTTGAGCAATTACCACAGGTAAAAATCACTTTAACTTTTACCACTACCAAATATTTGTTACAGGTTGTAAAAAAATAGAAATAACAGAAATCTTTCGCTATCTTTGTGTTAATTATAATGTTGTAATTATGTTATTAACCTAAGAAGGTGAAAGGAAGAACAATGCTATCTTTTAATCCGTATACTAATAAGCAAAATAGTCTAAGTTTTGGTCTGAGTGTTCCTCAATTTAGAAGGGTAGTTAGAGCTGCAGGTGAACAAATTGGCGAACAATTATCAATATCAACTGCAAGAACGGGGGGGGGGTATAAAGCATATGTGACAACCCCTAATGGAGAAAGAGTAATAATTACAACACACCGTATATATACACCAGTAGATGTTTGGGTTTCTGACAACACAAAAGGTATCCTTCCTGCACCTACAAAAAAAGAAGCTAGAAAGAGATTAGCGCTCAGAGTGTTTCCTGAGAACCACTTTAGACCAGTTGATAAATTTACCCCATGGATAGGAGACGCTCCAGGACATCACTCTGTAATAGCTAGGCTTGGGAATAAAGTTGCAGAAGTTTTTTTGGCGGGAGTTTTAGATAAAAAAAGTCTAAAAGTCTTAAATAATTTGTCAAGTAGCACTTAACCATGAACCAAAGCATCTGGCTATAAATTTTTCTCAATTACATTTTATAGTGCTTTTTTAAAATAATCCGGTAATACAAAAAAATAAATCGTGCAGGTCATTCGTGCGAGGCGAAAAATATCTTCATTAGCTGATAGTAACCTTCCGAATCTTCCCGCCCTATATCGAAAGATTGCGGAGCTTGCCCTGTGCAAAGTGAAGGGAGTGTTTAAAACCTTCATTCCCCACTTTTATAGTGGTCTGAGAAAATAAACAAGATTTAATATATGAGGATGAAAAGCAATAATAGCGACATTTTGAGGGTTAGATGCAGGAAGCAGGAGCTTTAGCTCATTTTCGGGGCGCGAAGCAGTCGGGCTCTGCCGATGGTAGACGGGCTTCAGACATTTTTTATTTTTTAATTTAACTAATTTCCTGATTACTTTTGAAGATCACTATTAGTGGTCTTAATAAATAAACGTTAATTGTAAATTATTATATCAAAATTAAATTTTGGGGTTGAGTGGAGGGGAGCGAAGCCCCTCCCTAAGCTTATTTCTCCCTCCTTGAGGAGGAAGGGAGTGGTGGTGATACAGTGTTGAATTTTAATTCCATTTATCGAAAACTTTTTTAGACCACTAATAAATAACCCCAATCTCTAATTAGCCAAAAGCCAGGATATGACTGAGCAATATTTGTTTGCGAAGCGGGAGCGTAAAATGGTCCGGCTTTGCCGGTCAT
>JANQEP010000107.1 GCA_028278305.1 Candidatus Gastranaerophilales bacterium
CCGAAGCCATGAGCTATTTTTGCGGTATAGCAGCCTATTGCGCCTGTCCCTATAATCCCTATGGTCTTTGCGAAAAGGTCCATTCCTATAGAACCCTGAAGGTTTATCCTGCCTTCTTTTAACTCTTCATATGCCTGTGAAACCTTTCTTACCACGTTTAAAAGCAGGGCAAAAGCAAATTCCGCCACTGCGCAGTCCCCGTACCCGGGGACGTTTACCACCGTAATCCCTGCCATTTTGCAGTATTCCAGGTCAACATTATTATAGCCGGTTGACCTGGTTGCTATTAGTTTTAAGCCGGGAAGCTTTTTTAACAGTTCCCCCGGAACTTTTGAGCTTGTAAATACGGATAATATCACGGCATCCTTGATTTTTTCATAATCAGGGCTAAAACTTTCCTGAAAAGTCTCTTTAATCAGTATAAAATCGCATTCCTGAGGCTGGTTTTGGTTTAGAACATCTTTTTCATAATCTTTTACATCAAAAAATACTGTTTTAATTTTAGCCATATTTGCCTCCTTAAAAGTTTTTAGTGCGGGCGCTATCAGGGACCTGAAACATTTTAGCGCCGCTATAGTACTGATTTACCTTTAATATTGAGTATAATTGACTTAATTGTATAATTAAACTCCTATTTTATAAAGATTTCCTTAAATTTATTACTACCCCGCAGGCTAATTGATGATTCGGGTTAACTAAAAAATTATTCCTGAATTCAAAAGGAATTTTGACTCAGTCATAATAAGTCTTTCAGCTATTTGGCAATTCGAGTAAATCATAAGCTAAAAATTTAATTTTTTGGTATAATTCAATTAAAATTAATTCGAGGAAAGAAGGGGGAAAATCCCATTTTCATAAAAACAAACCTGGAATATCAGTATGGCTTTGTTTTCCCTGTACTTACATAATAAGAATGTTATCATCAGGCTATTTGAACTTACTTAAAAAATTGGATACAAGTATTGATGTTATTCTGGAAAGGATTTTTATAAATACTGAAAAACCACGCATAATTCCAAAAAATAACGAAATTGCAGGATTTTCTTTTGAAAATGATTGTATTTATAGTACTATAGTCACAGGAAAAATTTTTTTAATTGAATCAGCAAGGGAATTCTCCGGGAAATGCAGATTTTGCCCTGCAAGTTATCTTAATTTACCAGCAAGATATCCTGACATTAAAAAAATTAATGAACATAACAGGACAATAAAGGAGGAATTATGTATTTCCCGCCTCTAATAATAGATAAATTAAAGGCAGATAAACCTATAATCCAGGGAGGAATGGCTATAAGAATAAGCAGAGCTTCCCTTGCCTCGGCAGTCGCTAACTGTGGCGGAATTGGGGTTATTGCAGCTTCCGGCTTATCCCAACAGGAGCTAAGAGATCAAATAAGAAAAGCAAGGGCTAATATTACAAACCCGGGCGGTTTGCTTGGAATAAATATTATGTTTGCGGCATCAGAATTTGAAATGATCGTAAATACCGCAATTGAAGAAAAAATAGATCTTATAATTTTTGGTGCAGGGTTTTCAAAGGATATTTTTTTTCTTGGAAAAAAAGCAGGAATTCCAATAGTACCAATCGTTAGCTCTTCTAAACTCGCAAAAGTTGCCGCAAAATTGGGAGCAAGCGCAATCATTGTTGAAAGCGGCGAGGCAGGAGGGCATATTGGGACATGCAAACCTATAAGAGAATTAATACCTGAAATTAAAGAAGTTCTTGCAGAATACAATATCCCTATAATCGCAGCAGGAGGTGTTACATCAGGAGCTGATATCGTAGATATGCTTTTAATGGGGGCTAGTGGTGTGCAAATGGCAACCAGATTTCTTTTAAGCGTGGAATGTGATGTACATGAAAATTTCAAACAGCTTTTATTAAATGCTGATGAGAAAGATATAGCTATGATTGAAAGCTCTGTTGGCATGCCTGCAAGAGCGATATTAAATGATTTTGCCAGAAAAATAATTGACGGTACTGTTCCCCGCCCTGACGAATGTAAAAAGTGCCTCAAGCGCTGCACAATGACTTTTTGCATTATTAAAGCGCTTGAAGCAGCCAGAAAAGGTGATTTAGAAAACGGATTATTTTTCACAGGGCAAAACGTAAAAAAATATAATGATATTATTTTTGTAAAAGAAATTTTTGAACGGCTTGAACAGCAGGCAAAAAATCATATAGCTGTCCTGAATTAGCCGAAGTTAAGATATGACTGAGTAAGAAAGAATGAAAAAATTCTTGCGTAAAATTTTTCAAAAATCCCCACCCGCCTGCTTAAAAGAAGAGGGGTTTTCAACGGTTCAGGAAGTAAAATTGCCTGTAAATAGATGTCCAGGCAACCGGGATTTTACTGCTTAACTGTTTTTGAAGGAATAATTGCCTGCATTAAATCTACTTCCAAGCCTTCATAAGCCATTATCAGGTTTTTAAACATTCCTTTAGCCCGGGTTTCCATTTTTTCCAGAAAATCATCGTTGTAATCAGGGTCAAGATGAAAAAGAACCAACTGCTTTGCGTTTGCAAGTTTTGCCGCTTCTATTGCCATATCAGGAGTACTATGCCCGTATCCCTGCCTGGGAATTATCGGTGAAACGTAGTCTTCTGTTGTATACTGCGCATCGTGTATCAACAAGTCAGTGTTTCTGGCAAATGTCGTAAATTTACTATCCCCTCCAATATAGCTTTCTTTATCGCTCGCATAGACTATAGATTTACCATTACAGCTTATTCTAAACATCAACACACCATCTTTAGGGTGTGCATAACTTTTTGCGCATCTTATTAAAATAGCATCTTCAGGAACAATTAACTCATGTTCTTCATTCACCCTTACCAGCTCAGGTTCGGGTTTATCAGGATAAATTACTATAGCCTGCGTTTCATGAAGGTTGTTTATCTTAATTTGAGCTGACATTTCCTTTAGTTCTATCGGAAAAATCGGATCAAAAATTGTTTCAGCCAATACCTGTTCAAAATCTTTATTTCTTGATCTGAACCCGTACATATAAATACTGCTGCTTTTTATGTAGGCAGGTTTAAAAAACGGGAATCCCTGAATATGATCAAGATGAGAATGGCTGAAAAGCAACACTGCTTCAATGGGTTTTCTGTTTTCGGAACTTGTGCCGCTGGCTATATAATCCTTTACAAGATCACTTCCAAGATTTATAATTCCTGTTCCGCTATCCAGCACAATAAGCCTGCCGTTAATTACAATTTCCACGCAGGATGTATTGCCGCCATATTTTATCTGGTCGCGGGAGCATACCGGATAGCTTCCTCTTACCCCGCGAAAATTGACCTTAAATTCTTTCTTTTTTTCTGTCATTATTTTAAAGCTTCTTTAGCACTGATAATATTTATTGTAAATTAATTTTTATTACAAGCCAAGTTTTTAATGATACAGAAGTTATTACAATGAAGTTAACGGTTTTTGCAGGGACTTTTAATCCCGTTCATATAGCTCATCTTCTTCTTGCGGAAATAGTCAGGACTTCGTTGGAATTGGATAAAATTTTATTTATACCATCGCATATCCCGCCTCATAGGGAAAATAAAATTGCTGAAGCCATACACCGCCTGAAAATGGTAAAACTGGCTATCTCTGACAATCCCGGCTTTGAAGCCAGCGATATTGAATTTAATTTAAAAGGCAAATCCTATACTGTTAATACAATCAGGCATTTATACAGGCAATATCCCGGTATTGAGGGTAAAATAAACTTTATAATAGGCACAGACGCTTTTTTAAACATAAAAACCTGGTATAAACCGGATAAGCTGGTTGAGCTTGTGAATTTTATAATTCTTGCCAGGCAGGGCAGCCCTGATGCTCAGGAAATTATTGACAGCATAAAATTCTGGGATATTGACTATACTATTCTTGAAACTCCTATCATAGAGGTTTCTTCATCTTATGTCAGAGATAGGGTTAAAGATAACCGGTCAATAAAATATCTTGTGAATGAACCTGTGAGGGAATATATTCAGAAAAATCAACTGTATAAACTCTGAATATTTTGAATAGCGGTAAAAATTAATAAGTAATAAATTAAATTGTAAATATTTAACTCGAATCACGGGTTAGTTAGCTGATTTTAACAGAGCCTTTTTTTCCTCTATATTTATAGAAGCGTTTTCCAGGTAGTTAAGAACGCTTTGTGAGTGGTTTAAAATCTTTATAAGTAATGTTTTTTCAGTTTTTAAGTTCTCTATGATAACGTCCTTATTAAGCAAATCCTCTGTTTTGTAATTTTTAGTATAATCCCATAATTCTCCCTGCATAGAATTTGAAAGGGCTATATTTTCCATTACCCGTTTTCTTAATACAGTCAGCCTGTTAGCTAAATCAGAAAGAAAACTATGGTTAAAGTCGCTGTTATCAGCGTTTTCAAGTATTTGCCCGATGTTTTCATTAATTAATTCCGCTTCTTCCATAATATTAGCTATTTCGATTTTTTGCCCGTAAAGCTGATTAAATACATTTTGCACACAATCATGCCAGTCATCTTTTGTTTTGCTGTATGTATCTTCGATTATATTATCCACGTCAATTTTTTGCTCGGGCAAGCTTTCTGTAATCTCATCAAGCTCAATATAATCCATGCCTTTTATATAAGCACCTTTAGCCGAGGTATTGATGACTCTGGAAAAGCTCACCTCTTCTTCCAGTATATCCTCAAACTGCCTTATAAATATCAGGTAATCATCTCTTGTGGCAATATCTTTGCCATTTCTGTCCTTTACATATTTTATCTTTCTTCCGGTAGGAATATTTTTTATTAATATAAAACCGTTTTTACCTGTCTGAAGTTCTTCTCCTGAAGCGTAGATTTTATTATCAGGAAATGCAAGATCCAGACCGCAAAAAATTATATTGTTGAATCCCAGGGCTCTTGCAATAAAATAATTTATGATTGATACACTGCTGGCAGAGTCGTAAATTCCGGGGTCAATCCTTGAATGTTTTTGAAATAAGCCTGAAAAAGGATCAGTTTTTGTTAAGTAAATTATTTTACTTTTTGAATTTAATAAAACAGCATTGTGATCAGTCCTGGAAGTCAATATTATATTTGTCTTTTCCAGAGCGTTTTCTACTCCGTCAGTTTGCCAGTTCACCCGGGAAGCATCCGCAAATGTAACAAAATCAGGAATGATATCATTTTCAACAAGTACTTTAAATACTTTACCTGCTGCAATAGTGACAAATTTATCTTTATTCTGCTTTATTTTTTGGATATTTTCAGCTAAGCCGGGACCTGCCGCCAGGATAAGAACCGTTTTACCTGCAAATTTATCTTTTAAACCCCCCAGGGTAATTGAATTAAAGAAGTAAGGCATATTTCGTATTAAATTTTTAGTCCACAGCGGGGCAAACTTGAAAATTGTATTAATATCAGATGATTTTTCCTCTATAATTTTCATTGATCTCTCAGAGAGGTCTTCAAGAATATCTTTAGCTAATGAGACATATGCAGGCAGGAAAAGAAATTCCGCTTTATCTCCCTGCAGGTATTGTTCTTTTATTTTATCCGTAATATCTGATACACTGTCTGTTATATAAACCCTTTCATCTGATAATTCCGCTGATAAATCAACATGTTGAAGAACAAATCTTAATAATTCAGTGAAAGGCTCAATAAGAAAAATTTTTGAATCCGCGTTTAAGTATGATCTTTTAAACAAATAGCCCAATCCAAGCCCAAAAATTACCTGTATATCATTTTTCTTTAATTCAGACTGAACTGTTCTGCTCCAGATTGCCCTGGCTTCTCTTATAGGATCTACCATGCTATGAAGCGCTATACCTTTATATCCTATAATTAAATCTTCATTTTCCGCCTCTGCTACTGTAATACCTTCTATTGAATCTATATTGATCTTTTCCAGCCTCTCAGCCAGAGCAGGATTTTTTTCCTGTATAGCCCTGATATTTTTTTCAAACATATTTATAATTCCCTATTTGTTTAAAATCCACTTTATTCGTAAAGATACATACTAAATTAAAAAGACATAGTTTTATTAATTATACCAAAAATAATACCCTGAAATATCATGCAGCTGGTTTAAAAAAGCCTGAAAAACATAAAAAATCCTTATTTAAGGACATTTTCCGGGAACAATCCGGCTAAAGCTTGATTGTTTAAGCTTTAGCCAATACAGTCCGTAATTAAACTTTCATATACCGGTATTTGTAACTTTAACCGGACAGAAAAATTTTTTTGTTTCTGCCTTAAATACCTGGTTTAAATTTTTTTATGGGTTTATCTAATTTATAAATAAAGCAGGATCTGATTTTTTAACGTCTTCTATAAATTTTTTCGCTATATCCACAGGGACTGCAAAACCTATTCCTATATTTGATTTATTGTTATCAGGATTATAAATAGACTGGTTTATACCTATAACCTCTCCTTTCTGGTTGAGAAGAGGTCCTCCGGAACTGCCGGGGTTAATTGCCGCATCTGTTTGAATTTTGTTTCTTTTTTTGTCAACCCTGCTTACAATCCCTGTAGTAAGTGTTCTGTTAAACCCAAAAGGATTACCTATTGCCAGAACTTTCTGTCCTACTCTTACATTTGATGAATTTCCAAGGTTTATTGTCCTTAAACTGGAATCAGGCTTTATTTTTATTAAGGCAAAATCACTGTTGTCAATATTGTCGGCAACCATCTTTCCTGAATAACTCGTTCCATCCGAAAGCGTTACTTTTATGGTTTTAAAACCATCTAAAACATGGCTGCTTGTCAAAATTAATCCCCCGGAATCAATAATACAGCCTGTACCGCTTGATACTCCTTCACTTATATCAGCGTCAATTGCCACTATTGACGGTGATACAGATTCATAAACCCGAATATTTATCCTCTCGTCAAAAGAATAAATTTCTGCAAAACCAGGAGCAGGTAAAAACATAAAAAACGAAAAAACCAATGCTAATGCTATTTTCATAAAATTTTTCATTTCCCCCTAAACCTCTAACTTCAAACTAATTTCCCCTCTATATATTTAGTCAGTCTTTATCATAATTTTTTAATCTATTGCTGGTTTTAGGCTTGTTTCTCTATTAAATTATTTTTTAACGCTTGATATATTATGCAGAAAATTATAAAAAATGATAAAATAGACAAAGAAGCTCTAAATATTATCATTATTCATTTTTGTTGACAGAAAATCTATACCCTATAGAGGAGAACTTTTTATACTAAACTGCAATAATTATTTTTTAGTTTATTAAACAAAAAGGGGGTCAGTCATTAAATTATCTCGTAAAACCTCTGCTATTTTCTCCTGTTTTACTTTATTAATTATCGGATCTGTAGTATTATTAAATACAATGTCATTTGACTACCAAGCCATTTATACTGCAGGTAAATATGGTATTTTCGGGGCTTTTGTAGCTGGTATTTTTGGTTATTTAATTGGAAAAACATTGGAGAAGTCGGATAAAAAGTAAAATACTATGCCGGAACCTAGAATCAAGAAGAAAAAAGCAACCCTTGTAACTAAGTTTGCCTTCATTATAGGTATTTCAGTTACTTTTTCAGTGCTCTTTTTATGCGCTTACAACTGGTATGCCAGTACACCCATAGCAGAGCAGTATAAAGTTGAAAAAGCAAATGAATATAATTCGATCAGCAACATAATCTATGAGAGTTTTAAAACTACTTACTTTAAAGAGGCTGAACTACAATCTTTCAGGTCGTTTATTAACAGGATTATAAAAAATGACCTTGTCTTACACGTTGGATTAGTAAGCAAATTAAGCGATAAATATGAATGGTCATCAATCCCTGAGCTTGAAGGCACAGAAACAGACCCGCAGAATCCCTGGATCAATGAAGAATTTAAAAAACGTTTCAGCTATATTAACCGGAATGATACTTTACTGAGAACTTTTCAAATTAATGATTATACAGTTGTAATTTCTTTTATCAAGAAAAACGCTGTATTGACCCTGGTAAAAATTCTAAAAGACGGAAATGCCTTGCTGGCTGTAACTTTTATAATTTTTGGTTTTCTCTCGGCATTTTTTCTAGCCAGACAGGTTACACAGCCAATAGAAAGACTTGTTCTGGGAGTGTGGGAATTTTCAAAAGGTAACCTGAAATATAGAACCAACATAAAAACAGATGATGAAATAGGTATTCTTGCCAAAGCTTTTAACTATATGGCGGAAAAACTTGATGAGCTTTATACTTCAATGGAGAAAAAAGTTAATGAAAGAACTCAGGAGTTAAGCAGTAAAAATGATGAATTAAATAAAGCTTATGATGATCTTAAAGATGCTCAATCATTACTTGTTCATAATGAGAAAATGAGATCATTAGGGGAACTGGTAGCCGGTGTGGCACATGAGCTTAATAATCCCATAAATTTTATATATGGCAATATGATTCATTTAAAAGAGTATTGCAATAACCTTATCCAAATAATTTCAAAATATGAAGAGATTAAAAACAATGATGACCGGGAAAAATTTAAGGAGATAGATGAGCTTAAAAATGAAATTGATTATGAATTTCTTAAAAATGATATTTTAGAGCTTATTAAAAGTTGTGCGGATGGAGCAGAACGCTCAAAACAAATTGTATTGGATCTTAAAAATTTTTCAAGGCTTGACCAGAGCCTTATTAAGGAAATTGACATTAATGAAAGCATAGACAGTACATTAAATATACTTAAAAATAAATATAAAGACAGAATTAATTTTATTCGGGAATATGGCGAACTTCCAAAACTGGAGTGTTATGCAGGTCAAATGAACCAGGTCTTTATGAATATTCTTGATAATGCAGCCCAGGCAATAGAAAAAGCAGGAGATGTTATTATAAGAACAAGACTTGAAAATAATGAATTCGTAGCTGAATTTGAAGATACAGGACAGGGAATTGACCAGTCCATTTTAAACCAGGTATTTGATCCGTTTTTTACGACAAAACCTGTTGGCTCAGGAAGCGGGCTTGGTTTGTCCATAACATATAAAATAGTAAAAAGCCACCATGGAACTATAAATGTAGAAAGCGAAGTAGGTAAAGGAACAAAGTTCACTTTAAAAATTCCGATGGACTGGCAGAAAAACACTGGTTTTGCAAAAAACTCTGATACAGAGATAACACAAAAAATTGAGGCTAAAGACTAAATTAGACATAAAGAGTAGTAAATGAGCATAGAAAATAAATATACAATACTTGTTGTTGATGATGAAAAGGATAATTTACAACTTTTTCTCAGGACGCTGAGAAAGAATTATAATGTTCTGACTGCTGGTAGAGGCTCAGAAGGTATTGAAATACTCATAAATAATAAAATTGACATGGTTATCTCTGACCATAAGATGCCGGGAATGGAAGGTACAGAGTTTTTAAAAAACGCTTATGAAATAAACCATGAGGCTATAAGAATTCTTGTTACGGCTTTTGCCGATGCTGAAATTTTAAGAGAGGCAATAAACACCGGAAAAATTCACAGGTACCTGAAGAAACCCTGGACGCCAAATGAACTTTTAAATGTAGTTACAGCTTGTTTTGAAGTATATCAGTTAAACAAAGATAACCGGGAGTTAGCTCAGGATTTAAAAGAACTTTTTTCAGGCACAATTTCCGCAATTATGGAAGCTCTTGATGCAAAAGACCCTTTCACTTCCGGCAGAAGTAAGCGTGTAACATTTTATGCATTAAAAATGGGTGAGCAATACGGTCTATCCAATGAAAGACTCAGTGAACTTGAAATTGCCGGATTATTGCATGATATAGGAATGATAGGAGTGCCGGTAAATATAATAACTAAACCCGGAGATCTTACTGACGAGGAATATGAACTTGTAAAGAGCCATACAATTGTAGGAATGAAAATCCTGGAAGAAATAAAGCAGCTAAACCATGTAATCCGAATAGTAGGGTGTCACCATGAACATTATAATGGAGGGGGTTATCCATACGGGCTGAAGGGCGAGGAAATACCTGTGGAATCCCAGATAATTGCCGTAGCTGACGCGTATGACGGTTTAACTTCAGAAAGGGCATACAGACCCAGCTTGCCGCATGAAGAAGCTGTGGAAAGAATTAAAGGAGCTTCTGGCACTCAATTTAACCCTGCGGTAGTGGAATCCTTTATCAAATCTATCGATAAAGCCAGGGAAGAGCTAAAGAGTTTTGATTTTAATAAGCTGGATATTTCCGGTAAAATTGATGATACTGTCAATATTGAGGGTATTTAAGCAATAACGGGCAGCATATATACTACTCTGATTCATTGATGATCTGCTATGATTGAAGAAAATTATTAATGGCTTTTTGAGCATCTTCAAAGCAAATAGCTTTTAAAAAGCTGTTTATTTCTACTTCTTCTATATCCTCGCCATTTAAAATTTTTTGCATTGTATTTTTTACAAGGTAAAGGGAATTTGAAGGTTTCATTGCCAGTTCCCGGCAAAATTCGTGGATTTTTAGCTCAAATTCCCTGTCTTTAAACACTTTTGATGCAATTCCCAGCTTAAGGGCTTCATTTGCGCTTATATGCCGGGCTGTTGCTATTATTTCCATTGCCCTGTTTTTACCAAGAAGTTTTAATAACCTGTGTATTCCGCCATAGCCAGGAATTAAACCTACATTAATCTCATTCAGGCTCATAGCAGCTGATTCTGAAACTAAAACCATATCACATGCAAGCGCAAGTTCAAAAAAACCGCCTGTAATAAAACCGTTAATACCTATAACCACGGGTTTATTGAGCTTTTCTATCCTTGTTAATAAGCTTCTTGCTGATTTTAGCTCTTCTTTAAACCTTGCCGGCACTGTTTTAGCGAGTTCAATTTTTTCATTATATTTTTTTAAGTTAACCCCCGCACAAAAAACTTTTTTACCTTTTTTGGAAATTCCGCAGACTGCGGTTATTAAAATAATTTTTACATCATCTGACTCAAACCTGCTAAAGGCTTCGTTTATTTCGGTAAAAGTTTCTTTTTCTATTATATTAAGGGTTTCAGGGCTATTGAGTATAATTTTCCCTATAGAATCAATTTTTTCTGTTTTTATTTTCGTGAATTTAGAAGTCATAAAAATATTTACTCAAACTCATAAATTCTTTTGTAATTCCAGTATGAGCCAAAGACCTTTTTAACATATCTTCTGGTCTGTTTATAGGGAATATTTTCGATAAACCTGTCAAAATCACTTTGAGACAGGCGGTTTAACCAGGTTTTAACAGCAGTTGGTCCGGCATTGTAAGCTGCAACTGAAAGCATTGCGTTTCCGTTAAAAACATATTCCGTATAGCTTAAATAAGCTGTACCTATTCTTATGTTAGTTTCAGGATCAAATAATTCATTGTAATTACAGGATGTAAGGCATTTCCATCTGACAATATCCTTTGCTGTGATAGGTAAAACCTGCATTAAGCCCCGCGCATTAGCTGAGCTTACGGCAAAGGGATTAAAATGACTTTCTTCTTTCATCAGGGAAATTACAAGAACAGGGTCAAGCCCGTTGAACTCAGCGTTTTTATTGATTATTTCCGTATAATACATAGGATAAATAAGCTTCCATTTTGGATCTTCATCTGCGGGTTTTGTTAAAAGCTTTTTCATCCCGTTTCTCGCGGAAACAATGGAACTTGTTAAAACCCCTTTTTCAAGCTTTATCCAGCTTTCCAGAAAGGAATCATCCGGCATAAAAAGAAGTGCGGTATCATAATCTTTTAAAAGAATTAATTCAGCAACCTTTTCTCCATGTTTTGCAGCAATTTCCTTATATGAATAGGGAAATTCAAGTTTTTTTTCCTCAACAGGAAGCCTGTTAGTAACACAAGTGGTCCATTCACTGTCAACTTTATTGCTCAGGGCGCTTAGCCTTCCATTTGCCCTGAATGCGTAATAGCTGTCAGGAAATTTTCTTAATGTTACTTTATAAAAATCTTTAGCTTTTGACCTGTCACCTTTATTTTCATAAATTTTTCCCATCCAGAAATAAATTGCCGGCGAGGCGTTTGTGTTTTCATAGGTGGTTATGTGCTTTTCCGCGTAGTCTATTGCCTTATCATAGCTGCCGTTGTCATATTCATACCAGAAAAGGTTCCACAGTGCTTCTGAGGCGTAATTTCCATCCGGATATTTTTTATAGATTTCCTCATAAATTTTTCGTGCTTTTTTTAAGGAAAGTAAAAGTGCTTTATTATAAAGAGCAAAATCCTTTTCCCGGTCTGTCCAGTGTAGAATATCTGACCAGCTTCTGTACCTGGTACTGTAGCTAAGCTTAACATAGGACTGCATTGCTTTTTTAACTTTTGATCCAGGAGTATCATTGTCTATGTAATCTGTAAGAGCTTTTTTAAAGATGGCAGTTGCTGTGCTTTTGTTTCCGAGGTATTTATGACAGATTGCCCTGTAATACCAGGTTTCATTTCTGGGAAGCTGGTTAAGATATTCCAGGGCTTCTTTGTATTTTTGCTGCATAAACAGTGCTATGCCCGCGTGTAGTTTATCTTTTTCCCTGAATTTATAGTTGATAGACTTTAATCCCTCATAGCTGTTAAGCGCAAAATCCCCGCCGGGCGCAAGAGCAAGGTATTTAAGCCAGTATTGGGCAGCCATTTGCTGATTTTTATTTTTATTCAATTCTCCAAGATAATAAAAGCTTCCAACCGCATAATCCGTGCCGGGATAACTTTCCAGAGTTTTTAAAAACCGGTTTTCCGCTTCGAGATTTTTTTTCATCCTTATATAAGTCTGACCGAGTTTATAGCTTACAACAGGCGAAATCGGGTTTTTGGAATACAGCTTTAATATTTTTTGATATTTTTCTACTGCTGTTTTTTCATCCTCTATACCGGCAGCGCAATCTGCCTGATGGTAGAGTACTATATCGTAAATTTTATATTTCCTGGATATTTTGCCGTAGGTGTAATATGCGGCTTTAAAATCGTTGTTTAGCTGTAAGTTTCTTGCTTTTCTGTACATTTCCCTGGCGTCCTGCTGGTCCTGGAAAAAACCGGTTATTAAAAATGGCTTATAATTCCATATTCCCAGGGCAATAAGCAGCAAAAAAAGAATTAAAGCCGGTATAAAAATTTTTAGAAAATTTTTCATAAGTCTAAGTTTAATATTTACCCAATAATATGATTATAACGTGAAATTTTTAAATTTTTTCAAAAAGTTTGAAACTGAAAATAAATTGCTGATATAAAACTTTTATATGAAAATAAAAAATATACCTGATGGTAACTTTTGTTTAATAAATATTAAATTTATAGCTGAACTGAAATTAAAATGACTAAAAGAACAATATTTTCCTTAATTTTACTATTTATATTTGGAATTTTGAGCATCTGGGCTTTTGTAATGTCGCGCAATATTATGGGCAGCACAAAAATTGCCCAGAAAGATTCCGGTGCACAAGAGCAGGTCACTTTGAGGGAGCTTATAATTATTGAGACTAAAAACGGAAAAAAGTTCTGGGAAGTTTATGCTGACTCAGGACGGCTTGATAAGCTTACTGATAAAGCTGTTTTAAATAATATATCGGCGAATTTTTACAAAGAAGGCGAAGTTATTCTTAGCGTAGCCTCTCCTGTTGCAGTATATAGTAGTGAAGAAAAGGAAATAAGACTAAAAGGGGGAGCTGAAGGCGCTAATAATAAGGATGTATATATTAAAGCAGACGAAATATGCTGGGCAGGCTCAAAAGACAGAATTCAGGCAAAAGGAAATGTAAAAATTATCAGAAATGACCAGGTTATGACAGTAAGCGATGAATCCTCATTTGATACTGATTTTACTAACCTGAAAATCTCAGGGGATGCGAACACTTATGTTTACTCATTACATTAAACATATTAAACAAACAATGGCATGGTACATAAATTTGTGGTATTCTCGAAAAATAAACGGAACAAATTAACTATGAAATTTACGGGGAAATTTAAAACACTTTATAGACTATCCGGCATTGCTAAAGGGATTATCATAGCCATGGTTTTTACTATGTTCATAATACCTGCCGGGGTTTTATATGCGGGAAATATTCTTATTCAGGCAGATAAGCAGACTTATGACGGGGAAAAAACTATCTTTGAAGGAAATGTAAAGGTTGATTATGAAGACATCAGTGTAGAGAGTCCTAAAGCAATTGTAAGAAACGACAAAGAAGGTAAGCCAAGCGCAGCTACCTTTGTTGACGGAGCTTATGCCGAGAAAAATTCCGAGTTTTCAAGAAGTGAGGTAAAAGCTAATATTATTAATCTTTCACTCCTGAAAAATCGCATAAGAGCTGAAGGTAGCGCTGAATCTGCTGTTTTTGAGGATAAAAAACCTATTGTACATATAAAAGCAGGTTCCCAGATATTTGACATCAAGAAAAACATAATTGTAGCCTCGGATGACGTGAAAATAAACTATGAAAAAATTAACACTCAATCCGATAAAGCAAGGATTTCCATAAATGAGAAAGGTAATCTTGATAAAGTTGAATTTCTGGGAAATGTCGCTATTAGTCAGGATAAAAGTATTATTAAGGCTGATAATGTCCTGTATAAACCGAATGCAGATGAAATGGTCGCTTCAGGAAATACAAATTCCACAACTGTGCTTGATGAAAAAACAAATGTTGTTATCTGGGCTGATTTCCAGCAGTATGATAATATCTCAAAAACCCTGATAACAAGCGGACATGTAAGAATAAAATATAAAGACTACATTGCAACAGGTCCAAAAGCGACTTTTATCCCGGATAATAACTCCTCCAGACCAAATAAAATAATGTTTATAGGAAGATCAAGGATTCAGGAAGGTCAGAGGTACGTTGAAGCCGATAGAATACAGATAACTCTTGAGCCTAAAAATTTTCAAGCTGAAGGCAATGTAAAAACAAGGTTTACACAGGTACAAAGCTATAAAAATATTAATAAAGACAAATAGGTCCCGGAATTTTTCCCGGATCTCCTATTGGAAAGAATAAATCATGACAATAAAAGCTGAAAATCTTATTAAAATTTATAATGACAGGACAGTAGTAAACAATATTTCCTTTGATATCAAGCCTGCTGAAGTTGTAGGACTGCTGGGACCAAATGGTGCGGGTAAAACTACCACTTTTTATATGCTTGTCGGTCTGGTAAAGCCCGATAACGGCAAGATATTCCTGGATGAAGACGACCTGTCAACCGAACCTATCTATGTAAGAGCCAGGGCAGGAATAGGCTATCTTCCGCAGGAATCCTCTATTTTCAGGAAATTAACCGTAGAGGAAAATATATCACTGGTTTTGGAAATGAACAAAAAGTTAAATAAAGCCGAACAAAAGGAAAAGCTTGATTCTTTGCTGGAAGATTTTGGCTTAACAAAGATTAGAAAAAGTGAAAGCATTCAACTCTCGGGCGGAGAGAGAAGAAGAGCGGAAATAGCCCGGGCACTTGCTGCCAGCCCTAAATTTATACTTCTCGATGAACCGTTTACCGGGATTGACCCGATAGCTATACTTGATATTCAGGAAAATATCAAGCAACTCGTAAGCAAAGGCATCGGGGTTCTTTTGACTGACCATAACCCGAAAGCGACCCTGTCAATTACAACGCGGGCAAATATAATTTTTGAGGGAAGCATAAAGGTTCAGGGTACGAGTAAGGAAGTTGCGGAAGATCCTATAGCAAGACAATTTTATCTTGGGGAAGACTTTGAGCTTTAGTATGTTCTGGAAAATGAAAATTCTTGATAAATACATCTTCAGCCAGGTGCTAAAAGCAACATTAATGGGTGTTTTGCTTTTTCTCATCCTCTGGATTTCCCCTGAAATCTTATTTAAAATTATCAGAAAATTTATTTACGGTGAAATTTCATTTGAGCTTGCACTAAAACTGTTTTTCCTGGAAATGCCCGAAATCCTGACAAAAGCCATACCTGTAGGCTTAATGCTCGGGGGGCTTTTTGTATTCGACAGGCTAAGTAAGGATTCAGAGCTTACAATTATGAGAATGTCTGGTGTTAGCACATTCAGGCTGGTTTTGCCTATATTTTTCCTGAGTCTTATAGGTGTTGTGCTTTGTTTTACCGTCTATAAACATATGATTCCATACAGCACTTCTGAAATTAAAAGACTAAAAGGAGATGTTTTCCAGCGGCATTTTGTTTATATTGATAAAGAAAAAGATAAAAAACCCAAACAAATATTAATTGTAGGGGGGTTTACCGGAGATTATCTTTATGACATAAAGCTGCTAAGGTTTTCCGATAAAGTTCAGGCAGATACACCGCTTATGAAAAGCATATTAACTTCGCGATCTGCAGAAATAAAAGATGATCACTGGAAATTGATTGAAGGCATAAAATATGAAATTGCCCCGAACGGAGTTTATAGAACTACTAAAGAGTTTGATGAGTTTAGAATATTTGATGAAGAAACCGCAAAAAAAGCTGCACAGCTGCTTATTTATTCAACCAAGCGTCCCCGGGAAATGCTTGATAAGGAATTACTGGACTATATAGCTCTTTTGAAAATTATGGATATGCCGGAGGAAAGAAGATTTACCCTCAGTAAGTATTACCAGAGGTTTTCACATTCATTTGGCTGTATACTGCTGGGGATTTGCGGGGTTCTTCTGGGCATTAACAGACCGAGGGAAAGAAGGTTAATAGGCTTTACACTCGGAGCAGCTTTAATTTTTGCTTATTATATTTTTATACCTTTTCTTGATATGCTTGCGCAGGTAGGAACTTTACCGCCTGCCCTGGCAGCATGGGTACCCAATTTAATAGTGTTTGGCGCGGTAGTCGGACTGGTGAAATATAAAAATATTTAACCTCGAATTGCTAATTAACTCGAATTACGAATTAGCCAAAAGCCGGGCTGTGACTGAGCAACATTTGTTTGCGAAGCGGGAGCATAAAATGATCCGGCTTCGCCTTTAACAATTCCATATAGATTTTTGAAAAATTTTAAAACGCGTAAGTTTTTATTCCTTACTTCTTACTCAGGAGCAATCCAGAGAACATATCTGAATATCAGACTTAAAATGATTCCTCACAAGATTTTCAATCTCGCTGTCCGCTCTTACCCAGTAATTAGAAGCAGCAAGGATTTTTAGCATACTGCCGTTGTTTTTTACGTTAAAGACAACAGGATCACTGCCCTTATGACCTGTAAGAATATCTTTTAAAGCCATCATTTCTTCAAAACGGGTATCCTGGTTAAGATAAATATTAACTATATTGCAGTTTTCTACTTTTGAAACTTCGTTAATAATTATACTGATCTGAGTTTCATCATCCCCGCGCAGTTGAATTTTCCCGCCTATAATAACTTTGGATTCCGGTTCAAGAAAAGAACCGTACTTATCAAGAATTTCGCTATAAGCTACAAAAT
>JANQEP010000113.1 GCA_028278305.1 Candidatus Gastranaerophilales bacterium
TCTCAGGCGAAGCGGGAGTAAGACTCGGTCGCACTCATTCATGAGACCCCGGGTCAAGCCCGGGGTGACACCGGACAAAATTAACTTAACAGAACACTAGAGAAGAAGGTTGACTTTTATGCTGAGATTATTAGAATTACTAAAAAACCACAGAGATAGGACAGGAGAATATGTTTACGCCAATACTAAACGCCCTGAATACTATTATATTTCAGTCCCAACAGGTCATTGCGCCGCAAAATCCAAGTAAAAGTATAATAGAAAATCCTTTTGCTTCGCCGTTTATTACGGCAAACGCCAGAAATATCGCATTCAGCGGCAAAAACCAGCCTGTACCCGGAGGGTATTTTGCGGGATATTACAATAATGAAAAAAACATTGTAGGAAAAAAGCTCTTTATTGCTGTGTAGATTTTTAATATACTGCATAGCAGTATTGCGAAGCGGGTGCGTTAATTTCGGAAGCGATGAGCTTTCGAAATTATAAGCACATTCTGGTATAATTTTACCGCGAAATTATTACTAAATTGGCGAAAAGCTCATTAACCGCTGATATGTACATATCAACCATCCATGGAGCCATAAACATTATCGTAATTATGCCTGCGAGTATCTTGGGCACAAAGGTGAGGGTTGCCTCCTGGATTTGCGTAACTGACTGGAATATACTAATCATAAGCCCAACAGCCATGCTCACGAACAGTACAGGCCCGGCCAGCTTTAATATAAGGCTTAATGCGGTTTGTAATATTGTTAAAAACTCTATTTGCGTCATGAGAACCCCATAATTAACGATTCAGCTATAAGGTGCCACCCGTCCACCAGTACAAAAAGCACTATTTTAAAGGGCAATGATATCATAACAGGGGGTAAGAATAACATACCCATAGAAACGAGAATGCTCGATATCACTATATCTATAACCAGAAACGGTATAAATATCATAAAACCTATCTTAAACGCTGTTTTTAACTCGCTTATAACAAACGCCGGCATTAATACATAAGTCGGTATATCATCCGTGGAAGAGGGCTTGTCAAGTTTAGCCATTTTAACGAACAACGCAAGGTCCACCTCGTCTGTCTGCCTGAACATAAAATCCCTCAGCGGCTCAATGCCCTTTTTAAGCGCTGCTTGCTGTGAGATTTCACTTTTCATATATGGCTGGAAAGCCTCCTCGTTTATTTTATTTACGGTAGGCGCCATTACAAAGAAAGTAAGCAAAAGGGCCAGCCCGACAATTACCTGGCTCGGGGGAAGCTGCGCTGTTCCCATTGCCTGCCGGGCAAGCGACAGCACAATAACAATCCTGGTAAATGATGTTGTAAGGATAAAAATACTGGGAGCCAGGGTTAAAACCGTTAACCAGATTAAAATCTGCAGTCCTTTGCTAAAGGCCTGGGGGCTGTCCGTGTTTCCTACGGAAATATTCACATTAGGCAGCATAACCTCTGCTTTAGCGGCCAGTGCACTTATGAGCAGTGTAGAGATACTGAAAAGAAATATTTTAGATAATTTATACAACATAATTTTTTATTTTATATTTTATTTTATGGCATAGCAAAAATTTGACAGAATCTTAACAGAACTTTCCGGTATATAATAATTGATAAAGGAGAAAACTGTCATGGAATGCAAGAAACAGAAAAATTTAAAGCACTGCACCTGTAGCTATACGGCCTGCCCAAAAAGAGGTTTGTGTTGCGACTGCGTAACTTCTCACCGCTTAAAAGGAGAAATTCCCGGGTGCTTTTTCCCGCCGGAGGGCGAAAAAACCTACGACCGCTCTATCAGTAACTTTGTCAGGTATTTTATACCATCATCACCCCACCAATGACAATCCTAAAGAGGCTAAAAAATGCTTAAAACACCAGTATTGTTTCTAATATTCAACCGGCCTGAGGAGACCCGCCGGGTTTTTCAGGAAATAAAAAAGCAAAAACCAAAATATTTATATTTAGCGGCAGATGGGCCGAGAAATGAAAAAGAAAAAATTCTTTGCGAAAAATCAAGGGCTGTAATCAATAACATTGACTGGGAATGTGAGGTTAAAACGCTTTTCCGTGAAGAAAATTTGGGTTGCGAAAAGGCTGTATCAGAAGGAATAACCTGGTTTTTCGACAATGTTGAAGAAGGAATAATTTTAGAGGATGACTGCCTGCCCTCAGAGAGTTTTTTCAGGTTTTGCGAAGTTAACCTGGAAAAATACCGCCATGATATAAGAATGATGCATATATCAGGCGAAACCCCCCTTGATAAGGAGTTTGGCGATGCAAGCTATTATTTTTCCATAATCCCGCATATCTGGGGCTGGGCAAGCTGGCGCAGGGCTTGGCAGTTGTATGATGTGGAGTTCCGGCATTTTTATTATTTTATAGAAAATAATTTAATCTCTAATGTTTTTGAATTAAAAGAAGCACAAAAATACTGGAATAAAGTTTTCACCAGGGTTAAAAACGGGGAAATCAATACCTGGGACTATCAATGGACATATGCTTTGTTTGTTAATAACGGGCTGAGCATTGTTCCCAATAAGAATATGGTGTCAAATATAGGTTTTGGGGCTGCTAAAGCCACTCACACCAGCGAAACAGCCAAATGTGCCAACAGAAAAATTCATGAAATCGATGAGATTATTCATCCTGAGCTTATAATGCCTGAAAAACAGGCTGTTGATGCGATTTTAAGGGAAAGGTACGACATCCATAAAAAAACGGTTTCATTTATAATAAAACGTGAAATATCACGGACTTTAAAACGATTAAAATGATTCAAAACCCGCAGCATAATACATCTCCTGATTTCTGGCAACGCAATTTTAAGAAAAGAAAAATCGCGCAAAAGGTTTATGAGGGGTTTGTTCTTTTGCATTTAAAAAAATACCCCAAAATCAAGCCCATAAAACCTCACCCGGAAAATATCCTCCATATAAACACAG
Source organism: Candidatus Gastranaerophilales bacterium (assembly GCA_028278305.1). Taxonomy (GTDB): domain Bacteria; phylum Cyanobacteriota; class Vampirovibrionia; order Gastranaerophilales; family UBA9971; genus JANQEB01. Next base: position 2,938 of record JANQEP010000113.1, read on the forward strand.
CCGCAGGAAAAGGAGGTGCCGCAAAGGTAGCGTATAACTTTCTATGCAGGAATTTAAACAAAAAGGGGTACAATTCTTCAATATTAACAGGCGCAAATTATGGAGAAATATCAAAAGATATTTTTGAGCTTGATGTTAAAAACATAAAACTGCACAAACTTCTTCACCGTTACCAGAAATCAGCCGGTATCATAGATTTTTACAACCTTGAGAGCTTTAATATACCTGAGTTACAGTGTTTTAAGCAGGCTGATATAATACACCTTCATAATCTTCACGGAGCTTATTTTTCACCGTTTTTGCTCCCTTATTTAACCTCTTTAAATCCGACTATCTGGACATTACATGATGAGCAATCCTATACAGGCCACTGCGCTTACTCGTTTGAATGCAAAAAATGGCGGACAGGCTGCGGCAATTGCCCGGACTTAAACTTTTATCCCAAGATAAGAAAGGATACAACAAATTTTTTGTTGCAAACCAAAAAGAAGATATATAATTTTTCTGATTTTACGGTTGTTTGCCCTTCTTACTGGCTGGCTAACAGGGCAAAACAGAGTATTTTAGGGAACAAAAAAATCAGGGTAATTTATAACGGCATTGATGAAAAAGTTTTTACTCCAACAGCTAAACCCTACGCAAGAAAAATGCTCGGCCTGCCTTTAGATAAAAAAATCCTGTTATTCAGCGCAAGCGGTAGTGTAAAAAACCCTCAAAAAGGAGGCAAATACCTGCTGGAAACATATAAAAAGCTAAAGAATAAAGATAAATACTTATTTATAAACCTTGGTTCCCATAAACCGAGTAAAAAGAAAAACTGGCTTGATGTTCCATATATTAATGATGATAATAATCTTTCACTATACTATTCTGCGGCGGATTTGTTTATTTACCCATCGCAGGCTGAGGTTTTCGGGCTGGTAATAGCCGAGGCCATGGCCTGCCAGACACCGGTTATAGCGTTTAGCAATTCAGCTATACCCGAGCTGGTTAATCATATGCAAACCGGCTACCTGGCGGAAAACAAAAACGCGGATGATTTTATAAATGGCATAAAGACCTTTATGGAAAATGATAACCTGAGAAAAAATGCCGGAATTAAAGCAAGGGAAGCAGTTCTGGAAAAATTTACACTGGACGGGATGATTAATCAGTACATTCAGCTTTATGAGGAAGTTTACAGGGAAGATGAATAAAGGTAACAACCTAGGTGCCTTAAAATAAAAAATTTTCTCAAATTTCCCGCCCACCCAGCCCCAGTGGTGGTTAAGGGCTTCGCCCTTAACGATTTTTTATAAAAAATTTGAGAAAATTCTTCAAAATCTATATAGAAATTGTTAAACTGTTTTATGGTTAGTTCTTCAGAGCAATCACAGGAAAAATCACAATTATCAAGAATATTTCCAATATGAAACAGTTCATCTAATAAGAGTTCTCTTTCTCTAGTGTACAAGTTATAAAATAGTATGATATAATAATTTCAAGTATAAAACTTGGGAGTTATTGTAAATGGCGAGGAAAGCGTTAAGA
>JANQEP010000160.1 GCA_028278305.1 Candidatus Gastranaerophilales bacterium
CGCCTGCTAAAATGCGGACAGCGCCGCCTGCTTCGCCTTTAACAATTCCATATAGATTTTTGAAAAATTTTACGTAAGAATTTTTTCATATTTCCTTAAATTAGACAAATTAAATTTAAACTGTCACCCCGTGCTTGCGGATTGCTCGCAGAGAGTTAACGAAACTCGTTTAATGCGAGAATGAAGTTTTAGGTCCAGCCCGGCAAAGCCGGAGCTTCTCTAAATTATTAGCTTTATTTTGGCTTCGCCCGCTCGGAATTACAGCCAAAAGTTTTAAAATATATATTTTTTCAATACACGAAAATTTTATAAGACCACTAAAATAACCCGTCATTGGGGTTAATTAAACATTCGATTTCGCAAAAATCTCTCTTGCCTTATAGGAACTTCTGACCAGAGGTGCTGAGACAGGATATTTTATATCGGCTTTCAAGGCTTCTGTCTTTATACTCTCGAACTTTTCGGGAGTTAAATAGCTTTTTACCTCAAGATTTGTCTTTGTAGGCTGGATATACTGCCCAACGGTAACTATATCACAACCTGCGTTTTTTAAATCAACCAAAAGTTCTTTTATTTCCTTAAAAGTTTCACCAAGTCCAACCATAAAACCTGATTTTGTAAAAATATCATGATTTTGTGCTTTTATATACCTTAAAAACTCAAGTGACCTTTCATAACCAGCCTGGGGTCTTGCAATCGGATAAAGTCTTTTTACTGTTTCAATATTATGATTAAACACATCAGGTCCGGCTTCAAGTACTGTATCAATTGATTTTTCATTTCCCTGAAAGTCCGGCGTTAAGATTTCTATTTTTGTATCAGGATTCAGGGCTCGAATTCTCCTGATGGTTTGCGCAAAATGCCCTGCACCTCCGTCTTTGAGATCATCTCTTGTTACGGAAGTTATAACAGCATAATCAAGTGCCAGCTCCCGTATTGCCGCCGCCACTAAATGCGGTTCTTCAGGGTTCAGGGGTTCCGGTGCAAAAGAATTCACGCTGCAAAACCTACAACTTCTCGTACAATTTTTACCTAAAATCATAAAAGTTGCGGTATTGTTTGCATAACATTCACACTTATTAGGACATCTTGCACTATCACAAACTGTATTAAGTCCGCTGTTTTTTAAAATTTTTCTTACAGTGCGGGTTTTTTCCGTATCTATTATGTCTTTTTTAACCCAGTGCGGCAGTCTTTGCTTCATAGTTCATCTACACCTTCATTTTGAGCCCCGGCGGCAGGTGAAGAAATTCTTCTGAAAGTCCGAGTATGCTTTCATAAACAGCTTCTGAATATGTAGGGTGCGCAAATATTACTTCCTTCATTGCTTCCGGAGAAATACCCGCGCCCTTTGCAATTGCAAGCTGCTGGATTAATTCCGCTCCATTATCGGCAATTAAATGAATTCCAAGAATTTTTTTATCATCGGCAAGAATTTTTATAAATCCGTCAATTTCGTCTTCTACTACGGATTTACCCAGGGCAGACATAGGGAAAATACTTTTTTTATAATAAATTCCCCTTTCAATAAGCGCATCTTCAGTATAGCCAACCGAAGCTATCTCAGGATTCCCGTAAATTATAAAAGGAACATTTTGATAATCAATACCTACTTCCTGTCTGAGAATTATATGTTCTACCGCCTTTATTCCCTGATGAGAAGCAACATGAGCCAGCTGACATATTCCGTTAACATCGCCTATTGCATAAATATTGTCGATATTTGTCCTTAAATTATTATCAACTCTGAAAAATTTGCCGTTCATTTCCGGGTTCAGATCTTTAATTCCTTTAATTTCTATATTCGGTACTCTTCCTGCGCCCAGAAGTATTATATCAGGTGTTAATTCCTGCCCGTTTGAGAGTATAACCTCTTTTCCGCGGATTTTCTCTATATTTGTTTCTGTGTAAAAATTAATCTTTTTTTTCTTTAATTCCCGTCTTAAAGCGTCGGATATACTGCCATCAAGTGCGGGAGCAAGTTTTGGGGCAATTTCAACAAGTATGACCTCTTTTTCAAACCCGTTGAAAATCCTTGCCCATTCAATTCCGACAGCGCCGCTTCCTGCTATTAGTACAGAGTCAGGAAGACTTTCGAGTTTAAGCACGTCGTCTGTATCCAGTATAAATTCGCGGTCAAGTCTGATATTCGGCAGTGAGCCCGGTCTTGAACCTGTTGCTATAATCAGGTTTTTAAACTCAATTCTTTCTTCAGCGGACTCAGAGATAACTTTCAGGATATTTTTTGACTCTATACAGGCTTCGGCTTTTATAAAGTCAATTTCATTTGCCTTTATAAGCTGGGCAAGACCTCTGTTCAGTTTTTGAACGATTTTTTCCTTTCTTTGAAAGATTTCGCTATAATCATAGGTCAGATTATTTAATTTAATACCGAACTTTGAGAGTTTTTTTGCTTCTCTATATCTGTCTGAGCTTGCAAGTATAGTTTTTGAAGGAATACATCCCCGGGTAAGGCAAACTCCTCCGATCCTGTCTTTTTCTATGAGAGCGACTTTTGCACCCAGCCGGGCAGCCCTGATTGCCGCAATATATCCTCCCGGACCAGCTCCTATTATTGCTATGTCATAAACCATAATTTTCTCTTCCCGTTACCGAGTCTCTGGTTAAATTTTATCACGATAATTTGTTCTTTTAAGGTAGGGATTCAGGTTAATAAAGCAGCAAATGCAAATCAACATAAGGATAACATATCTTCATAATTAAGCGGTTAGAGCAATAGAAACAGTATTATTTTTTAACATAAAAATATATTAATCGGGAATATACTCTAAAATATCATGAGCTGTGCAATTCAGTGCTTTGCACAGTTTATCCAATGTTTTAAAATATATATTTTTTTCAATACACGAAAACTTTATAAGACCACTAATAACTCGAAGCAGGTATGAATTATTACAGGGCGAAACTTTTGCCCGCCCTGTTTAAAATTATGTCCTTTACACAAGCGTCCGGGACATAATAATATATCAATAATTTTATAATTAAATTATTCTTTTATTTTAATTACATTAACAGGACATGCTTCTGCTGCGGCTACGCAGTCAGCTTCATTACCTGGAATATTTTCTTCGTGAACATGGATAGTATCTGATAGTTCAAATACATCGCTATTTATTGAAACGCAAGCACCACATGCAATACATCCGGGAATAATTTCAACTTTCATAATTAAAAGATCCTTTCACATTAACTGAATTCTAATTTATTATGTTAAAATTTCAGCTTCTTATCATTACCTATATAGTTAATTTTAAATAATTAACACCGGCTGATAGTAGAATCTATGTAGCTCATAGTGAACTTTGCCTGAAATTTTTAAAATACGTATGTTTTTATTTTTGGTTAAGATATTTATTAATAGATGCAGCTGCTCTTTTGCCTGCGCCCATTGCATTAATCGCTGTTGACTCGAAAGAGGAAGGCGCGACATCTCCTCCTGCCCATACCCCTGAAATAGAGGTTTCTCCGGTTTCAGGATTTATAATTATATAGCCTTTTTCGTTAACTTCAAGGTTAATTTTGTCATCTTTTGCCGAGCGTTGAATTATAGGGTTTGGATTTGTCCCAAGGGCAACAATTACGGTATCCAGTTCTATATTTACTGTTTTACCCTCAACAGCAACAGGTTTTCTTCTTCCGGAAGCGTCAGGATCTGCCAGTTCCATAACCTGGAGCTTTATTGACCTGGCTTCCCTGCAGTCGCCGTTAATTTCCAGAGGGGAATGCAGTAGTAAAAACTTTATGCCTTCTTCTTTTGCATGCTCAATTTCCGCTTTTCTTGCGGGAAGCTCGGCTTGCGAGCGTCGGTAGATAATGGTAACCTCGTCAAAACCAATTCTTTTAGCGACCCTTGCAGAATCCATGGCTGTGTTTCCCCCGCCTATAACAGCGGCTTTCTTACCGATTTTCATCGGGGTGGGAGTATCATGCCTGTGAGCGTTCATAAGGTTTACCCTGGTTAAAAACTCGTTTGCCGAATACACGCCGTTCAGGTTTTCACCGGGAATATTAAGCATCCTGGGAAGCCCTGCCCCGCTGCTTATAAACACAGCATTATAACCTTCATCAAATAAATCCTGTATGGTCAGGGATTTGCCTATTATGACATTTGTCTTAAACTCAACGCCAAGTTTCCCGAGAAATTCCACTTCCCTGTCCAGGACTTCTCTTGGTAGCCTGAAAGAAGGGATTCCATAGCGAAGCACACCGCCCAGGGCATGAAGGGCTTCAAAAACAGTGACATGATGTCCTTCTCTTACAAGATCAGCGGCTGCGCTCATTCCGGCACAGCCGGAACCTATAATTGCAACCTTTTTCCCGGTTGAGGGAGCTTTTTCTATTTCTGCAGAAGTTAAATCACCTACATATCTTTCCAATGCCCCTATAGCAACAGGTTCTCCCTTGATCCCGAGAACGCAGTTATTCTCACACTGTTTCTCCTGGGGACATACACGCCCGCACACAGAGGGAAGATAGTTTGTCTGCCTGATTATTTCCCCTGCCTCATTAATTTTCCCCTGCTTAACCCTGTTTATAAATTCAGGAATCCGGACTTTTACAGGGCAGCCTTCAACGCATTTCGGTTTTTTGCACCCTATACACCTCTCAGCCTCGCAAAGAGCCTGTTCTTCAGAAAAGTTTTTTTCTACTTCCTCAAAGTTTTTGTTCCTGTAATCAGGGTCAAGTGATTTTAGTTTTTGTCTTTGTGTTTTAGTATTCATTTTTTTAAGTTTCTATCAGATGCTTAATGAGGATTTCAATCTGTTATATTTAAAATTTTTCTGGTTTTTTCAATTGAGACCGCTTCTAAAAGTTCAACCTGCCGGTTCAGTGTTCTCCAGGTTTTCAAAGTTTCCTTGATTTTCATTCCGAGGCTCGAAAGGCTCAGGATTGCTGTTTTCGCTGTTGTATGAAACTTCTGCGCTCTCAGGGCTATCAGAAGGCTCAATATACACTCCTTCCCTTTCTTTTTGAACTCTTTCGATAATTTCGCTTACTTCTTCCTTATCAAGGGTTTCCTTTTCAAGAAGAATTTTTGCTATCTCATCCATAATATCCTTGTTATCCAGCAAAATCTTCCTGGCATAGTCATATCTTTCCTGAATAATTTTCTTTACTTCATCATCAATTATTGCCGCGATTTCTTCGGAGTAATTTTTTTCTGTTCCAAAATCCCTGCCTAAGAAGACATGCTCATTTTTCTTCCCATAAGAAATTGTGCCGAGCTTATCGCTCATTCCATAGCTGGTTACCATCTTACGGACAAGGTTTGTGGCTTTTTCTATGTCATTCTGGGCGCCTGTGGTAATGTGTTCCTCGCCAAAGGTAATCTCTTCCGCTATTCTTCCGCCAAGAAGCATTGCTATATGGTCAAGAAGCTGGGATTTTCTCATTGTAAGATGGTCTTTTTCAGGAAGTGTCATTGTCACGCCGAGCGCCATTCCCCGCGGAATTATAGTTACTTTATGCAGCGGGTCGCAGTTTTTCAGCAATTTTGCAAGCAGGGCATGCCCTACTTCGTGAAAAGCTGTATTTTCTTTTTCCTTATCATCAATGATCTTGCTTTTTTTCTCAGGTCCGGCAATTATTTTATCAATGGCTTCCTCGAGGTTTTCCATGTCAATTTCTTTTTTATTTTTTCTTGCCGCAAGCAAAGCCCCTTCATTTATAAGATTGGACAAATCAGCCCCCGTGAATCCCGGTGTCCTTTTAGCAAGGATTTTAATGTCAACTTCAGGCGCAAGAGGCTTTCCTTTTATATGGACTTCCAGGATTTTTTCTCTTCCGAGAACGTCAGGCTTGTCTATAACCACTTGCCTATCGAATCTTCCCGGACGCAGCAGGGCGTTATCCAGGATATCAGGTCTGTTTGTGGCGGCTACCACGATGATTCCGGTTGTGCCGTCAAAACCATCCATTTCAACAAGAAGCTGGTTAAGTGTCTGCTCCCTCTCGTCATGTCCTCCGCCTAAACCTGCACCCCGCTGTCTTCCCACAGCGTCCATTTCGTCTATAAATACAATACAGGGTGCGTGTTTTTTTGCCTGCTCAAATAAGTCTCTTACCCTTGAAGCTCCTACGCCCACGAACATCTCTACAAAGTCAGAACCGCTTATGCTAAAGAACGGAACCCCGGCTTCTCCGGCTACCGCTTTTGCCATAAGTGTTTTACCTGTTCCGGGAGCGCCTACCAGCAATACTCCCTTTGGAATTTTTGCTCCCAGGGAGTGATATCTCTGGTTATTTTTAAGGAAATCTACAATTTCCTCAAGTTCCTGCTTGGATTCATCTATTCCCGCAACGTCATCAAAAGTAACTTTTACCTTGTTATCAAGCATCATCTTAGCCCTGCTTTTCCCGAATGACATTGCCTGGGATCCTCCGCTCTGGGCACTTCTAAACATTAAAATTAAAGCTACCAGCAAAAATAAAGGAAATACAAGAGAGCCGATCAGTCCTATCCATTGTCCTGAATTGTTTGAATGCTCTATTTGTATGGCAATATTCTTCGCCTCGAGCTTATCAATTAACCTTTCCTTATCTCTGGGTACGAAAACTTTATGTTTTAGCTCTTCTCCCTCAGGAGTTTGAGTTTTTGTTATAAGGTAATCTTCATAAATTGTGACTTTTTCAATTTTTTGGTTTTTAACCATATTCATAAATTCTGAATATGTGTTTGTTACTATATCTGCTTTAGTTGTAAAAACAGAATTGATAAAAACTAACATTATAAGAATTAAAGTGATATAGACTCCTACCAGTTGATATTTCTTCATATTTGCTTTTTTCCTCGTAAAAAAAATTAAACCGAAAATAAAAAATTTGTTGCTCGATAATATTTTACTATAATTAATACGAATTATGAATCAGATATAATTAAATTTCATAACCTGTTTTTCCCTATATAGGTCTGTAAAACAGAAGTTTACCTGAGTTTTTATTAAAAATACAACTTATACAGGATTTCTGAGGGGATTTTACAATATATAGCAGGTGATTCAGGATTAAAAAGAAAATATGAAGTTTTTTATATACTTTTATATCACCCTATATAGTTTTACAAATTAATACAAAAGTATATGCAAAATTAGTCTTTAGACTAATTGATTTTAATTCTTATGGGTAATATGCAAAATTTATTTTATGAGTATTATTAAATACGTTGTTTCACCGGAACTTTTTAGTTTTTTATAAAACTTTTTTAAAATTAAACATTTTTAGTTTACAATTTGTATGTAAACAAAGTTTTTTAACTCTGTTTATTAATGTTTTACAAACGTTTAAAAATTAAACATGATTTTGGAATAAAACAAAATCTGCCTCATGATCTCTTCTTCCCCGTTTTATAACGGGGCTTTTTTTAATATTTTTTATAGAGATTGTGATAAAATCAATCAGGGAAGAACAAAAAATTCTTACGTAAAATTTTTTAAAAATCCCGCCCGCCGTAAATAGGTTGAGCTTTAGAGAGGAATCCCTGAATATGCTGGTTTCGTTAGAATGGTTAAATGAATATGTTGATATATCAGATATTGAAGCTGAAGAGATTGCTCATGCCCTTACAATGAGTGGACTTGAGGTAGAAGACACAGAAAAAACCGGGGCAGATTTTTCCAATATAGTAGTGGCTGAAATCCTGGAAATCAGACCGCACCCAAATGCTGATAAGCTAAGGCTGGCGGAAGTTTTTAACGGGGTCGAAAAAAAAGAAGTTGTATGCGGCGCAAAAAACATTGAAAAAGGTCAGCTTGTACCGTATGCATCTGTAGGATCAGAAATAAAAGACAGGAAAACAGGGAAAAAATTCACGCTTAAACCGGTTAAAATCAGGGATATAGAATCGCAGGGAATGCTATGTTCAGCTGATGAGTTGGGTCTGGAAACTTCAGACTATCAAGATGGTATTTTAATTCTCAATCACTTTAAGGAAAACCTTAAACCCGGCGAAGACGTAAAAAAAGTGCTGAATATCCGGGAAGATATAGTGTTTCATACAGCTCCTACAGCTAACCGCGGGGATGAAATGTCTTTAATAGGTATTGCAAGGGAAATAAGCGCTATTTTTAACAGACCCCTGAAATTTCCTGCGGTAAAAAGCTATGCCTCAGCCGGCTCAGGTAAGTTTGAAGTTGAAGTAAAAGATTATGATACCTGCAAATATTATGCGGCAGGACTTGTAAAAGACGTTAAAATTGCCCCGGCGCCGGACTGGATGACCGGAAGACTGCTTGCCTGCGGGGTCAGAAGCATAAATAATATTGTTGATATTACAAACTACGTTATGCTCGAATACGGACAGCCGTTGCATGCCTTTGATATACAAAAACTTAATGAGGATTATCTTTGCGTAAGAAGGGCAGAGCCAGAAGAAAAAATTGTAACGCTTGATGAGGCAGAGAGAAGCTTAAATAAAAATAATGTTTTAATTGCTACCAGGGAAGAACCTGTAGGGCTTGCCGGTTTAATGGGCGGTTTTAACTCGGAGATTGATGAAAATACAAAAGATATCGCACTTGAATCAGCTTATTTTACCCCGTCTACCAACAGAAAAAATTCAAGAAGCGCGGGTTTAAGAACGGAAGCTTCCGCGAGATTTGAAAGAGGTGTGGATATTGAGGCAGTTAAGCCTGCCCTGCAGAGAGCCATGCAGCTTATGGAAGAATATGCCGGGGCTAAAATTGAAGGCATTGTGGAAACAGGAGAAAATAAACTTCCTGATATTGATATAACTTTCAGGTTTTCAGAAATCAAAAGAATACTGGGAACGGATATTCCCCAGCAAAAATGTATTGAAATCCTTGAAAACCTGGGATTTGAGACTCTGGGGCAGAATACGTTTTCCGCCAGGTTCCGGGTTCCGGGTTTCAGGTCAAATGATGTAACAAGGGAAATAGACCTTATTGAGGAAATAAGCAGGATTCACGGCTACGACAGAATAGAATCCACGCTGCCGGCTAAAACCCGCACAACTGAAATTTCCGGTGAAGCCGGATCAATCAACACAATTCATAAAATGTTTATTGGTAAAGGTTTTAAAGAAGCTGTAACATCTTCTCTCATAGGAGAACCGCTGCTTAAGTTGATAGAGATGGGATATTCAGAGGACCGGGTAATTAAAGTTTCCAATCCTCAATCTGACGACAGTACCATGCTCAGGCAAAGTCTTATTCCCGGAATTGTCCAGGTTGTTAAATATAATTTTGATCAGGGACAAAAAGATCTTCAGATATATGAAATCGGTAAAACGTATTTCTTCAAGGGAAATGTCGATGAAAAAAATACGGGAACTCAAGAAAAAAGGATTCTGGCAGGCGCCATAACCGGAAATTTATCCTCTACACTCTGGAAAACAAATCAAATGACTGATTTTTATACTTTAAAAGGAGTTATAGAGGATTTAATCAGGGAATTTAAGCTGGAAAACAGGACAGAATACCTGCCGGTTTCTGATGTATCATACCTGCATCCGGGAAGAACTGCCCGGATAAAGCTTGCCGGAAAACAGCCGATAACTTTAGGTATTATAGGCGAACTTCACCCTGACATTGCGCAAAAATGCAAGTTTAACCAGCCTGTTTACCTTTTTGAAATTGACCTGGAATCCATGCTCTCGAACATAGCTTACACTGTGTCAAGATACAGAGAGATTCCTCATTATCCGGCTGTTAACAGGGATATTGCGTTTATTGTTCCGGAAAGTGTAAGCTATCAGGAGCTTTCTAAAATTATTAAAAAATCTTCTTCTAAATTGTTTAAAAAAGCTGATATTTTTGATCTTTACCAGGGAGAGCATGTCCCTGAAGGAGCAAAAAGCGTTGCATTCAGGATTACATTGCAGAATCCCGAAGCCACAATGGTCGACGAAGTCATCGACGCTGAAATTGCCCGGATAAAGGATGGGCTTAAAAAAGCATGTGCTGAAATAAGCTTTAGAGAGTAATTTTTTAAGGAATAAACAAAAAATTCCCGCGCATTTTTTACTGCATCCTTAGTCCAAATCAGAAAAAGCTCTTTGAAAATTGACTATTTTTCCTTCTTTAACTTCTTTCATACTCTCCAGAATCATATGTAAATGGTCTTCTTCAAAAATCAGACTCAGGGTTTCAAGTTCAGATCTATCGATTTTATCAAGAGTATTTGACAAAATGTCCTGAAGAAGTTTTTTTCTTTTTAGTGCTTCGCTATAGCTATACATAAAACCGCATCCTATATTCTATCTCACAAGTAATTCAGTAATAAAATATTGCTAAAATCTGTTATAGCTTCGACTTTAAAATGAAAACTTTCTAGGGTTACCATAAAACATCTTTTCTCTTACTTTTATAAAAACATTTAGATTGAAAAAATTGCTCATTATTTAAGGAAGTAATAAAAAAATTTTAAAATGCGTAAGTTTTTATTCTTTACCCCTTAAAAGAAATAAAAAAACACATGAGATTATCCATGTGTTTTTTTATTTCTTTTAAATAAACGCTTGCTAGAGAATAGATTCTAATAAAGCAGCGTTCTTGGAAGCTGTTGCTATGTTTCTCACGTTTCTTCTGTTTACATAAGTTCTAAGCGCTTCTCTGATGAGTTCACTTCTAGTTCTTTGCTCTTCCTCAGCAACGTTGTCTATTTTGCCTAAAAACTCGTCCGGCATTGAAATAAGTACTCTCGCCATAATTCTCCTCCCAGGGAATTTTTTATTGCTAACTCTATTGTTTTTTTAAATTATTTATTTACTCCTCCACTATATTAAAAAAATATTAATGAGCTTAATTGCCCTGAATTATGTTTTTTGTTACAAAAATTAATATATTTGTTATATATTAAATAAATAATAATTAGAGTAAATACAATTATTTTAATAATAGTAAGAAGATATTAAGATTTAGTAAGGAAGTAATAAAAAATTTTAAAATGCGTAAATTTTTATTCTTTACCCCTTATTTTTAAAATTCCTAAAA
>JANQEP010000043.1 GCA_028278305.1 Candidatus Gastranaerophilales bacterium
TAGAGATAGAAGGTTAAAAGAGGATTCAGGTATGTATGCGAAGATAAGTCCCCCTGTGTTTAATCAGAACCTTTATGTAAATAACAGTACTCCTCAAAATACCCCCGCAGCAACTCTTTCTGCCCCGATAACCGATATAGCCCGGTTTTCAACTAAACAAGCCATAAATAACAAAATAAGCTTTGGTAATTTCTGGGCAAGAAGTTTGAGAAAATCAGGAGAAGACGCGGGAGAAGACGCAGTTAACTACTTTATAAATTTATTAACGCAACTAAAAGAGGGAACGGCAAAGCTAGACGAACCAACTAGATCAGCTCTTTTAACAAACATTAATACTGCTAGCATAAAAAGGCAATTAAACGAACCTCATTTAAAAAGAATGAGAGAGGCACTAGGTGCTGAAAAGAATGTTATAGGTGCTGATAATGATAAAAAGAAGGCTATTAGTGAAGATAATATAAGATATTTAACTGAGGTTTTAACTAGTTCAGAAAAAGTAGCAGCAAAGCCATAAGATTAAAATTAAAAGTTTTAAAAATAAAACCTTCTGATTACCCAGAAGGTTTTATTTTATGCAAAAACATCATCAATATGTTTATTCAATTCCTTAGAAGCCATAACACCTAAAACAGAGCCTATTGCCATACCTCCCAGAGCCGCTGCCGCGCCAAGTCCCGGTAATAAAATAAATGCCGCTGCTCCGGCTATTGCCATGCCTCCATTCATTAGACCGACAAATCCAAGAGATTTGCATACCTGTTTGCTTACGGATTTTACCTTATCCGTAAAACTGCCTTCAACCCGGGCTGATTTTATAATAGCAGGCATTTCTAGCGCTAAGCTAAGCCCTAAGCCTAAAATAGGAACTCTAAGAAGAGATGTTCCCACTAGTTTTTTAAAGAAGCCGCCTTTAAAGTCATAAGCGTCTACTATATTTTTACCAATTGTCTTTGGAGTTATTACTGGATCTTCAATTCTAAATATATTAAATAATTGCTTACGAAAATCAGTATTATAAAGTGTATTATCAATTTTTGCTAACCTTGGATATTCTTTTAATAAAGATTCAAGAAAAGTTCCTTTTAGTAACGTAAGTTTATGCGGGAGATTACTGTTTGCTATAGGAGAAACAGTTTTATTTGTAAATGCGTCATAAAGCTGCTCTCCGGCTGCTCTTACTTCCCTCCAGTCGCCGGGCAGGCTTAAGGCAGCTACTCCGGTCAGCAATGCCGGTCTTTGCCAGTTATCCTCTTCCAGGTCTTTGGGGATAGTATTAAGCCTTCTGACAGTAGGTATTACACCTCCTACAAATAATGCTTTTTCTGCAATGTCAAGCTTACTGCTTCTCTCAAACCTGTCAAATTTTTCTGATAGAAAATTTAAATTCTCTTTCATCTCTTTAATATCCCTGCTTAGAGCCGTGTCAATCTCTTTGGGAATATTGACAAAACCAGGTCTGCGCACATCTGCGGGACTTTGACCGTCAGGCTGTGTGTTTACTCTATAATCCGTATAAAGACCTGGAATACTTGAAACCATCTGACTCCCTAAGAACTAACCAACAAGCGGAAAATACCTTCCTCTTATATAAAAACAGAAAAGATCTGAAAATTGCTTTATTAACATACATATTTACAAGAAAATTCCTGGTCTCCCGAAATTGAGTTGATAACACCCAATTTGTCATTGCGAGGGCTCAATGACAATTTGAGAGCCCGCGGCAATCTGTGGAACTCCCCGTGTCAAAGCTTAAAATTTATAGCTTAATGCGACGTTGCTCAGATTCCCACCCCGTGTCAAGCACGGGGCAGGCTTCCTCGGAATGACATTTCGGAAGCTATCAACATGGTGTCGGGAAACAAGGAAAAATTTTAAAATGCGTAAGTTTTTATTCTTTACCCCTTAATACCACGAATAAAAATCACTTTAACTTTTAACACTATCAAAAATAATATATACTAATAATCTAACGCATTAATTATGGTGACATCCTGAATCGTGTGCTGAATACTGAAACTAGTTCAGGCTCGTATTTTAAGACCGCGATAATCCGGTTTTTTTCTTAACCTGAAAAATAGAACTAATTAACTCGAATTGCTAAATATCTGAAAGGCTTAGTATGACTGACTCAAAATTCCTTAAAATGTCCGCCCTCCCACCCTGAAGGAGGGCGGCGGCGGCGCCTCTTTTTTATAAATTTTAAGGAATTTTGAAAAAATGTAATTAGCAATTCGAGTTAATTAAGTGGAATGAAAAGAGTTTTGATGAACAGGAAAAAAGCCCAGCAGCTTATAGAATTTGCGATTATTGTCCCGATTTTAATGATGGTACTTTTTATCGTAATTGAGATGGGAAGTGCGTTAAATGCCCGCGCAACCCTGGGAGAAGGCATAAAAACAGCCCTTGTGAAGGTTAATTACCTCAGTAACCTGGACGGGGACAGGTCTGCAAAAACAAGTTATGTTGAGGCTTTTATAAAAAACGAAATAATAAGATATATGATACAGCACAATATCCCAAATACTGCCAGTATATCAGTAAAAGTCAAAGCAACAGATGACTATGCCGTAGCTATGGTCAACTACCAGTATAATCCGTACTTCCTGGTTCCGGGAATGTTTGGGGCAGGACCGTCCAGTATAACTTTTAGCAGTTCACAGAGCTTAAACCCGCATATTTTCCAGGACAATGTTTTTCCTGCTGTAAGAGCATTAAGCAGCTTTGATTTAAGCATGTTTCATACCGACGGAAGCGGTAATCCCCTGGAAACAGGAGCCCTGGCAGATCCTGACCCGTACAAAGACACTGCCGCTGTGGGTGTTTATAACGTAAGAACAGATGCCCATGGTTCCCGCATGGCTATTTTACTTCATTTTTACGGAGGTATAGGAACACATCCCAATTTTGAATATGACTATGCGCGGATTATTAACTGGCAAGGTGTTGACCTGCTTCCCCCAAACCTGAGAATAAACCTGAAAACCGGGACACTGGGGGTAAGATCACCATATTACAATTCAGGGGAATGGTTTGATACAATGATTCCGTATGTGTGGGTAGTTTCCGCATTAGGAATCAATCACCTTTTCTATGTTAAGCATAACTCCTTTGAAATGCTTCTGGAAGATGATTCCCGGCTATATTACAAGTTTCGTTTTAACACGGCAGATACTTTTTATAACAGAAATATAAGATTCTGCGGCGCGACCCCGTCAGGCGGGCTATGCGACGGTGACCACAGGGGCACGGCTACTGTCAATGAAAGAGCCCTGAGAATGAATCCCCGCTTAGGCAGTGTTACTGATGACCCGAGCTCCGGCAATAATAACTACAGCTTTGGCACTATGGAACCAATACTTACCCCGAATGATCCCACACATTATTTTCAGCATGTAAAAACTTATTTTGCCCATACCGATGAAGACCCGGGCGATACCTGGCTTGGCTGGGACAGCGCAAACTGGCAGGACAATTATTTTGCTGTTATTCACTCTCCCTATGTATTTGGTTTACAGAAAGGGACAAATGATATGGCTAATGAAGTCTATCACCAGGACATAACTGATAATACCAAAAATCCGTTTTTTGAAATTTACAGGTACAGGTTTAAATTATGGGAAACCCATAATGGAGGCGCGGGTGTTCCCGGGGCTTATGCAGGGGTAGCACCGGGCGGCGCTGACGACGGAAATATCGATGCTAATTTAGGAGCAATCTGGGATGGAGTCGAAACAAGCGTTGATAATTATTACACTATGGATATAGTCGATGTATACATAGACAGCGACGGAGACGGAATCCCTGATGCCTGGGACAGGGACCCGGCTTATTTTGACGTTAACATTAACGGAATCCTTGACGGTAATGAATTAAACCCGTCGCTTTTTAATACAGAAACTAACAGATGTAACGATGGCGTGGGCGAACCTTTAAACTATAACCCGGATCCTGCTTCCTGTAACCATTTCCCGGATATTATAGAAGACGGGCAGTTAATCGGAACACATACCGTTGATGTTGGGGCGGATATAGCTCCTTACCCTTACAGGGCTTCGCCGGGAAAACCTTTTTACAGGGCGGCTCCTTACGGTGTTTCCGGGGGAATGCTCTCAAATGAACCGGGAACTAATATCCCGTCAATTCAGGATATGGCGGAATGGTATGTTTACGACCCTCCTACCGCCGGTAAAGCCCTGTATTATTATGACAGCTCAACAGGAAAATATTACAGAAGGCATGTCACCTGGTGGCAGGAGGGGATCGGAGGCTGCTCCAACCCTTCCGGCGGTAAATTCAGCATGGATTGCGTACATGAAAGAAGAAAGCTAAAGGTTAATCATACAGGCACAGGTCTTGCAAAATATATACACGGACACGGGGTCGGCGCTGGTCCTGACAGCATAGAACTTGACCCTTCTGATGAATTGCGGTTTTTACATGTTAATAACGTATTCAGTTCCGCTTCTAAAGTGAACAGAATCCCTGCAAGCGTCTGGTAGCAGGTTTATATAACTTTGAATAATCATAAGGAAGTTTGAATGAAAATATACGAGCAGCAAAAAATAATTTTAAAAACATCGGGCAAAAAAGGAGTTTCCGTAATAATCCTGGTGTTCAGCTTATTTGCGATAGTGGGACTTTCTGCCCTTGTACTGGATTTAGGTTTAATAATCAACCAGAGGCATGAACTTCAAAAAGCTGTTGAATCAAGCGCGCTTCAGGCAGTTTCCGAGTATGAGCTATACGAATCCGACAGAAATACGGCAAATGATTACCGTTTAAGGTTGCCTGATAATAACAGTGCTCCTTATGACGACACAAAAATCAGGGATGTTGCAAATTCTTACTATAAATCATTAAAGAATTTTAACCAGCTGCTATCTATAGGTGTAAAATCCGAGCCTTCAATAACTTTTAATAAAGACTCAAGAGCTATTATGGTAGAAGTAAATGCTACGTTTCCCACTTACTTTATATCCATTTTCGGAATCCCGGGAATTGAAGTACAGGCAAAAGCAGCTGCAGTGAACGTGCCTGTATATCTTAGCGAAAGGTTCCCAAGACCGACAGGAAGCATTATAAACGGATTAAACGGTCCTGCTGACCCGGGTGTAGATTACCGGGACACCCATATAAGACCGCCCCTGGGCTGGGATACATCGGCAGGCGCCCATCCTACAGGAACCGTGTTTAACCGGAATTCTGACTTTAATAATATCTACGGTCGTCCTGACGGAAAATCCCTTTCACTCGGTCCGGGCGGGTATGTTACCATAAAATTACCCGCAACCATCTATGATGGCAAGGGAGCTGATTTTATTATTTATGAAAGAGGTCATGCCGAAGGGTATTTTGTATATGCGGGGGTCGATGCTGATCCAGCTGATCCTTATATTGATGCCCTTAATACCCCGGATCCTGACAGCGGAAAACGCCGTATTAACTGGATTAATATAAGCTGTACAGGTATTCCGCTATATGCAAGGTTAGATGACGATGAAATGCTCGGGGCTCATAGAACACAGGTTATAAGAAACGGGGTTTCCTATACGGATTATAAATTTTACGGCAGCGGGCTGTTTGATCTCGGCGCTAAATGTGTTAATGCTATAGACGGCACGGTTTATGACGGAACTGACTCTTCAAGTTCTATTCAGATTAAAAACATTAAGTACTTAAAAATCATAGATGACAATATTGAAGACGGGTTTTTCCTGCAGCCGAGGCTTGATTTTATTAACCATCCTTCAGCCACGCCGGTTGATACTCCCCATGCAATCCCGATGATTATTCCCGGGGAACATTCAACGTTTACTCCGGGCGCTGACCTGGATTCTATAGAAATCCTGCATCATTCCAGGTTAATCAGGGTGGCTGATTTTGCCATAGACACGGACGGGGACCGTCTTATTGATATAGTTGAGCGTATACACGGGCTTAATCCGAATAATATAGATACAGACGGTGATGGCTGGGATGATCTTACGGAATTAGAGGGAGATGAACCGGAAACTGCTTATGGTTACAATGATTCCCCGCAGGACGAAACCCGGCAGGATGATGTAATCACATTGTATAAAGAGTATCCGCACCACCCTTATCATCCCCCATCTATAATAATTAACCCTTAATCAAGACTGAATGAATGAGGAAGAAGTTCCTGAGCAGAATATTCTTTAAGACCCGATTTATGCCGGACAATAATTTTTGCGTCTTTTGAAAATTCAGTTATCCATTGCCTGCATGCCCCGCAAGGAAAGCATAAACCTGCATTTTGGCTGCAAATAGCTATAGCAAGAAGTCCTGTATGTTTTCCATGTTTTATTGCCGAGGAAATCGCGCTTCTCTCAGCACAAAGACTCAGTCCATAGCTTGCGTTTTCAACATTACATCCTGAATAAACGCTTCCATCCTTATATAAAACACTCGCTCCGACTTTAAACCCGGAGTATGGGGCGTAAGCATTTTCAGCGGCTTCACATGCCAATTTCAACAGATGCTCCGGGCTTACCGGCATTGCTTGACTCATTTTATCCGTAACATATTTTCTGCATTATATCTGACTTAAGTCATTTTATTAAAATTATAATTCAAATAAGGAAGGACGAAAAAGTTTTGAAAATTAGACAATTTTTTTATTGCCCTGTTTTTATTATAGTAAATTCTAGAAAAAAGGAAGCTATTTAATATGTCTACAATTCAAAATGTAAGCGGTAATGTTCATGATATTCAAAAACCAGCTAAAGATAATAATCCAAAGATAGCTGCATTAAGACCTGCTAATAAAACACTTGAAAGTGATAGAGTAAGTTTTTCAGCGAATAAAGAGGCAAATGAAAAAGTAACCTTTGGCGAAGGCGTTAAACTTGTAGCAAAGGGGTTCTGGAATAAGGTTAAAGATATAGTTAAAACTGTTATTAATAATCCTATTAAAACACTCGGTGCAGTTGCACTTACAATAGCAGGTTTAGCTGCATTGCCTTTAATAGGCGTTTCAATGGCAACTGGCACAGCAGCTTTAGCTCTGGGATTTGCAGCCCTTGCAATAGGTAAAACTATTGTACATACGGGACAAGCGATAAAGCACAATAACAACGGCGAATATAACAAAGTTAGGGAAGACCTGCAAAAAATAGGCGGAGACGGATTAGACCTTGCATTGTCACTTCCGTTTGTCCCAAAAGCATTTAATCAGGTATCAAGACACATAAAATATAATCCTAAGTTACTTTATATCAACAAAGAAATGGTTGCTGACCTGCGACAGGCAAAAGGTGTAAGAGATGTAGCTTATTCATTTTTCAAAGGAGATTTAAGAGTTAAATACCACCAGATATCAAATGAAATGGGCTTTAAAGTAAAACCGGAATTGGTATTTGATGAAAATATACCTACAACAATAGGTGGACTTTATTACCAAGCTACAGGTCAAATAAAAATCAATACCTTTTACTTAAACCCAATAAATAGAATGAAAATAAAAGCAGCTATGAAAATGACAGGGAAAAAAACTTCTGTAAGTAATTTTTCACCGGAGGGATTTTTAAGACACGAACTCGAACATGTTAGACAATTTCAAGATATTGCCAGAACAGAAAACATAGGGGTGGCAGGCTTAACAAAAGCTATTAAAAGACATCATGCTGAAAGAATACCACTAATGCAACAAGATCTTGAACAAACAAGATTGAAGTATGAAACATTAAAACAAGTAGCAAATCCTGATATAATACAACAAGCCCAGCTTAAGGAACTTGATAAAACCTTAAAATTTATAGATAGTAGCATTAAATTAGCTCAACAGGTTGCTGCTAACCCTGAAACTGCAATTAATACAGGCTTTTATCAGCAAGCAGCCCGGCAAGGGGGAACTATTAAGGCTGGAACACGAGAAGCTTCTTTAGCAAAACAGTATCTTGATGACTTCGTTAATGAAGCTCAAAAAATACAAAATTTGAATCAAAGAGCTGCTGCTAGTGGAATGAGTATCGGTGAACTTAATAATGAAATCTTAAAAATATACAGAGGTAATATAATAGAACAGGAAGCATTCGGAGCTCAGGAATTTTTTATAGCCAATAATATAAAAGGCAGGCCTGGAGTAGGCGCTATATCAGTTCAAGAGGTTTCTGCACTAAGTTAATAATTTATTTTTCATTACCTTTTTGTTTTAAGACCACTTCTACGTAAAATTTTTTCTTTATTTCCACTTGCTTTTTATGTTCCTAAATTACTGCCTTAATGTTAAAAAATGTAAAGACTTTATCAAAAAAAAAAAATAGCTATAAAATATTGTTTTTATATAATTAAGATGTATTAATGTTTGAAAAAAATAACATTTAGAACTTTATAGTCAGTATTTGGTGAAAAAGGAGGATTTATATGACTACTACTATTGACAATGCACAAAAACGTTATGAACAAATATCAGCTATGTCACCAGAAGAATTGGCAGCAAAGGGTATTAAGGCTAAACCTAACGGCAGCTATAGCTGGGAAAACGGACTTGGCATAAATGTATCAATTTTTGCAAATGGAGATACTATAAAAACAGGTACGGTTACAGAACCTATTGCTGAAGCAGTAAATAGAAATTTTGAAGGAGGAGAAAAATTTGCCGGACAATACGGTGATAAGTTTAAATCAACCAGAAATGCTGAAACTCGCACAGGCAACATCAGTTGGTCAAACCCAAAAAATATTTATAAAGTAGAAGTTGGGGGTAGAAATTACTACGATTCCCACGATTATCATAAACATAGCATTAATGCTGATGGATCACTTGGTAAACTGCGTAGGGTATGCTAACCATACGAATTACCATGCAATAAAAAATGCTAACGGATCAATTGTTTAGCGGCTCTTTTGAGCAGGACTACTAAAAAATATTTTGATAAAATTTTCATAAAAAACTATAAAGAAGAGGGAGATTTACGCAAATCTCCCTCTTCTTTTTATCCTGATCCTGTGAGTAGGAATTGTTTTAGTCCTTAATAACTCACTTATTCCAATACCAACGACCCATAGAACTTCATCTTTATTTACAAGCAAGGGAATTTCATCGCGAATATGTTTTGGAATCCCTCTGTTTATAAGGTATTTTTTTAACTTTGTCTTTTGTTTCATTCCAAAAGGCTGGATAATATCCCCGGGTCTTCTGTTGCGTAGGTATAAATCCGGATCAATCCCGTTTAAATCAGCAAATACAATATCTGCTGATTCTTCAGGGAATCTTTTTGGCTCTGCTTCTATCCATTCTTCTATTTTTATACTGATATTCAATCCGGGATGGAAAGTTTCTTTTTCAAAACTTACAGGAACAGCCATATCAGAACTTTTTGCCTTTGTACGGGTTATTATTTTCATTTCCTTACCGGACATAAAAAACCATAAATCCCGAGCTATAGAAAAAGTTTTTCCGGATTTAGAGCCTGTGTTCTTCTCTATGAAATCAAATAAATCTTCGATTCTCTCAAAAGTGGATTTAATATGATTTTGTCCCAGAAAATCCACTAAAATTCTTTTTTTTAGCGGATCCGAAAGCTTTAGGAATTCCTTTGTATTTATGGAATTATGATTTTCAATAACTTTTTCTTTTATTTCTTTTATATATTCCCCTGTAATTTCTTCTGATTCCCTTGATATAACAGAAAGCCTGACGAGTGCATCTTCTACGGCATTGTTATAAGTCTTTAATTCCGGCAAAAGACTGTGCCGAACCTTGTTCCTAAGGTATTTTTCGTCATAATTGCCGGGGTCAAAGCTGGGGGACAGGGCGTTTTCTTCGCAGTATTTAATACAATCCTCCCGGCAAACACCTGTAAGAAGAGGTCTGTAAATTGCAGGAAGTCCTTTTTGCGCTCTCATTTCAGGAATCCCGGTAAGCCCGGCTGTTCCTGTACCTTTTATAATCCTGTATAAAACGGTTTCTACCTGGTCTGTCCGGGTATGCCCGGTTAAAATTGCTGTAGATCCGTTGGTTTTGGCTGTTTTATTAAGGAATTCATACCTGCGGTTCCGGGCTTCTTCTTCTGTTCTGGGAAGCTCCACAGGTAAGGTTTCTGTATAAAATTCGATTCCCCTTTCCTTGCAGTAATTTTCTGCACGCTCTGCTTCCAGTTTTGATTCCTCTCCCCGCCAGTTATGGTTTAAATGCGCTGCTGCAAGCTTAAAATTGTAATTCTTATTAATGTTATACAGGGCATTTAATAAACATAAAGAATCCGGTCCTCCGGAAAATGCTGTAAGCAGTTTGTTTTTCTTTTCCGCAAGCCCGTATTTCCCGAGAAAATTTATAATCTTTTGTTGGATTACATCTGATATGTTTTCCATAATATGTATACTACTACATAAAAACCTGAAAATTGTGTATATTTAAATTATAAATAAGAAATTTAATTATAAAAATTTCAGGCAAAATCAACGCGTTCAGGTAATAAATTCCGGAAAAATATCTATCAAATTGAACACTTCAGACAAAATACTGCAAATAATACTATTTGAACTGCTTTTCAGTAACCCGCAAAACAGGGAATACGCTGAAGGAGTTACCGCTATTGAGCTTGCAAGAAAATATAAGATTAAGCTTGACCAGGTAAAAAAGAAATTAAGAATCCTCCAGCAAAAAGGTCTTGTCAGGTCAAAAGGAGCAAGTCCCAAATTCTGGGTTTTTGATGATTACAACTTTCAGAGAATAGGCGAGGATGACACGATTCATTATCTGTTGTGTAATACGGAAAATATAGACTTTGACAGCTACTTTGAGTACAGCTAAAAGGCTGCTGTCAGGGTTTAGCGGAATTTTTAATCCTATATGTCTGCTTAAGTAGTAACATCAAAGCTATTCGAGTTATAACGTTCCATTAACCTTTTTATATCAACTTTAGAAAGTTTTTTATTGCTAATACCCCTGTGAAACATAATATCTTTGGGATTGTTACTGTGATTAAGCCCGAGAGCATGCCCCAGTTCATGAAGAGCGGTTCTTCTTACCCTTTCTAATTTTGCTTCATCTGTAAGCCCGCTATCTATTGCAGGCGAAATTATTATGGTAATAAATGCCTTTTCTATCCTGTTGTTTATAACTCTCAGGTTATTTTGACCTGCTTCATACTCTCTGCCGGTTAATTTTTCATTTGACCAGTTAACAATTATATCCGCTGTATCTTCAAAAGGGCATTTTACAAATCTTATTAACCCCTCAGAAGAATCCTGCCAGTTTTTAAAAGATAAATTTACCGCTTCACTAAAGCCTTCTACAGGTTCATTGCTTATATAATAGCTAAGGGGAAGTTTTTTAAGATTCCATTTAGGCTGCTTTTTAGCAGGTGTCTTTTCATTTTCTTTCCATTTTTTAAGCCCGGAAACTGACTGAACCTCTTTTTTCAATACGGTATTATGCTCAGAAACACTTTCTTTTGTCTCATAGAGCCTTGCCGTAAAAAAATTAGCAGGATTAAAGCTATTAATTTTCATAGAACAAAAGACATACAAATTAATTAAAAATAGTTTTCGCTGTTGTTTTTTAGATAATTAACAGGTTATTATAAATTTAATATAATGATTTTTATAAAAAAGTTGAACGGTTTAATTAACCGGCTCAT
This sequence comes from Candidatus Gastranaerophilales bacterium, assembly GCA_028278305.1. GTDB lineage: Bacteria > Cyanobacteriota > Vampirovibrionia > Gastranaerophilales > UBA9971 > JANQEB01. The sequence continues at coordinate 11,604 of JANQEP010000043.1, forward strand.
ATTTATAAAGTAGCCGGATTAAGCGATGAAGGATCTATTTATTATGCTGGAGCTGCAAAACGGGCAAAAAGTAAAGTTAAAGTTTAGTGTATCGCCTATTAGCGACATTGAAATTACCTGTACGGTTAAATGGTATGAAAACGACAGAATAAGCCTTATATTCCCTGAAAAAAAGAGGGTATACATAAAAGACCTGCCGGAAGGCAAAGAAGTCGAGGTTTTAATATATACGAGCTCAGGGATATTTATATTTGATTCGATAATTATAAACTCCCCGCTGGAAAATGATTTTGTAATAGAATTGCCTGATGAAAAAAAGAAAATCCAGAGGAGAAAATATATAAGAGCGCCTATAAACCTTAAACTGATCTTAAAAAGAGATGATACTGAATATAAGACAAATACAATAAATATTGGAGGGGGAGGAATAAGGTTTGTAACCCGGGAAAAGCTTGATATAGGCGGTTTATGGAAATTTTCCCTGTTTTTACCCCGGGGCAGGAGCATAAACGGGCTTGGCAGAATTCTCTATACCGTTTTAAGAGGAAATAATATGGCGTCAGTTATAGCCTTTACAGATATAACCGAAACAGAGAGAAACAGAATAATAAAACTTTGTCTTGATGAGGAAATTAAAAATTTAAAGCTAAAGAAACTATACTAAAAAGCAGCAGGTTGGGACTGACCATACGGCGTACGGAAAGCATCCACTTTAAATCCGCATTATTTGATGTTGGGTTAAAAAATTCTGTTTTTTAACCCGACCTATTGCTGCTATTACAGACCTCGAAGTAGTAGTATGCTATTTTAACCCGAAAGTGGAATCCCCTCCTACTTCAATAGATGTGAACCCTGTTTCTGCTGTTATTTGGGTTGGCACATTCCTCTGTGTAGTATCCCCCAGCCCTAACTGTCCAGAACCATTAGCTCCCCAGCACCAGGCACTCCCGTCTCCCTTTAAACCGCAGGTGTAACCAAGTCCTGCAGAAATAGATGTAAAACCTGTCTGGGATATCCGGGTTGGCACATTCCTACCTGCGGTATCCCCCAGCCCTAACTGGCCAGAATGATTCCTTCCCCAGCACCAGGCACTCCCGTCTCCCTTTAAACCGCAGGTGTGATACCATCCTCCAGAAATAGATGTAAAACCTGTCTGGGATATCCGGGTTGGCACATTCCTCTGTGTAGTATCCCCCAGCCCTAACCGGCCATTCATATTCGATCCCCAGCACCAGGCACTCCCGTCTCCCTTTAAACCGCAGGTGTGATCACTTCCTGCAGAAATAGATGTGAACCCTGTCTGGGATATCCGGGTCGGCACATTCCTGCTTGTAGTATCCCCCAGCCCTAACTGGCCAGAACTATTCCTTCCCCAGCACCAGGCACTCCCGTCTCCCTTTAACCCGCAGGTGTGATGCCCTCCTGCAGAAATAGATGTGAACCCTGCCTGGGATTCTATTAGGGTCGGCACATTCCTGTTTCCGCCGCCCCCCAGCCCTAACTGGCCATAATGATTATATCCCCAGCACCAGGCACTCCCGTCTCCCTTTAACGCGCAGGTGTGAACCCCTCCTATAGAAATAGATGTAAACCCTGTCTGGGATTCTATTAGGGTCGGCACATTCCTGTTTCCGCCGCCCCCCAGCCCTAACTCGCCATAAAGATTCCTTCCCCAGCACCAGGCACTCCCGTCTC
>JANQEP010000055.1 GCA_028278305.1 Candidatus Gastranaerophilales bacterium
TAATATCATAAAAGATTATATCTTTGGAAAATCCCTCCTCGCAATGACATGCAACGTTTTATATTTTTAATTCCATGTTTACCTATTGAAATCGGTATAGTTATAGTTTTATATCGTGACTTTCGGTTAACTGGCGATTAAGATTATTTAAATTTTTCAATTTATATACTTAATCTTTTTGCCTTTTTGAAGAAATAATATTAAAAAAGAAGTATGTGAAATTAAAAATATAAAATATTAAAGAGTTGATTAATATTTTTCCTAAAATAAAAATAATGAAACTGTTTTTTCTTCTGATTTGCCTGTGCTTGTTCATTTCAGGGTGTAATAAAGACGGGGAATCATCTGATATTACTAAAATTGTTTCACCGACAGATCATGAGGTTGTAAAGAGCTATCATTCCTCAAGGGGGGAAGATCTTCTTAACCTGGCTATAATAAATCTTCGAGCCGGTGAAATTCAAAAATCCATAGCGCTTCTGGAGAAGTTTACCGCTTACTATCCTAGTAACCCGGTCGGGCAGTTTTATTTTGGTAAAGCTTATTATAAAAACAGAATGTATGAGGATTCAATCAAAAAGTTTAAAAAAGCCTTTATTCTGGATCCAGCTTCACCCGAACCCCTTTTATACCTGGGACGGGCTTATGAAAAAACAGGAAACAGAAAAAAAGCAATAAAAACCCTGTATGAATATCTTTTGAGAGAATCTGACGCATATGCCATTCAAAAGACAGGTAAGGAAATCAACTCTTTAGCACAACCGGTTGTCGGCAAAAATATAATCGGGAGGATTTCTGTTACAGATGAAATAATAAGGGAAAAAAGCCTTGCTTTAAGCTCAAAAATTCTCTTTAAAAGGGATACACCTGAGATTTTTACTTCACTGGAAGTCATTGAGGCTGCTTATGATACCAAAATAGATGTAAAATGGTATTATCTGGTTTCAAATGATAAAAAAATGAAGGTAAACTCTTCCTCTTTTAAGGTTGAAGGCTCAAAAAATGCCCTGGTTTCAATCAAAAACCCCTCATCTGATTGGCCCGCAGGTAAGTATAAACTGGAAATATTTGTAGATAACGAAAAAAATACAAGTTTAAATTTTTATATTTTTTAACAATCATTTTTCAGCTATACTATACTAAACGCCCAATAAAATCAATAAAATAAGGATATTTTTGCTATCAAAATAATATAAAAATGAAATGTATCTGATAAATGAATTTTAATAAAACTTTCAATAAAAAAATATATAATTATTTACCGCTATATTTTTTGATACTGGTATTTTGTTTTAACAGCAGTATTAGTTTTGCCAGAGTAAAAAAAGAAGAAGAGGAAAAAAAGTTCACGGAAGCTGAAGAAATTGACCCTGAAAAATTAAAAATTCGCACGGACAGAACTTACGATGAAGCCATCACCATAAAAGATATACAAATAACCGGTAACAGTCTTGTATCAAGGGAAAAAATTCTTAATGAGCTCAATATAAAGCCGGGCGTAAAATTTAATAGAAACGCAATAAAAAACGAACTTAAAAATATCTATAATATGGGTTATTTTACCGAGCGAATTAAAGCTGTTCCCCGGGCGGAACCTTCCGGAATAACCCTGCATATAGAAGTCGAGGAAAATATTCCTGTTACAGGCTTTAACCTGGTGGGAAATGAAGTTATCAAATCCGAAGAAATAATCCCGATACTTGAAGGGCAGATAGGACTTCCTCAGAATATCCTGGAATTAAACAATTCCATAAAATCAATAGAGGATCTTTATGCAGAACAGGGTTATATACTTGCCAGGATTAAAAAAATCCAGGATGATCCTGACGGCGTTATTAACGTAGAATTAAACGAAGGAATCATAGATGAAATAGAGTTATCCGGTAATGTCAAAACTAAAGATTTTGTAATAGAAAGACATTTAACCGTAAAAACCGGGGATGTCTATAATGAAATAAAGCTTAAACAGGATCTGGCAAGACTATTCGGCACACAGGCGTTTTCTGATGTAAGAAGGGCTATTTCCCCTTCAGAAAATAATTTTTCCAGATACAAGCTCACTATAGAAGTTGACGAAAAGCGTACAGGATCTGTTTCCCTGGGAGGCGGCGTGGATACGGAAACAGGATTTTTCGGGCAGATTGGTTATCTGGATAACAACTTCAGGGGACTGGGACAGGAAATTAGCGCTAATTTCCTGACGGGAAGCGGTAATGTCCTGGATAACGAAGGTGTTCTGGACGAATCCCCTTTTCAGGTTGAGCTGAAATTCATAGAGCCAAGGCTTATGAAAACTCTTAATTCTCTTCAGGTAAATGCGTTTGTTAATGACATGGCGAGTTTCCAGGTTCCATTGAGTATGGAAAGAAGAATAGGCACGAGGGTAGAAATCGCAAGACCCGTAAAAGAAGTTCCTAACCTTGCGGTAAGTCTCGGGGTGGGAGTTCAGGACATCGACCTGGAGGAAGGGGATGCGGATGAAATAACAAGAATTTTTAACAGGAAAAAATTAAATATAGCAAAAAGAGCAGACCAGCTTGAAGGCGGAACTTTTATTTCTGTAGGTCCCTCACTGGTTTATGATACCAGGAATAAATTTCTTAATCCAACCGATGGCTGGTATGCCTCGGCTAACTTCAAAGAATACTTTGCTATTTCAGGGGATTCGGAAACTTTTGGCAAAACAAACTTAACTGTGAGAAAATTTTTCCCCATAGGCGAGAAGTCTACATTTACCATAGGCGGTAAAATCGGAACAAAATTAATAGGAAATGTACCGGAATTCGAAGCATTCAGGCTTGGGGGTCCATATACAATCAGGGGGTTCAGGGAAGGCGACGTTGGTACGGGTGAGGGCTTGATGATGGCAAGTGCAGAGTTTAGAACACCGATTCCTTTTATTACAAGGTTTTTAAACTATAAAATAATAAAAGACCTCAGACTTGCTTTTTTTGTTGATGCAGGAACCCTGTTTGATGAGACTTTGACAAATACTTTATATAATTATCCCGGATACGGCATATCGATAGGAAGCGGAATTATAGCGCCCCTGCCTTATCTTGGTCCTATAAGGTTTGATTACGGATATCCGCTTACTGCTGTTGGAGAGGGTAATAAAAAAGGAAGATTCACTTTTGGTATTGGAGATAGATATTAGTGCTATAATTTTTAATATGATGTTTGGGAGAAAAAAGATGAGAAAACTAAAACTTTTTATTTCGACTTTAATTTGTATGTTTATGCTGATTTCCTGCGCCTGTGCAGTGAGTGCCAAAAATACCGGTGTTGTAGATCTAAGCAAGGTAATAGAAAACTATACCAAAGCTCAGGAAGTTGCTGCTGATCTTAAATTAAAAGAAGGTGAGCTTCAAAAATTCATAACTGAAGCCCAGGAAAAGATCAAAAAAGCTGAGTCCCCCGTTGAAAAAAAGAATCTTGAAGAAAAACTCGGTGAGCAATTTAACATCAAAAGAAATGCATTTGCAAAAGAGCAGTCAGAAAAATGGCAGAATATAGAAAATAAAGTTTTTGAGAAAATAAAAAAAGTAGCGGCTGAAAAAAAACTGGATATAGTCTTAAATAAGCAAAGTGTTATTATCGGAGGAAACGATATTACTGAAGAGGTAATAAAACAGCTTAACGAAGATGCTAAAAAAAGTGGAAAACAGTCCAGAAAAGGTGATGGGATTTTTAATTTTTTAAAATAATTTTTAATCCGGGATTGATGGCAAGCCTTATAATAGTTTGACTAAAAGAATGATTGTAGTATTATTTAATAGATAATAATTGTCTTACGTTTGCCGGGATAGCTCAGTTGGTAGAGCAACGGACTGAAAATCCGTGTGTCCGCAGTTCAATTCTGCGTCCCGGCATTTTTTATGCGAAGCAGGAGCGAAGCTAAAACGGTTTGCCAGGCAAGGCATTGCAGGCTAAGCTCATTTTTTATTGGCAGGGGCTTTGGGGATTTTTGAAAAATTTTAAAATGCGTAAGTTTTTATTATTTACCCCTTAAATAATAAAAAATACACTGAAATACAGATAGACGTATATGTCTTATATAGAACCAAGATAATTTCTCAGGCTCTTCACTCCCCTGTTATTTCTACAAAGTCTTTTTAACTTGCTTATAGCCCGGTTTTCAATCTGTCTGATTCTCTCCCTGGAAACACCGTATCTTGAGCCGATTTCTTCGAGGGTTTTTTTATTTCCGTCATCATCCAGTCCAAACCGCATAATTAAAACATCTCTTTCTTTCGGGCTTAGCTGGTCAAGAATCTTTCTGATTTCGCTAAAGAGGTTTTCCTGTATAACTTTGTCATCCGGAGAAGAAGAAGAGCTGTCTATAAGAAAATCCCCTATTCTGGTAGCTTCTTCTTTTTTATTCAGCGGTGTTTCAAGACTAATTGTTGACTGTGCTGACTTCATAACCGCTCTTAGCTTGGAGACCGGAATTTCAATTCTTTCCGCTATTTCTTCCTTGGAGGGTTTTCTATTAAGCTCATTAGTCAGGTCATATGTGGCTTTCCTGATTTTTCCGATAGTTTCTATCATATGTACGGGAAGCCTGATGGTTCTTGATTTGTCCGCGATTCCCCTGGTTATAGCCTGCTGAATCCACCAGGTAGCATAAGTACTGAATTTATAACCTCTTTCATAATCAAATTTTTCAGCGGCTTTTATTAAGCCCAGATTTCCTTCCTGAATAAGATCAAGAAAAGAAAGACCTCTACCTATATATTTTTTTGCAATACTGACAACCAGCCTTAAATTAGCGTTTACAAGCTTTTCTTTAGCTACTTTACTGTTATTTTTCTGAATCTGCTTAGCCAGTTCTATTTCTTCCTCTGTAGTTAATAAAGGAACTCTGCCTATTTGCTGAAGATATATTTTAACAGCATCATCAGTGGAAGACGATTCCATTTCTCTATGGCTTTGTCTTTCTTCCGGAAGATCCAGATCTTCTATTTCAAATTCCTGAGAATCTTCCAATTCATTTTCCATTTCTACTGATTCTTCCAGGAATTCATTCTTTGAATCTTCTACTTCTTTTTTTATCATTTTCTCGCACTTATCTCCGGCTGAATCTGCTATTGTCTTTTCTCTTGCAGTTTTCATTATAATCTCCCCTTATATTATTTTATTATAAATTTTGATAATAATATACCTCATATGATTGAATTTTTTTCAAATGCCCTGTACGAAAGCTTTTCCAATCTGCAGAGTTTCCGGGATTTATTCAACAAACATTTTACTCTACATATTGTTGAAGTTAAATATTAACATTTAAATTTTGTTTTTTAAAATCCTCTGCCTTACTAATTCATAAATTAATATACTTGCAGAGTTGGCTACATTAAGGGAATTGATATTTTTTTGCATTGGTATGCTGATTAATATATCACACTTTTTTTTGACCAGCGGGCTTATTCCCTGATCTTCCCCTCCGAGAACGAGTGCGCAATTCATGGAGTAATCCTGTTCAAAGTAATATTTTCCTGCACCTGCTTCTGCGCCTATTACCCAGAAGTTGTTTTCTTTCAGTTTTTCTACAGCAGAAGCTATGTTGCTGACCGGTGTGATCGAAACCATTTCTGCTGTTCCCGCACTGGCTTTTTCAACGGCAGACGTAACCGGGGAAGAGCGTCTTTTGGCAATGACTATTCCATCAACTCCTGCAGCCGCAGAAGTCCTGATTATTGAACCAAAATTATTCGGGTCTTCTACTTTGTCGAGTATAACTATTATTGCATTATTTTTATTTTTTAAATTGGATAATAAGTCCTTAAACTCTATATATTCAATTGGCGAAACAGAAGCTATGATTCCCTGATGAGATTCGGATGCCAGTTTATCCAGCTTTTCCCGCGGGGTTTCCTGTACATTTATTTTGTATTGTCTTGCAAGGCTTATAATTTTTTTAATTTTTTCGTCGTATTTAATTCCTTTTGCAATAAAAATTTTATTTATTCTTTTTTTATTTGTCTCAAGTAGGGAGATTACCGGATTTTTACCGTATATATTTTCTATTTTTTCCATTTTAAAATCTCTTAGCAAAGGCATATGGTTTTAAAAACGCCCGGGTTATTCCTGAGAGGCTGTTTTCATTATAATAAACTGTCTGTCCGGGCAGCTTCTTTTTCTTCTTCGCTTACATCTTTCAGGGAAAGGTTTACTCTGCCTTTTTCGTCTATACCGATGACTTTTACCACTACCTCATCGCCAATATTTACGATTTCATCAACAGTGTTTACCCGCCTCGGCGCAAGCTTGGAAATGTGCACAAGACCGTCCTTGCCCGGTGCAAGCTCTACAAATGCCCCTATCGGAAGAGTTCTTACAACTTTTCCGGGTAAAATCATTCCCGGCTCGAGTTTTAACGTAAGCTGCCTTATTATCTTGATTGCCCTTGCCATGCCATCGCCCTCGGAGCAGGCTATATGAACCGTGCCGTCATCTTCTATGTCAATAGTAGTACCGGTTTCCTCGATAATTCCCTTAATTGTCTTACCGCCGGGACCGATTAAACCGCCGATGGTATCCGGGTCAATTTTAAGGGTTTCAATACGGGGAGCATATTTTGAAAGCTCTTTTTTCGGTTCGGGTAAGGTTTCTACCATTTTATCCAGTATAAAGATTCTTCCTTCTTTAGCTTCGTTAATTGCCTGTTTAAGAACGGCAAGGTCAATGCCTTTAATCTTAATATCCATCTGAAGGGCGGTGATTCCTTCTCTGTCGCCCGTGACTTTAAAGTCCATATCCCCGAGGAAGTCTTCTATTCCCTGAATATCAGTAAGCACAACGGTTTTATCCCCTTCTTTGATAAGTCCCATTGCAACGCCTGCTATTACTGTTTTAAGGGGGACTCCCGCATCCATTAAGGCAAGACAGCTTGCGCAGGTACTTGCCATACTGGTTGAACCGTTAGATTCAAGCACGTCTGAGTTAACTCTTATTGCGTATACAAAATCTTCTTTTGGCGGTAATGCAGGCAATATCGCTCTTTCTGCAAGTGCTCCATGTCCTATTTCCCTTCTTCCCGCTCCTCTTATCGGTCTTACTTCGCCTACGGAAAAGCCGGGGAATGTGTAATTATGCATGTATCTTTTTTCAGTCTGGGGGTCAACGCCTTCCAGCTCCTGTACAAGTCCCGGTCCTGCAAGGGTTGCGGAAGACAAGACCTGTGTGTTTCCCCTGGTAAATATTGCAGAGCCGTGAACCCTCGGTAAAAAGCTGACTTCACAGCTAATGGGTCTTATTTCATTATATTTTCTACCGTCAGCCCTTACTGATTCGTTTATAATCATATCTCTCATAATTTGTTTTTCAAGGGTTTTAAACTCCTCTTGCACAAAGTCAAGATCTGATTCTTCAAGAATTTTTTTAATTGCATGGTCTTCTTGCAGAGCGTTAACTCTTGTTTTCAGATCTTCCTTTGCCGTATTAAGAAGTTCTTTTCTTGTATCCCTGTCAAACTGATGATATGCCTCATAAACTTTATCCCTGCAAACTTCAGCAACCAGGGTTTTGATTTCTGATGTATCATAAGGATCAATAAATTCCTGTTTTTCCGCGCCGCACTGCGCAAAAAATTCTTTTTGCGCCTGAACCTGCTTTTTAATTTCCTGCATTGCAAATTCTACGGCATTAATTATTTTATCCTCCGGAATAAATTTACAGCCCGCTTCCACCATAATTACAGAGTCTTCTGTTCCTGCGACTACTATATCAAGATCGCTTTTTTCAGCCTGTTCATAACTTGGGTTAACCACAAATTCCCCGTCAAGTTCAGAAACCCTTACCGCGCCTATCGGACCTTCAAAAGGAAGTCCTGATAAGCCCAGGGCAACAGAAGCTCCGAATATTGCAAAAGTATCAGGCTGCAACTGCTGATCTGAGCTGAGAGTTGTCGCTACTATCTGTACATCTTTTCTATATCCTTTTGGAAACAGCGGTCTGACCGGTCTGTCAATAAGCCTGCTTATTAAAATTGCTTTATCGGAAGGTCTTCCTTCTTTTCTCAAAAAACTGCCCGGGATTTTTCCTATAGAAGATAATTTTTCTTCATAGTCGACCAGCAGCGGAAAAAAGTCGATTCCGGGTCTTGGGTTTTCTAAGCCTGTTGCGGAAATTAATAATACATTATCTCCGCATCTTAATGTTACAGAGCCGCTTGCTGACCTTGCAAGCCTTCCTGTTTCCAATTCTACTTCATGTTCACCGATTTTTAATAAATAACGTTCGATTGATTCCATTTTTTGCTTGCTTTCCTTTTCTTCATCTTACTATTTTTTACTTCTCTCTTTTGTTTTCCTTTAATAGTATATATTAAATAAAATATAAAAAACACAAACAAAAATATAAGTAAGGAAGTAATAAAAAAAACAAACCTGAAAAAAGAATTTTTTCTGTATTTAATCTGAATCACGAAATACGTAAAACTCTGTAATAGCCTGCTGAAATTTTCTCAAAATCGCTCACCCGCGCAGCCTCAGAGGTGGTTAAGGGACGGAGACCCTTAACAATTCCATATAGATTTTGCCTTGTCTCCCGGCACCATGTTGACAGCCCCCGAAATGTCATTCCGAGCAGCGCGGGCGAAAAAGCGAGAATG
>JANQEP010000080.1 GCA_028278305.1 Candidatus Gastranaerophilales bacterium
CCTGCCCCGGGTAGTACAGTATGCCCGCTAGTGGAAACAGGTAAAATATATGCCTGGGGACATAATGGATATGGCGAGTTAGGGCTGGGGGATACTACACCCAGGAATGTGCCAACCCAAATAACAGCTGTGACAGGGTTCACATCTGTTGTTTCTGCAGAATGGAATCACACCTGCGGGATAAAGGGAGACGGGACTGCCTGGTGCTGGGGAAGGAATAATAATGGCGAGTTAGGGCTGGGAGATACTACACCCAGGTATGAGCCAACCCAAATAACAGCCCAGACAGGGTTCACCTCTATTTTTGTGGGAGTGTATTACGCCTGCGGTTTAAAGGGAGACGGGAGTGCCTGGTGCTGGGGACATAATAGATATGGACAGTTAGGGCTGGGGGATACTACAGATAGGACTGAGCCAACCGAAATAACATCCCAGGCAGGGTTCACACCTATTTCTGCAGGAAGGCATCACGCCTGCGGTTTAAAGGGAGACGGGACTGCCTGGTGCTGGGGAAGGAATAATGTTCAACAGTTAGGGATGGGGGATACTATACATAGGTATAAGCCAACCAAAATAACATCCCAGGCAGGGTTCACCTCTATTTCTGCAGGAGCTGATCACACCTGCGGTTTAAAGGGAGACGGGAGTGCCTGGTGCTGGGGAAGGAATAATGCTGGACAGTTAGGGCTGGGGCATAATACACATAGGAATAGGCCAACCAAAATAACATCCCAGACAGGATTCACATCTATTTCTGCAGGAGGGTGGCACACCTGCGGTTTAAAGGGAGACGGGAGTGCCTGGTGCTGGGGATATAATAGTTTTGGCCAGTTAGGGCTGGGGGATACTATACATAGGTATAAGCCAACCCAGATAACATCCGAAACAGGGTTCAAATCTATTGAAGCAGGAGGGTCTTGCACTTTCGGGTTAAAATAGCATACCACTACTTCGAGGTCTGTAATATTACCTGGCACGGTCCAGCTGTGCCAAAGGCGGATACCTGTTATGTCCTGCCTGATTTCGTCATGCCGGAATTGTTTCAAGTATCTTACGAATTACGTTTTGCGGGTAATGAAAAGCCTGCCTTCCCGCACCAGGTTCATGGTTTACCGAAGGAGAAGCTCCTTTCCTTAGTGATAGGTTAGCCATACTTTTTGCACTCAAAAAAAGAATGTGAAATTTACATAATATATTAGAGTAAATATTATCTATATAGTAACATTATTAGTAATGTGCAAATTTGCCTGAGCGTACACTAAACTTTTATATATAAACAGTTAATAATCAAAATTTATGATTCATAAATTTAAATTTTTAAAAATATTTATTCTGGCAGGTATTTTGATACCCCTGGTATTATTTATCCTGGGCTATTATTTTGTCCTTCCCCGGGTTGTTGACTTTGATAAATATGAATCTAAAATCCGGGCAATATTTGACAGAAGGATTGTTTACCCCTTTGAACTCGCAGAGCTCAATATAAAGCTGACATGGAACTTAAGGGCAAGAGTAAGCGCTGATAATGTAGTTATAAAAAAGCCGGATAAAAGCGACCTTCTGAAAGCAACAGGCTTTTACGCGGAAGTCTCCCTGCTTCCGCTTCTTAATAACAGGGTCGTATTAAAAAAAATAAATATAGATACCCTGGATGCTAAAATAACCCGCCTGCAAAACGGGAAATTTGATATTTCCGGCATCCTGGCGCTGCCTGAAAAACCCCGGTATAAGGTATCTTTTGAGAATACGGATATTATAGTCCGCGGGTATAGCATAAATTTTAAGGAAGAATTTATTCAGCCTTCGAGCAGCTACCTGTTTAAAGGTGAAAAAATTAAAATTAATAAATTCAAGCCCGGTAAGTTTATAAAGGTCTACGCACTCGGTAAGGCTGTTTTTGAGGATAAACCCGACGCTGTTTTTGATATTACTTTTTTCTCTGACCTGCCTTTATTTAAAAAAGAAAACCTGTGCCTGAAAGGGAAAATTACAAACCTTGAACCTGATGTTCTTATTCCCTATATTAATTCGGTATCTTCCGTAAAATTTATTTCACTTGCTAAAAAGGCGGATCTGAAATTTGACCTGGAATTTCACGAAAAAATGTTTGGAAAAAACAACTTTTCAATTGAATCGGTCTTTGATGAAATTAAAGTGCAAACAAAAGAAAAAGGATTAATTTCCCGGCATGACGGAAAGCTTTATTTCTCAGGCAAAGGTCGCTATAATAACAGCTTTATATTTTTTGATTTCCTGAAAATTAAAGGAAAAGACCTGGACCTCAAAAGCTCGGGAGAAATTAAGCATTACAGGAATTCTTACAGAAATAACCACCTGGATTTAAAGATAAACCTGTCCGATACAAAAACTGAAGCTCTTGCCCGGTTATTTTTAAAAGTCTTTAAATTAAAACGCAATTACTTTAAAAATATTATAGAAAATCGGGTAAAAGCGGATATTTCAGGAAATTTCTCAATAAAAGGCTATGATAATGAGCCTAAGATATTTGGTTTTATTTACTATAATAACCTGTCACTGCTAGGGAATTTTAAAAATATCCCGACCGGCTCAGGAAAAATTGATTTTCTGGGACCTGCAATTGTCCTTAAAAACAGGATTTTTACGGATAAAGACGGTTTTATGACCATCAAAGGGCGAATTGCTCCTTTTAAGGAAAAGACAATTAACCTTGATATAACTTCAAATGAAGCTGATTTTGCCGGGGTCAGGAAAATTCTTTTTACAGCAAGGGATTTCTTTAAAATAAAGCTAGGACCTGTCAACGATATGGATTTTAAAGGAAGAGGGCGGATAAACCTGAATATTTCCGGCAAGTTTAATGATATTAAAATAAACGGGTACGCACAAACAAAAAAAATGGAAGTAAAATACGCCAGGTTGTCAAAACCTGCTACCAATCTCAGGGGCAAAATCAGGTTTATAGAAAAAAAAGTTTACTATGATGAAATCACGGCTTATGTGGACGGTCAAAAAATATACCCCTCAGGTTATACTACACTGGGCGGTTATTCTGACGCGGCGGTTCATATTCCCGGGCTTGAACTGGATAAAGGATTAAGGTTTGTAAACACCAGTTTTATGTTAATTGCCGCTAAAACTGCGCTTAAAGATATCTTAAAAGCCGAAGGTAAGGCTGAGGCAAAAGTATATATTAAAGGCTCAAAAGATCATGTTGATTCCAGGGGAAAATTTATTTTCAATAATTCTTCGGTTCTGTATAAAGGTTTTGCGGACCGGTTTGAAAATATGAAGGGGCAGCTGGAGTTTCTGAATGAAAATGTCTATTTCAAGGCAGCCAGCAGCGATATTCGGGGCAGTAGGGTAAGTGTTACAGGGTTTATAAAGAAAAACCTTGATGCTGAGTTAAAGTTAGTTGCAGACTCATTAAAGCTGAAAGCGGCAAAAAACTTTGTAATGGAATCACCTATTCTGGAAGGGGTAAGGGAATTTCTCGATGATTATAGCGAAGTAAACGGTACCGGTGATATAGAAGTTAATTTAAAAGGAAACCTGGAAGGGGAATCCCTGGAAAACCTGGTTTTTAAAAACATGAACGGGGTATTTACCCACAAACAGGCAGGAATTCCCATAACCCTTAATGACGGAATCCTTGAAATAACGCCTGATAAGGTCAATGCCTTTAATATTAAAGGAACTTCAGAAGAAATTGATTTCAAGGTAAACGGAAATATATCAAACGTAAAAGCATACCTATTGCAAAAAAAGCCGTTAATACCTGATTTTACGCTTCAGGTAGATAAATTTGATTTTTCAAAAGTTAAAAATTTTATAGAAGTCCGGCTGCTGCCAGAGAGAGTCAGGAAAATTTTATCGAAATTTGATGAATTTCACGGAAATATGGAAGTTTCTATAAAGGCAGAACCCGGAAATATCAGCGTAAAACTTGTTCCTGACGGTATTTCTGCTGTTTACAAGCCTTATGATACTTTTGTATTTGTAAAAGAAGGCAGTGCAGAGTTTTCCGGGAATAAAGCGGAAATATCCTCACTAAAAGGCGTATTATCCGAGTCAGAGTATAATATTAACGGCTTTATCAAAAATTATAAAAAGGAACCTGAATTTGATTTTGCTGTAAACATCGATGTTAACTACAACGATATTGACAAAATAAGATTTTATTCAGATATACCGGTACAGTCAGGAGGAATAATTCCTTTTTCACTTGCGGTAAAAGGTAATATAGAAAATTGGAATGTTTTTGGCAGGATGATGCTGGAAAAAGGCAGTCATTTTAATTATATAACAGATATCGGGCTGCCCCGGGATAAGGTAAGATTAATCACGCTGGATGCAAAAGGCAGTAGAGACAGGCTTAATGTTAACAGGTTAAGGATTGATATGTCTGATTCCGCGGAAAAGCTGGTTAATGTCTCTGATGAGGACAAAAAATATGAGGGATTAATAAATTTAATAAATATTCAGGGTGTAATAGATAAATTAAAATCCAAAAAGCCTGTTTTCAATAATTTTGTAATTAAAACTAATAACGAAAATTCAATCAGCACAAGACTTTTTAATCCTTCTGTCGGATGCCTGCTGAATAACGGCTGCCAGGACTTCTTTTCCAAAGGGGATTTTAAAACAGACCTTACATTAAACGGCTATATATCAAGTCCGGAAATTAAAGGCAGCACCGTTTTTCAGGACATTACAATTCCTGATTATAATACCTATATAAAATCCGTTGATTTAACGTTTGAAAAAGATACGGTTAACCTGAATATTCTCGGTCTTGATATAGGCGAATCAAAGATGAATATAAAAGCTAAAATAGATACAAAGTTTAAAGCCCCGGTTTTAATTAAAAATTTACAAATAGATTCCCGGATATTTAATGTAGATGAGCTAACCACGATTTTCTCGGGTAATTATACGGGAAGCCGGAGTAATCTTCCGCCTTTTGTAATAACAGACGGAAGTTTAAGTGCGGACAAGCTGGTTATGAAAGATTTAATAACAACTGATATAAAGGCAAAATTTAACTTAACCCCAGACTGGCTTTTATCTGTATCAAAAGCAGAAATATCTGCAGCAGGAGGGGGAGGACAGGGAGATGTATACTATAATTTTAGCACCAATGAGCTTTCAGCTAATTTTAATGTCCGGCAAATGGAAGCTAACGCGCTTGCAACCACCTTATTAATGCTTCCGAACGAAGTTTACGGCACTTTAGACGGTAATATTCAATTTTCAACCAGGGGGAAAAATTACCAGGAACTAATAGCTAATTCCAATGGCTATGTTAAATTCCAGGCAAAGAAGGGGCGTCTGGTAAGGCTTGGTTCTCTGGAATATCTTTTAAGAGCTGTTAACGTTATTCAAAGCGGAGTTGGAGGGCTTAACCTTAATAATATTATTGATCTTATTGCTCCTAAAAAAACAGGACATTTTGAAACATTAAAAGGAAGGGTTTACGTAAGAGACGGCATTATTTATACTGATGATATTACCTCTTCAGGAAAAGTTTTGAGCCTCTACATTTCCGGGAAACTGGATATGCTGACTAACAGGGCTGATATTCAGGTTTTAGGCAGGTTGTCCAGGAATATAAGCGGTCTATTGGGACCGGCAGGCAGTGTTTCAATAAACCAGTTTATAGATTACATTCCCGGATTGGGTTTTCTTCCTGCAACACCCGGAAAAAAAGGCGTTATAGATCTTATTCCCGGACTTAGCAAAATTCCGGGACTTGAACTTAATAATGATCAAAAATTCAGGAGGTTTGCAGTACAGATTAACGGGGATCTCTATAATCAGAATTCAGTAAAAAGTTTTAGATGGATCGAATAAATTTGAGAAAAACAGTTAAATATTCAGGTATTTTATTGCTATTAATAAGTTTTAGCCTTGTGATTGTCTGGTCATTTTTTATAGAACCGAAACTTATAATGGTAAGAAATGTATCTATTGATATTCCTCACTGGAATAAAGAGCATAAAAACCTGAAAATAGTTCTTTTAACGGACTTTCATATTGGTTTTGGTCACATGAGCAGAAAAAACCTGGCAAAAATAATTGAGAGGACAAATTCATATAATCCTGATATTGTTCTTCTTTTAGGGGATTACGTTAACCTTTCCGCGCAAAATCAGAAATATCTGCCTTTTCTGGTTGATTTTAAAAAACTCCGCTCAAAGTACGGGGTTTTTGCGATTATGGGAAACCATGAAAGCTGGGAGGTGAGGAATAAAATAAGGTATTTTATAAAGCAGGCAGGTATAAAACTTCTTGAAAACAGGGCGGAAAAAATAACTATAGATGAAAAAAGCTTCTGGATAGCGGGAATAGATGATTTAACAACAGGATATCCTGACCTGGAGAAAACTATGAGCCAGATTAGAGATGCACAAAGCCCTGTATTATTTCTTTCTCATAATCCTGATATTTTTGAGCAGGTCTCCTCACGGGTAAGTTTAACTTTAACCGGTCATACACATGGGGGGCAGATTTATGTCCCGTTTCTGGTGAGGCTGATGACTCCATCGAGGTTTGGAAGAAGGTTTTTAAAAGGGCATGTAGTTCAGAATAACCGGCATATCTTTATAAGCAGCGGCTTGGGAACAACAATAATTCCTGCCAGGTTCCTGGTTCCGCCGGAAATAGTCATTTTAGAGCTGGAGTAAGGAATTAACAAAAAGTTCTTCTTTATTTTTCCTCATGCAGACCAAGAGAAGTTAAAGCCATATGAGCCGCTTTTTGCTGGGCTTCTTTTTTGGATTTTCCGGAACCATAGCCGACTGATTCATCACTTACAAAAACTTCTATTTCAAAAGTCCTGTCATGCGGGGGTCCCTCTTCTTTTACTATTCTGTAATCCGGAAGTTTTATCCCATGCCCCTGTGTATATTCCTGAAGAATTGCCTTGAAATTATACTTTGCGGCTGACTGGTCAATTTCCGTAACTTCCGGCTCTAAAAGAGGTATCAAAAAGTCATATAGCAGCGAAAGCTTGCCGTCTATATAAAAAGCTCCGAGAAAAGCCTCAAAAGCACATGCCAAATTGGAAGACCTTGTGCTTCCCCCCATTTTTTTCTCGTGATAGCCGAGTTTTATGTATTTACCGAGATCAATTTTTGCTGCCAGCCTGGCAAGGGTATTATCACTGATTAGAATTGACCTGATCTTGGTTAATTCACCTTCTGAATATTCAGGAAACCTGGTGTAAAGGTAATTACTTGCTATTAATTTAAGAATAGCATCCCCCAGAAACTCCAGCCTTTCATTATTCAGCAGGTTAGAAAGCTTGTTCTCAAAGGTATATGAGCTATGAGTAAGAGCCTTATCCAGATACTCATAATTATCTATTGAAAGTTTCAATTCCGATATTAATCTGTTAAGTTCATCTATTCTCTGTTTAGTCAACATTTTTATAATTACCGTCGAAATATTTCTTTTAAAGATTTTATTAATGCTTAATTACTTATTACTTTTAATATCGGATATAAGCTCAAAAAACTTCTATAACACAGCTAGAGACAAAACAGATGAAATATCCTGAAGTATAAAATGTTTAAAGAAATAATATGCTGCTACCACAGTAATAATATAACTGTCAGCCCGATCAAGCACACCGCCATGTCCCGGAAAAAGAGTTCCTGAATCCTTGATACCCGCTTCCCGTTTAATCATAGATTCTACCAGATCCCCCAGCTGTGCAAATAGTGAAATCAAAACCCCGGTTATTAATGATTCTATAAAGCTCAGTCCTATAAAATAACCAATAATTATTGATATTAAAACCCCGGCGATAGTTCCGCCTGTTGAGCCTTCAATTGTTTTTTTAGGGCTTACTTCTTTCCATAGGGGATGTTTTCCCAGAAGTTTACCGCTGTAGAAAGCTCCTATATCACAGGCAGCTACAGCAAGTAACATCAATATTACAAGACCTATGCCGATGTTGAAATTTTGTCCCAGTAAAGTAAAAGTGTCGGTATTCAGGTCTCTTATCATCACTATATGCAGCGGGAATACCCCGGTATAAACTAAAGCCAGCATGGTCATTGAAAGGTCGTTAACCCTTGCTTTTTTCCCTCGAAAAAGAATTATGAGAAAAGCAGTTACCGCAAAAAAAACAAACGCTCCAAAAAGCAGGTTGTACATTTTAAAAGAAGCAAGCCCTAAAAGGAAAAAATCTGCCGCAATTATAAAATACAAAGGAGGATTCATCCCTCTCACCCGTGCTATATCAACAAATTCACAGCTTCCTACGAATATAAACAAAGCAAGAAATAAAGCAAGTAAGATTCCTCCAAAATACAAACCTGCAAGTATCCAGGCAAGTAGTAATATAGCAACAACTACTCTTTTTTTATCTAAACCGTTATTAGTGCTCACTTAATTCAACCTTTATATTGATAATATTTCAGTTTCTTTTTCAGAAACAATGATATCTATATCTTTTACAAACTTATCTGTGATTTTCTGAATTTCATCCTGCTGTTTTTTTACATCATCTTCAGGAATATTTTCATCTTTTTCAGCTTTTTTAAGAAAGTCAGTCATCTCTCTTCTTATATTCCTGATAGCGACTTTTGAATCCTCGCCTATTTTTTTAATTTCCTTAACCAGTTCTTTTCTTCTTTCTTCCGTAGGCTGAGGGAAAGTCAGTCTGATGTTTACCCCGTCATTGCCGGGTGTGATCCCGATATCAGACTTAAGTATAGCTTTTTCTATATTACTTATAGAACTCTTGTCATAAGGAGTGATAACAAGGGTTTGACCGTCCTGCACAGAAACGTTTGCCAGTTGTCTTACAGGGGTGGGTGCTCCATAGTATTCAACATTTATGCTGTCTAATATCATAGGATTTGCCCTGCCGGTTCTTATGTTAGAAAATTCTTTCTGTGTAGACTGCACAGATTTTTTCATTTTCTCCTCGCCTTTTTGAATAATTTCACTAATAGGCATAATTTTTTTCTCCTCCTATTAAAGTTCCTTCTTTTTCTCCTTTAAGAATTTTTTCTATACCGGTGTTACTTGCAAAATCAAATACCACTATAGGAATATTATTGTTTTTACATAAAGATATAGCAGAAGTGTCAATTACCTTTAAATCTTTTTTTATAATATCATCATAGGAAATATAATCAAATTTATGTGCATCATTGTGTTTTCTGGGGTCTTTATCATAAACCCCGTCAACTTTATTTTTTGCCATAAGCATAACTTTCGCGTTGATTTCAGAAGCTCTTAGCGCTGCTGCGGTATCTGTGGTAAAGAAAGGGTTTCCTGTTCCCCCGGCAAATATTACGACCCTTTTCTTTTCAAGGTGTCTTATTGCTCTTAATCTTATGTATTGCTCGGCAATCTGGTCCATTTTTATTGCATTAAGCACTCTTGTATGAACATTATGCTGTTTAAAAACTCCCTGCATAACAAGCGCGTTCATAGTTGTAGCAAGCATGCCGACATAGTCGGCAGAAGCCTGGTCCATTCCCAGTTTAATGCTATTTTGCACACCGCGGAATATATTTCCGCCGCCAACTACTACCGCAATTTCCGCGCCCATTTCATGTGCTTCTTTAATTTGTTTTGCAACTCTGTTGATTGTATCAGGGTCTATCCCGAAGCTTTTTTCATTCATTAAAGCTTCACCGCTGATTTTTAAAAGAATTCTTTTATATTTTAGTTTATTCATTATTATTACCCTGATTAAGAAATTTAGAAAAATTTTTTGTATTTAATAAAATTTTAATACTTCCTTACATAATAGATACTTATTATTTTAATATAAATTTTAATACAAAATTTTTGTTAATCAGAAAAATTATTAACTCGAATTGCTGAATAACCTGAATCACGAAATACATGAACCCCTGTAACAGGTAAAATTTTCTCAAAATCTATATGGAATTGTTAAAAAGCAATGAAGCAGAACAAAGTTTTTATTCTTTACCTTTTAAATAATTTCTTGCCAGACTATCAAATTTTTCCTTGTTAAGTCCTGCTGACAATTCAAAAATTTTCAGGTCCTCTTCAAAAAATTCAAACAGGTTTTTTCCTTCTTTTATAGAATTTTTTCTATCTTCCCCGGGGTTTTCTTTTTTTATAAAATTCAGCCTGAAATGAAGGGATTTTTTTCTATATGACCTTAATTTAGAATAATCCAGGTTTCTTATCGCATTATTATCAATATTTTCAAGCGTTAATCTTATTATTGAATCCTCAAGATCATCTATTTTAGAGATTTCTTGCTCAATTCTCAGGTTAATTTCCTGAGAAGTAAGTCCATTCACGTCTATTTTTTTTATATCCGTTACTTTTCTGGGAGATTCCAGCGGATGAAACCGCTGTTCTCCTGTTTCAAGATTGTATTCTATAAAACCTTTAGGATCTTCCGCTTCCTGCCAGATGTTTGAGCTTGTTCTTTCTATAGCTCCCGAATAAAAAGTGTTTTCAGCAAGTTTTGTATACTTATGATAATGTCCCAGAGCAACGTAAGTCCATTTTGACTGGTTAATATTCTCTGAATTAATAAGACTTGCCTGTCCGTAAGTGTCCAGCTCCTTACATTTAAAGCTTTCATAAGAGCCGTGTATGGTTAAAACATTATATTTATAGTTACTGTCAGGAAGCAATGATATCTTCTCAAAATCACACAGCGCATTATAAGGTACACCTAAAACACTTATACCCTGATTTTCCAGTGTAAACTGTTCAATTTGCCTGTCAATAACCTTAACCCCCGGCACTGTAGCTTCAATAACTTTTAGTATATTCTCGTTTTCTAAGGATTTCGAGGCTTCATGATTTCCGGAAATCATAACTATAGGTGCTTTGCATAATGTCCTGAAATCCAGGAGAAACTTAATACAGAGATAAATACTGGTATTTCCGGGTCTGGGACGATGAAAAATGTCTCCTGCCATAATAATTAAGTCTGGGTTTATTGCAGAAATCCGATCAAGGGATTCTTTAAAAGCTTTTATTATATCTCTTTCCCTTATATTTAAGCCTTTTGAAGTAATTTTGCCGTAAGCCCGATAACCAAGATGGAGATCTGCAAGATGAACCAGTTTCATAAACCTTCTCTTTTGACGTTTAGTATACCTGATAAGGCTTATTTTAACATACACTCCTGCCCAAAAGATGACAATTTACCGTTTTTTTATTAATATATTGCTACTATGAAATACGAATTTAAGGTAAAAGTTTTCCCCGGCGATACCGATACTTACGGTGTCGTATGGCATGGAGCTTATATAAAATGGCTCGAAGCAGGCAGGATAGAGCTTCTTGAGCAAATGGGCATTAAATTTTCGAAAATGGATGAAATGGGCATTTTAATGCCTGTTACTGAACTGAACATCAGATATAAACACTTTGCAAAACCTTATGATGAGTTATCAACAGAAACTTCTGTTGAGGAATTCGGGAAAACCCACCTGCGCTTTTATCAGGAAATAAAGAACGCAAATACAGGTGAATTAGTTCTTTTTGCACGTGTAGTCGGAGTTACAACGAGTAGGGAAGGAAAGCTTTTCAGGGAAATTCCCGAATACTTACGGAAGCGTTTAGTACAGGTTTCAGCCGAAAAAGTAAGTTAATATTTTTTCAGGATTTACAGCTTTTGAGTAAACCGCTGAAAAAGGCTTTTAGCTAACTCCATATTAAATTTTGGGATTGAGTGGCAAGCCCCTCCCTAAGCCTATTTCCCCCTCCTTGAGGCTAACATTACCCGAATTTTTTGGAGATATTTGCGAATGTTCAATAATAGCAAGAAAAATAATGAAATGGTTATTCATGAAGATTTTTTAAACTATTATTGAGTTTTAGCGATTCTTAAACAATTTTCGGGTAATGTCAGCAGTTCGGAGCGGGTGGGAATGAGTAAAAAAAAGTTGAAACTAAATTGTTTTTGAAATCACTAAACCTTTAAAGTGCCGACTCTGAAGATTTTAAGCTGGTTTAAAATTTTATCGGATAATAAAATCTGTTTACCGGTTAGGGTTATAAAACTGCCTGAACTTTTATCATTACTCCAGTTACTTGTGGATATGTATATCTGCTTATGCACTGAACTGCCTGAGTCTTTATATTCCAGCTCAAGGATATCCCCGGACTTGATTTCCGGATAATTAATACTGCTTGATTTTTCACAATCTATAATTTCGTCTAAACATTTAAAAATTGGCTTTAACCATATAGAAAAACCTGGTTTATCTATAGATCCAAACATTATCTAATCCTTGCATATTTAAACACATAAATTCTGAAGATTTTTTATTCATTATAAAACATGAATTTGTTGTTTTAAAAATTAATTTCTGATATTCGGAAATAATGTTTCATTTATTACGATTTCATTACCGATATAAATTTTTATATTAAAATTTTTATAGAAACCAGGTAGAAATAGGGAATTTTGTAATGGAAATCGAAAAAATTAAAGAATTTGATAATGAAATCGCAGAGTTAATTTTAAAAGAACTTGACAGACAGAGAAATACAATTGAGCTTATAGCAAGCGAAAATTTCACCAGTCCTGCGGTTATGGCAGCCTGCGGAACCGTAGCAACAAATAAGTACGCTGAAGGAAAACCGGGAAAGCGTTTCTATAACGGATGTGAAATCATAGACGAAATTGAAATTATGGCACAGGAAAGGATTAAAAAACTTTTTGGGGTGGAACATGCAAATGTTCAGCCTCATAGCGGTGCTCAGGCAAATATGGCAGTACTTCTTTATATATTAAAACCGGGTGATAAAATTCTTGGCATGGACCTCTCAAACGGCGGACATCTTACACATGGTTCTCCGGCAAACTTCTCAGGAATATATTTTGACGTGGCTTTCTATGGCGTAGACAATGAAGGCTATATTGATTATAAAGAAGTAGAAAAAATAGCACTCGAACATAAACCAAAACTTATAATCTGTGGTGCAAGCGCATATGCAAGAACTATTGATTTTAAAAAATTTAAAGAAATAGCAGACAAAGCCGGAGCTTATTTAATGGCTGATATTGCCCATATAGCAGGACTTGTAGCAACAGGATGTCATCCTTCCCCCATTGGATATGCGGATTTTATTACTACAACCACTCATAAAACCCTGAGAGGTCCACGTGGCGGAGTTGTAATGTGTTCACAGGAGCATGCAGCCGGTATAGACAAGGCTGTATTCCCGGGAATTCAGGGCGGTCCCCTTGAACATATTATTGCCGCCAAGGCTGTTGCTTTCAAAGAAGCCCTTAAACCTGAGTTTAAGGAATATTCAGAAAACATAGTTAAAAATGCAAAAATCCTTGCACAGACACTTATTGCTAATGGCATTGACCTTGTAAGCGGGGGAACAGATAATCACCTGATGATTATAGACCTGAGAAAATTTGATAAAACAGGAAAAGATATAAGCAATATTCTGGAAAAAGTAAATATCACCGCAAATAAAAACACAGTTCCAAACGACCCTAAAAGTCCGTTTATAACAAGCGGAGTCAGGCTTGGAACTCCTGCAATAACCACAAGAGGTTTTAAGGAGGAAGATATGAAAATTATTGGTGAAATAATAGCTGAGACAATAAAAAATTCTGAAAATGAACAGAAGTTGGCAAAACTAAAGGAAAAATCATTGGAACTTTGCGGTAAATATCCATTATACCCGGATATAGTACAAACCTAGTTGATGTTTTTTCAAGCTGAATTAAGTTAAGAAATAAAGATTTGATTGTGACTTAAATTCAGCCATAAGTATAAAATTACAAATTTATTTTGCGGAAATAAACATAAATAATAAAGAAACCGACATCATAATAATACCGGCTATAGTAAAACTTGCGGCTATACCCGAAAATTTTATAATCTGATTTATAATAATTGGCGAAAAAAATTGTCCAAGATAAAGACTCGCGGTTAATCCGCCAAAAGCCCTTCCCAGAAAAGCTGAATCACTACATGCCCCGACCCAGGTTCTAAGATTAGGAATAATTAACCCCATTCCTATTCCTATTATAACCATACCTATAACTGCAAACACATATTCCTCTACAGCAGAGACTGCTATATAACCTATTCCCAGAATAATAAATGAAATTATAAATACACTTTTAAAAGAGAATATTTTTTTAATTTTTTTGTAAAAAATCGCTGTAGTTGCGGAAAAAAAAGTCATAATAGCGATTGTCAACCCTATTTGGGTATTGCTGATAGGCGTTATTGATTTTAAATAAAACGGAAGCTGAAGAGGCAGCATATAAAAAAATATCATCAAAGAAAAAGCTATAAGACAAATCATCGCAAGTTTTTTTAAAAACTTGCCGTCAGGAATTTTAAGGCTATCCCGATTTTGCCGGAAGTCACTTTTGATCCGGGGTTCATCTATAAATACCGCAAACATAAAAAGTAGAACTACAGGCAAAAGATAGACAAGAAAAGTGGCTCTCCAGTGAATATCTCCAAGAAAACCACCCAGAAACAGATATAATAAACCTCCATACCCTATAAAAGCAGATTGAAGTCCCATCATCCTGTTGATTTCATCCCCACAGTAATAATCACCAACAAGTGCGCTGCATCCGTTAATCACACCGGCAGTGGAAATTCCAAGAAAAGCCCTGCCAACAAGGATTTCATAAATCGAACCCGCATAAAATCCTGATGAGCCGGCTAAAATATATACAAAAATACTGAGAAGAATTATATTTTTTCTGCCGTATCGATCAAGTAAATAACCTATAAAAGGAGAACTTACAACTATAAAAAGTGCAGGGGTGGTTAAAACTAACTTTACAAGAAGATTCATATTGGATACTTCGGGGAAAGATTCCTGCATTTTAGGCAAAATAGGCGAGACAGTTAAATCTGCCATTATAACCAGGGTGCTGGTTAAGAGCAATATTAATTTTTTTCGGTATTCCCTGTTTATTTCTGACAAGACCGGCATAATTAATCTCCGCTACTAATTAAATGAATGCAACATTTGAACCTTTATGGAATTGACGACTTGAATAATCAGCGATTCGCGTTAATTAATAATTTACTACAGTTATACCAGAATGAGTTAGCTCCCGCTAAAACCGGTATGAATAATAAACACTGCCCGGTCATATCCTGGGTTTGGGCTGATTGACGGGTCAGGTTACTTAACCCCAATGACGGGTTAGCTAAAAAACAATTATAGCTTGATAAAAATTCCTTTAAGGGTGAGGTGGGCGGGCATTTTGAAAAAATTTACAAGCAGCAACTTGAGTCTTTAAGAGTAAATTTAATATAGTGTAGTTTTATGTAAAATACTTAAATATTTATTCATATTTTAACTCTTAGTAGTTTAAAAATTTGAATAACCTCTTACAGAGTGCTTTTTAAATATTTAAAAAGTCAAAAATAACTATTCTTATTAGAAATATGGGTGATGAATGAAAGTTTTATAAAAGGTTAATATTAGTTAGTCATCATTTTAGCGGGTATTTTTATGAATTTCTTTCAAGGGGGAAGAAAGAGATATGGAAAATAAAATTAAACTATTAATGGTCGAAGACCATAAACTATTAAGAGTAGGCTTAAAGGCAATTTTCGAGGAATATTCAAACCTTGAAATAATAGGGGAAGCAGAAGACGGGCAACAGGCTGTCAAACTTGCAAGAGATCTTAAGCCTGATGTTATATTGATGGACATAGGTCTGCCTGTATTTTCAGGAATAGAAGCCACCAGAAGGATTAAAGAATCAAATCCTGATATAAAAATTATTATATTAACCTCACATACTGATGAAAAAGAAGTAATGGAAGCATTAGCCGCAGGTGCAAATGCATATGCGTTAAAAGATGTTAAAACAGAGCATCTGGTAAGCATAATCCAGACAATTAACCAGGGAGCTTTCTGGCTTGATCCGGCTATAGCAAAAGTTTTTTTGCAAAAAAAAACCATTTTACACGGTAATAACAAACCTTACACAAGAGCATCTTTTAAAGCAGACCATGCAAATCTTACAGAGAGAGAATATGAGGTACTCAAGCTGGTTGTAGACGGAAAATCAAACAGTGATATTGCTGATTTGCTTAAAATCAGCGAACACACAGCTAAAGCTCATGTCTGTAACATAATTCAAAAGCTTGTGGTTGATGATAGAACCCAGGCGGCAGTAAAAGCTATTAAAGAGGGTCTTGTTTAATTTTCATAGCTTTATCTATTATTACAGGGGTTTATGTATTTCGTGATTCAAGTTAACTAAAATCTTCAGGCAGGTAGATATCAGATTTTTTTAATACATTCCTTATTTCTTCGTAAGTAAAATTCTTACAATTACATTTTTGCTGATACATTGACACCACAGCCAAAATATCATCTATGGACAGCCTTATCATCCTTCTTCCAACAGGGTTGTCAATTACAATCGCCATATTTTTACTTTTCCCTTTTATCTAACCATTTTTAAATTTGACAGTAAGTATAAAATTTATCCTTCTCTAATTAAGTAATCGAAATTTTTTTAAGAAACTTTAAATATTTTTTCCTGAAAGCCTTTCTCCAGGAAAAGTTTTCAGGTTTTATACAAAATTTTATAAAAAAAATTAATCTAAATTTTAAAAACTTGCTTAAAAATTTCTAATAAGAGATAAAGAATAAAAACTTACGCATTTTAAAATTTTTTATTACTTCCCTAGTAATTTTTAACATGATAAAAATATTCAAATTTACCTGAGGTAGTGGTTAGTGATATAAAATCACGTAATTTTGTATCACTAGCAAATTTATTAAGCAAATGTTACGATTTTTAATTAAATATAAAAAATATAGCAATTTTATATACTTTCTCTACTTTAAAAATATAACAATTGAATATTTTCTATACGGCTTTAAAAATGAATCGACAATCAATCCATAATTCTTGAAGGAGAATTTGCCATGTATACACCTTTTGGAATGTACGGACAAAATCCGCATTATACCTTAGCAGAAACGCCTTATGCCAGAATGACCGGACAATTTACACCAATGAGTGAAGAACGATTTCCTGGAACAGCTTCATATCTTCAACCAATGTTTGTTGATATGAACCCGTATTACGGGAATACAGGAATTCCAGCATATCCAAGTTTTATTGGCGGATTCGCAATGATGAATCCTCAAATTCCTCTTGCACAACCGGGCTATACTAACTATCCCCCACCGCAATGTTATCCGCAGCAACAATTTAGTATGATGCCACAGCAGCAATTTAGTATAATGCAAACAGTGCAACAAGGGTATGCATTTCAGGGTATAATTGCTGCGCCGGATATTAATAATCAATTTGCTCAATTCGGATATTGGCTTGGTCAAATTTTTGGTAGCCTTATAAGTAATTTAATTAGCGTATTTAAGTAACTCTAATCTCTAATTGACCAGAATCATCAATTAGCCAAAATCCTTGATATGACTGAATTAATTTTTTTTAAAACGCCCATGTAAGCGGGAGTGTTGGGAAGCCGAAGTTGCTTTGCAACTTATTTTAGTTGCGAAGCAGGAGTTCGCAAGAACTCATTTTCGCTGCGAAGCTGAAGATCCCGCTGCCGCAGGGCATAAATGAGGCTGGGCTAATTGGTGATTCTGGTTAATCAGCTAAGATATCTCTTTACACTATTTTTTATCATCGGAGAGAATGAACAGACTTATTATATCTTCCAGTTCATGAGCTTTTTTTCTGAACTTTTGAATTTCTTGCTCGAGAATTTTTACTTTTGTTCTATATTCCTCAATTACGTTAATGTTATTTTTTATATTATTCTCAAGGTCTTCCTGAACAGATTGGGCATCTGAGAGCACTTTGTTCATAGAAATTCCCATAGCTTCCATTGTTTGCCTGATAATAAGCGCTCCTGTCTGTTTTGTCACTCCTGAAGGAAGCTGGTTAATCAAATTTAAAAGTGTATCAATATCAGAAACGTCAGATTTATTTTGTTTTTCTTGCCGGTAAAAATCCTGTTTTTCATACTTATTATTATTTTTTACGGTAACTTCCGAGGAGCAAACATAATTTATTTCCGGGTCTTCTGCGGAAAACTGAACTTCTTTGCTTTCAAAAACAACTTCCTGTTCAAACTCCTGCTGTCTTTCATTTTTTATATCAAATTCATCCTGATTATCTTCTTCGGCTATATAAACCTCAGTCTTTGTATTTTCTTCTGTATCCGGTTCAGACAAACCCGCTTCTTCATCTTCCAGTTGGTATTCCTGATTTTTAAGCGTTTCAATAATACGTTTTCCCACGCCATCAGGTAATTTATTTGTTTTTTTAGTCGCCACTTTATTTTCTCCCATTAACATAACCTTTAAAAGGATTAAATTTACCCTGTAAATACTTTGTAAATTATTAGTATGATTATATTCAATCATTGCAAAAATTTCAAAGCTTATAATTGCTCTAAAAGTATTTAATTTTCTGGTGAAACTTTGAATTAAACATATAATGGTTTTATTTGCCGGTTACTTTAGTTTTAATATGAGCATTTATAAAACTTCATATAATAAAATGCAAAAGTTACTGAAGGTTTAACTACATAGACCGGTGGGTATAATAATGACGGTATAATTCCCGGTAGCAGTATTTTGTTTTAAAATAAATTGAAATATCTGCTCAAATCTGCGAAAATTTAAAAAGGTTAAATCAAGATATAATGATTTTTAAACAGGTCTTAAATTAGTTTTAAAAGAGGTATAAATTATGGAATTTCTTCGAGAAAATAAAAGGGTAATTGTATTTGTAATCACAATTTCTTTTGTTCTCTGGACAGTTAGTATAATGTTTGTTCCGTTATTATTTGGTTAGTTTAAGTATAAGTCGGGAAATGAGGAAAAATATTAAATTGTCTGGAGTTAAGGGGTTATATTTTTTTTTAACGGCTATTTATCTATTAACAGCCTTTAATTTTGCATTGCCTGCAAACGCAAATGTTAAAAGGGATGTTGAAAGAGAAAAACTTGAGAAAAAGATAAATGAGCTAAGAAAAAAAGAAAACATTGAAATAAAAAAACTGACCGAAACCCAAAAAACCCTTGAAAAAACAGAAAAATCAATAGAAAGTTGCAAAAATCAGCTATGGAAATCAAGACTTAACATGTCAAAATTAGAATCTCGGCTCAATAATCTTGAATGGGAACATCAAAAACTGTCCAGAGCAGCGGGAAAACGCATTAGAGAGATTTATAAGGGAGAGAGAATAAGTGTTCTTCATATAATTTTTGCTTCTCAGGATTTAGCTACATTTTTTGACAGGTTATATTACCAGAAAGCAATGATTAAAAATGATAAGAAGCTAATGAACCGGCTAAAAAATAAGTATGAAGAAATAATGAGGTCTCAAAGGTCTATAGCATATGAAAAAAGAAATATAGCTTCTAATTTAGAGTGGATGAACAGAAAAAAAAGACGCCTTGATTATTCAGCCCAGACAAGTGAGTATCTTATCCAAAAACTCAGAACTGACAGACATGCTTATGAGCAGGCTCAAAAAGAACTTGCAAGGCTCTCAAAAGATATTGAACATGATATAAGCAGCCTGGTCTCTACGGAAACGCTTATTGATTCAGTTTTTATCAGACCGGTTATCGGGGCAATAACTTCCGGTTTTGGTTGGAGAAGACACCCTATCTTTGGCAGCAGAAGGTTTCATTCAGGTGTGGATATAGCGGGTCCTAACAGGGCGCCTATAAAAGCTTCGAATTCCGGTAAGGTAATTCATTCCGGCTGGTATGGAGGTTATGGAAAAGTTGTAATAATCAACCACGGAATACTGGCAGAGGGTACATATAAGGGAAAAAAAGTATCCACACTCTATGCTCATATGTCCAGAACCGATGTAGAGGTGGGGAATTATGTTAAAAAAGGACAAATTATAGGTTATGAAGGTTCTACAGGCTATAGCACAGGTCCTCATCTGCATTTTGAAGTCAGGATTAACGGAAAACCAACAAATCCTCTTATTTTTATCAAATAAAAATTTTTGAAAAATTTTACGTAAGAATTTTTTCTTTATTCCTTATTTTCCGGCTTTAAGATTATCGGATAAAATATTATGTAAAAAGCGGAAGACGAGGCTCGAACTCGCAACATCCTGCTTGGAAGGCAGGTACTCTACCAATTGAGTTACTTCCGCATATTTTATTACAGCTACTTTCCTCTGTTTATATAAGGCGTCTTTTTTTCAAAAGAGTTCCTTTTTTTATTCAGGATATTCTCTTATTTGTGGTAAGATCCTTTGTTTTATACTGAGTCTTTCCTTTAAAGAGAATCGGGATGACTGGATTCGAACCAGCGACCCCCTCGTCCCAAGCGAGGTGCGCTACCAAGCTGCGCTACATCCCGTAGCTGTTTTGCCAATAAATATAGTATCCAACAGATAATTCAATGTCAAGAAAAACGCTAAAGTGCTGCCAGATAGGAATTTTTAACTTATACCCGGCTGATTTTTCACTATATTAGCCTCATTATATGCTTCAATTAATGAAGCAATACTCGGATAATTTTCTTTTATTTCTACATTTCTCACAAGGTTTATAATTTTTGATCTCCATAGTTCAAAAACTTCAACTTTATGAGTTATAAGATAAACCTCTTCAATGCAGGAATTTTTAGCTGCATCCAGAAGCAAGCTTCTAAGCGATACCTGGTCATTATGCGAAGGCGGAGCTATTATTACCCAGGTTCTTGAACTTACAAGGTTTTCATATGCGCCATACCATATATGAGGCATGATTTGAAGATAATTATCCCCTGTACAGCTTATATCCGGATACATTGGGCTTTTACATTTGTTGCAACATTCTGCCAGTGTTTTGGAATGGTATTCAGTTTTTATGGTTCTATGCCCGCAACTTGTGCATATAAAGCTGTTTATTGTTCCTCCCAGAGAGTAAAGCTCCCAATTTTTTTCGGATTTTTTTATTTCTGCTTTTGCTCCGGGATAGGTAATATTTATGTCTGCTTTAACGAGCATTTTATGAATACTGCTGGAATAGCTATTTGTTATGATAGCTCCGTTTCTTTTAAAAAGCGAAATAAGCGAAATAAAGCCTTTTAAATCATCCTGGGGTTCGTCAAAAACAGATGTCAGAGCTGCAAGTTCGTTCATCCATTTAGGGTCAAAACTATATTTATCCGGGTTATGAATTATATTATTCAGGTTTACCCTGTATTTTCTGATTGAATCATAGGTATTCTTATCAAAAGTTTGATTATAGATAATAGCAACTTCTTTATCTATTAAATTCGATGTTTTTTCATGATATTGGGCGATGATCTCTGAATTCTGCTGAGCTATCCGGGTAAATTCACCGGAGAGCTTATCTACAAAATCACTTAACTTTTCCCATAAGTCCGGGGGAATATCTTCGGATTCTGCCCATATCAGTAAATTTTGCCACAGATCAACCTGGTTGAATTTTTGTCCGGCATTTCTCATCTCCAGAGCTTTTTTTATTCCTTTTTCAAGAAGTTCCCAGTTTTTCTTTTCTATTGCTACTTTTAATCTCTTTATTGAAAGAGTTTCTGACTCAGGAAAGTATTTTTCCATTTTATACACCCCCGAACTTTCTGATTACCGTCAAAAATTTTTTTGGTAAACAGAGTTATAATAACATTTTTAACCAGCTTAATTATTTAATTACAAATAATATTTAGTTTAAATACAATTCAATTTTACAACATTTTATCCCAAACAGGCTTTATTTTAATGATACTTTATATAACTGCTGTTTCTTCATTATGAGAAGGTTCCAGCTTTGCATATTCAAACCCTGCCAGTTCAGAAACAGCTTTTTTCCAGTTTTCCTGAATTTCTTTAGAATTATCTGAGACAGAAAGAGCTTTTCCGATTTTAACAACTATTTTTCCGTAAAAAGGGAATTTACCTCTTTTTAGGTTTATATAAACAGGGACAATTGTTGATTTTGTAACACGTGCAATATGGCAGAAACCGGGCTTTACATTATCCAGGCTTCCGTTCATGATTCTTGTTCCCTGTGGGAATATACCTAAATTCCATCTTTTTGAGGAAATTATACGTTTTGATGTTTTTATTGTTTTAATCTCAGGTTTTTCCCTGTCCACGGGAAACGCGCCAAGAGCACTAATAAGCTGAGAAAGAACCGGAACATCAAAAAGTTCTTTTTTAGCCATATAAGCTATATGTTTTCTTGTCGCAGTAGCCAGTAATGGCGGATCATGGTATGAGGCGTGATTTGAAGCAAATATCAGAGCTTCATCTTTAGGTATATTTTCTTTTCCGTATACTTCCATCTTGAAAAATAATGTATAGTAAGGATATAACATAAAGTTTACGAAAAAGGACTGGAATATAAGTCCGATTTTACTATCATAAAAACTATCATTTTTATTTAAAATATTTTGAAGCATAACTAAATCCTTTTGATTTATTTTTTGTTCAATATGAATTTACCAGAAATATCAAATTTTAACAAAAATTAGAGGTTAGAGTTATTTAATCCCTCTTTTCTTCTTTTTTTAAAAAATTAAGAACGCTGGCTAAATCTTTGTCACCCCTGCCTGAGAGACATACAATTATAATGTCTTTTTCCTGCGTTTCAGGCATTAACCTGTCAAGATAAGCCAGGGCATGAGAAGATTCCAGTGCAGGAACTATGCCTTCCAGCTCTGAAAGAAGCTGAAAAGCTTTTATTGCTTCTTCATCTGTCACAGGAAAATATTTTACCCTACCGGAATCTTTGAGATAACTATGCTCAGGACCTACTCCGGGGTAGTCCAAACCCGCAGAAATACTGTAAGCTTCCTGAATCTGCCCGTAAATATCCTGAATAACATAGCTAAATGAACCATGAAGTATTCCTGGAGTTCCTTTTGTCATACTTGCAGCTGTTTTATCAGTTTTAACCCCAAGACCGGACGCTTCAAGACCAATTATATTAATTGATTCTTCGTTGAGAAAGCTGTAAAACATTCCCATTGCGTTACTTCCTCCACCTATGCAGGAGAGAATATAATCAGGAAGTTTTTTTTCCTTTTCCAAAATCTGCTCTTTTGTTTCTCTGCCTATTACTGACTGAAAATTCCTTACCATCATCGGATAAGGGTGGGGACCTACTGTAGAGCCTATTACATAATGTGTATCTTCGACGTTCGAAACCCAGTCACGTATAGCTTCACTTGTAGCGTCCTTAAGAGTTTTGCTTCCTGAATAAACCGGTATAACACGGGCACCAAGAAGTTTCATTCTTTCAACGTTTATAGCCTGCCTTTTGACGTCTTCTTCTCCCATATAAACTTCACATTTTATACCAAAAAGAGCGCATGCTGTTGCCGTAGCAACGCCATGCTGACCTGCGCCCGTTTCTGCTATGATTCTTGGCTTGTTCATTCTTTTCGCAAGAAGCACCTGCCCCAGGGCATTGTTGATTTTATGTGCTCCTGTATGGGTCAGATCTTCCCTTTTCAGGTAAATTTTACCTTTGCCGTAATGCCGGGTTAATCTTTTTGCAAAATACAGAGGAGTTGGTCTGCCTGCATAGTTTTTCATCAGGTCATAAAGTTCGTTAAGAAAGGATTCATCCTGCCAGGCTTCATTAAAAATATTTTCCAGCTGGGAAATAGCTGTCATTAGAGTTTCAGGGACATATTTCCCGCCAAATTTTTCGTATCTTCCTTTTATATTTGGAAAGTTATAGGGTTTCTGTTTTTCAAAATAATGGCTCATAATATTTTTTATCTTTTTATTTCTATTTTATAAAATATTGTATAACACTACCAAATTTAGAACTAATGTTTTAGCTATGCGTTAAAATTCAGTATAAATTCCCTGAATTATGTGATTTTCAAAATATCTGATAATTTTAAAAAATAAAAAAAGTTGGATCTATAGCAGACCCAACTCTTTTTTTAATTTTGAAATTTTACTTTTGAACCATATCCTTAAATTTTTTACCGGCGGAGAAAACAGGTACTTTTTTAGGAGGAATTTTGATTGTTACGCCGGTTTGAGGATTTCTTCCTGTTCTGGCAGCTCTTTTTCTTGGTTCAAAAGTACCAAAACCCACTAGTGTAACTCTTTTGCCTTTAGTAACTGTTTTTTGAATAATTCCAATCGTTGAGTTTAAAATTCCTGAAACACTTTTCTGAGACAATTTTGTCTTTTTTGAAATCTCTTTTACTAAATCATCTTTGTTCATACGAACCTCCAATTAACTGTAACTTAATTATAATATTGTTTTTTAACATTTTAGGCAAGTAAAAAATATTTAAGTAGTAAAA
>JANQEP010000006.1 GCA_028278305.1 Candidatus Gastranaerophilales bacterium
TGAGGGCAGGCGGGTGGGGATTTTGAAAAAATTTCACCTGTTATAGGGCTTCAGGTATTTCGTGATTCAGGTTATTTCACCTGAATCACGGGTTAGTTATTTTTATCAAGCTATAATTTTTTTTAGCTAACCCGTCATTGGAGTTAAATAAGAAATGCAGGGTTCTCAGAATGCCGGGAAATCGAATTTTGACAACTGCCAGAATGGATCAATACATTCCAAAATTGTGATTTTTTAATTATACAAAGATGATAAAGGAGTGAAAAAGTGATTTTAAATTTGTTTTATAATTGAGTAATAAAAAAAATACTCAAATAAGGAATTAACGAATGATAGGTAAAGTAATAAAAGATTTTGACAAAGTTAAGTATGCACTCTTTGAGGATAAAAGGGTCGGAATAATAAAAATGGATGGAATAATCCTGGATACAAAACTATTTCCTTTTGCATCCAGGATTATTGAATCCTTTGATACGGCAAGCAAACAAGGTATAAAAGCGGTTGTATTAAGAATAAACAGTCCCGGGGGCACGGTAGGGGCTTCCCAGGAAATATTCAGGGAAATAAAAAAATGCCGGGAAAAAGGCATGAAAGTTGTGGTCTCCCTGGGGGATGTCGCAGCCAGCGGGGGATTATACGTGGCAGTAGGCGCTGATAAAATCATGAGTAATCCCGGAACTGTTACGGGTTCAATCGGGGTAATAATTAAATCCAGTGTTATTAAGGATTTTTATAAAAAAATAGGAATCGAAAGCCAGACAGTAAAATCCGGGGAGTATAAAGATATTCTCTCAAATACAAAATACCTCTCCAGCGAGGAAAAGGAAATTCTCCAGGAGCTTATTGACTCTACATATGAACAGTTTGTCAGGGAAATATCAGAAAACCGGGCAATAGATATGGAGGAAGTGAAAAAATTTGCCGATGGCAGGATTTTTTCCGGAACCCAGGCTAAAAATTTAGGACTTGTCGATGAAATAGGTTCTCAGTCAGACGCTGTGGAGCTTGCCGCAAAACTTGCAGGCATAAAAGGAAAACCAATTCCATTTAACATAAGCCCTAAAAAAACCCTGCTGCAAAAATTCA
The DNA here is from genome assembly GCA_028278305.1 of Candidatus Gastranaerophilales bacterium. Classification (GTDB taxonomy): domain Bacteria; phylum Cyanobacteriota; class Vampirovibrionia; order Gastranaerophilales; family UBA9971; genus JANQEB01. Next base: position 1,087 of record JANQEP010000006.1, read on the forward strand.
CAGGTTCAAACCTTAATGAAATACTTGAAAATGCGGGATTAAATGCTTTTTATAAAAAAACCCCTTTGTGGTTAATGCCTGATTTTTAAAATACTCTGTGGGGGTTAAAAAAACCAAAACAGCTTAATGCAGGCTATCAATCAGAATATGGCTCGGGGCTTTGCTTTTAAGATAGTCTTCGCAGTATTTAACAGGATAAATCATCCTGTCCCATCTTGATGCAGGGAAAGCTACAGGTTTTGATTCAAGCAGGATCCAGCTGCTTATCAGGTCTGCTTTTTCCAGGAACTTTTCTTCGGCAGGGACTTCGACCCTGATTAAACCAAAGTTATTATCTCCCTGTCTTTTGTTGTAATGAAGCTTTAAATACCAGCTGTAAACATTTTCGTTTTTTGGCTGAAAGACCCCTGATCTCTCGCCTTTTTTCATTGAATAAACTTTGTACTGGTCTTCATAGCCAAGATATACAGCATGATGGGATTTAATTACGCCCACTATGTTTGAGTCCGCTATTAATTCTTTATTTTTGTTTTCAAGCCTGCCGTCAACAAAAAGCCAGCCATCCTGAAAAGCCCGGTCAATCCAATCTTTAACCAGGGATTCCTCGATGCGGTTTCTTTGTGTTTGAATTTCGCTATGAGCTGCCTGAATCAGCTGCTCCGGGATCATGGGATAATCCGCTCCGTCCGGGGGTTTTCCAATATTAACAATATTTTTTCCCAGGTTTTCAATTTCCTCAGCTGAAAAATAGTGCCCAGGAGAATCAGGGCTTTGTTTAACAGGAATATAAAAATTTTCCTGCGACTTTTCAAGCTCAACAGAGCACATTTTTTTATCAGCTCTTTTTAGTACAACACCAGCCACGTACCCGTAAATTACCGGGATTGAGCGATAATAAAAAAGTATTTTCTTTCTTTCTATTCCATCGAGAAAATATGAAAACCCTGATTTTTCAGCGGTTATTTCAACCTGTTTTATCTTTAATTTTTTGTTATCTTCTATAATTTCAGCATCGTTTGTTTTTAAAGTCTCATTTATGGAAAAATCTTCATCATTTTGCGCTGATTTGCGCGGAATTTTTATATCAATTCCTTTTTGTTTTTTTTCACGTATAAAGTTTACTCCATGCCGGATTATAGTTGAATTCATGATTTTTTCCGCAGTAATGAACTTTTATTATTATAACCGGCTAAATAACTCGAGTCGCGAATTAGCCCAAAACCAGGATATAACTATGCAATTAGCGACTCGGGTTAAATAACCTGAGTCGCCAATTAATTTTTATGGAATTTCCAAAAATCTATCCGGGTTATTTAAAAAGTAATTTTATTTTTCATTTCTTCTTACAATATTGAAAATTTTGTATTATAATTATTACCTGAAAATTGTTAATAATTAGCGAGAATTAATGAAAAATATAGTCTGGCATGAAAATAAAATTAACAGAAAAGACAGGGAAAACTTGCTGAATCAAATCCCGTTTGTTTTATGGTTTACGGGTCTGTCAGGGTCCGGGAAATCCACGATAGCTGTTGAGCTGGAAAAACATCTTTTTGAAAAAGGTAAATTCGCGGTTCTTCTGGACGGTGATAACATAAGACACGGTTTATGCTCTGACCTGGGTTTTTCAGCGAAAGACAGGCAGGAAAACATAAGAAGAATAAGAGAAACAGCAAAGTTATTTTATGATAATGCTGTTATAACAATGGTTTCCTTTATTTCTCCTTTCAGACAGGACAGGGAATCATCAAAAAAATTAATCGGAAAAGACTTTATAGAAATCTTTGTTAATTGTAATATTGAAACATGTGAAAAACGTGACCCTAAAGGGCTTTATAAAAAAGCCCGAAAAGGCGAAATCAAGGATTTTACCGGAATAGTCCAGGTATATGAAGAGCCGGAATCGCCTGAAATTAAGATAAATTCTGATACTACCCCCGTAGAAACAGCAGTAAATGAGATTATTAGTTACTTAGAAGCAAGAAAATTTTTGTAGAGTGAAATTATGAACCATTTAGAAGAACTGGAAGCGCAGAGCATATACATTTTAAGGGAAGCATACAAGCATTTCGGAAAACTTGGCATGCTCTGGTCAGTAGGCAAAGATTCAACGGTAATGCTCTGGCTTGCACAGAAAGCGTTTTTTGGGCAATGCCCTTTTCCTTTGATTCACGTTGATACAAGTTATAAAATCCCGGAAATGATAGAATTCAGGGATAAATTAATTAAGGAACAAAACCTGAACCTGATTGTTCACCAGAATAAACAGGCTCTTGAGGAAGGTATGAATCCTGAAAAAGGAAGGCTGGTATGCTGTGAGCACTTAAAAACCAGGCCTCTTCAGAGTGTTGTTAAAGTTTTCGAATTTGAAGGACTGATTTTAGGCGTCAGAAGAGATGAAGAAGGCTCGCGGTCTAAAGAAAGAGTTTTCAGCGAACGGGATAGTGATTCCAACTGGGATTATACAGACCAGCCGCCTGAATTATGGGATCAGTTCAAGACCGACTTCAAGAAAGGAAACCATATCCGCATTCACCCGCTTCTTCAATGGCGGGAAGTGGATATCTGGAAGTATATCCAGTGGGAAAATATTCCTGTAGTAAGCCTTTATTTTTCCAAAAACGGCAAAAGATATAGGAGTCTTGGCTGTTATCCCTGCACATTCCCGGTAGAATCCAATGTAACTGATATCCAGGGAATTATAGAGGAACTTGAGAATACCAGGCAGACAGAACGCTCCGGCAGGGCGCAGGACCAGGAAGATGCCTATGCAATGCAGAAATTAAGAAGCAAAGGGTATATGTAATGACGGAATTAACTGTACAAACACGGGAAAAATTAAATATAGTTGCGGTAGGGCACGTAGATCATGGTAAATCAACCCTGATAGGAAGGCTTTTATACGATACAAACTCACTGTCTGACGGTGCGATTGAAAAAGTAAGGCACATTTCCGAGCAAAACGGCAAACCCTTTGAATATGCCTATTTGTTAGATGCTTTTGAAGAAGAACAAAAACAGGGAATCACGATTGACACCACAAATATTAATTTTTCAACTGATAAAAGAGATTACATAATTATAGACGCTCCCGGGCATAAGGAATTCCTGAAAAATATGATCTCAGGAGCTTCCAGTGCCGAAGCAGCGCTGCTTATGATTGATGCGCAAGAGGGAATCCAGGAGCAGTCAAGAAGGCATGGCTATATCCTCTCTCTTCTCGGCATTAAAAAAGTGTTTGTAATAGTAAATAAAATGGACCTGGTTAACTATTCAGAGAGTGTTTACAATGAAATAAAGGAAAATTTCGACAAATTCCTCAGTAATTTAAATATTTACCCCATAGAATATATACCGGTTTCCGCTTTTAACGGGGAAAATATCATAGCCAAATCTGAAAAATTAGACTGGTACAGGGGAGTTAATATAATAGAAGCCCTGGATTTAATACAGAAAGAACCTGAACCGGAAGATAAACCTTTAAGGTTTGCCATACAGGATGTTTATAAGTTCGACAACAGACGCATTATAGCAGGCAGAATAGAAGCCGGGATTTTAAAAGTCGGCGATGAAGTCACCATAAGCCCTTCCGGTAAGAGGACAAAGGTAAAAACAATAGAAAACTGGCCCACTCCTTACGATAAAAACCTTATTTCCGCGGGAATGTCAGTTGGAATTACAGTAGAGGACGAGTTTTTCAATAAAAGAGGAGAGGTAATCTCCCATAGCCAGGACAAACCGCAAACAAGCAACCTGTTTAATGCTAATATATTCTGGATGGGTAATAAACCCATGGTTAAAAATAAAACATATAAGCTTAAACTAACTACTCAGGAAGTGCAATGTGAAGTATTTTCTATAAATGCAGTTATAGATTCCTCAAACCTCAACGCATCCGGCTCTTACAACGAAGTAAAGAAAAACGAAGTAGCTGAAATCACAATTAAAACCAGGGAAAAAATTTGCTTTGATGAATTTGCGGATTTTAGAGGAACAGGAAGGTTTGTGATAGTTGATGAGTTTAACGTTTCCGGAGGCGGGATCGTCTTAAAAACTGATGAATCGCTTAAAAACAGGGTTCTTGACCCGAAAAATACTAATTTTAAGCCTCGCCCCAGGTTGGTATCAAGGAATCAAAAGGAAGCAAGGCTTCAGCAGCAAGCCAGGGTTATATGGTTAACAGGGCTTACCGGAAGCGGAAAAAACGAAATCGCCATAAAACTTGAAAAAAAACTGTTTGAGCTGGAAAAAACAGTTTGCTACCTTGATTCTGCAAATTTAAGGTTCGGGATAAGCTCTGAGCTGGAATTTAGCGAGTCAGGCGCGTACGAGCAGACCCGCAGGATCGCGGAAATCGCTAACCAGTTCATAAATAACGGGATTATAACAATTGTAACTTCGATAAGCAGGTATAAAAAAGCCAGGGAAGTTGCCAGGGAAATCATTGGCAGCGATGATTACCTGGAATTCCATATAGAGGCAGCCGAAAATGTGCTTAAAGCACGTTCCTCAAAGGCTATGTATGAACTGGAGGGAAACAGTGATTCTGAAATGTATTATGAAAAGTCTGAATATCCTGTATATTCCCTTTACATAGACGATCCCGAGTTTAACCACGATGAAAAAGTCGACCTGATTATTGATCAAATCAAAAATATATTGTAACCAAACACCTATACCTGGACAGTAAATGGATATTTTAATCTTAATATGCCTTGCAGTAGTAATAATTTTACTGATAAAAAACGTTTTTGAACCTGCATTAGTATTTTTTGGGCTTTTGATTTTCTATTTTCTCCTCGGACTAATTGATACAACAGAATTGCTCAAGAGTTTTGTTAACCAGTCAATAATAACACTTACCCTGTTGATTATAATTGCTGATGTTTTTGCAAGAACACAGATTACAACTATTATAAACCGCCTGTCAGGAACGAAAAAAAGAAATATAATCGGGACAGGGCTTGTGGTAGGTGTATTATCGGGATTTCTCAGCAATACACTCGTTGTTCAGATGTTTATTAAACTTCTTGATAAAAAAGAATTCAAGGCGAAACTTTTGCTTCCAATATCTTACATAGCCATACTCGGCGGAACTGCAACACTTATCGGGACTTCAACAAACCTTATTGCCAACGGTTTTATGGTTGATATGGGGTTAGAACCCTTTAGTTTTTTTGATTTCGCATATATCGGGATTCCTCTTGTTCTTGCAGGTTTGCTTTATTTAACTTTTTTCAGCAGAAAAATCCTTGGTCATAAAGAAGATGAGATACGCGAAGATGACCAGAATTACTTTCTGGAGGCAAGAATCCTGCCGGGATCGTCTTTAGCAGGCAAAACAATTCTGGAAAACGGGTTAAGAAACCTGGAAAATGTTTTTCTCACTGAAATAATCAGGCATAATAACCTGATTTCCCCTGTAAAACCTTCAACTGTGCTTATGGAAAATGATATTCTTGTTTTTACAGGGGATATTGAGAATGTAAAGGAATTGCAAAAATTTGATAAACTTGAAATTTTCGAGCAGCAAAATGATATTCTAAACCAAAACCTTGTCTGGGCTGTACTTTCGCATAAATCTGAGCTGGTAAACAGGAAAATAAAGGATTGTGACTTCAGAAACAAGTTCAACGCGGCTATTGTGGCTATTAAAAGGGAAGGTGAAAAACTCGGGGGGAAAATCGGGGAAATTACGCTTAAAACCGGGGATTATCTGGTTTTAGCGGTTGGAGACTGCTTTTCTCAAAGCAGGGAAGTAAAAAACAACTTCTATTTCTTGAATGACCTTAAAACTGTTGATAAATTTGATATAAAAAACTCTGTTTTTATTTTTATATCCTTTATCCTGGTGATAATTTTAGCCGCATCAGGTGTAATAAGCCTGATTAAAGGTCTTTTTGTCCTGTTATTCCTTTATATGGCAGCAGGTTATACTTCTTTTAAGGATATGCTTAAAAACACTAACCTGAACCTGATTATACTGCTTGGCTCAGCGCTTGGAATTTCCAAAGTGCTGGTAAGTAACGGCGCTTCAGAGATTATTTCTGATTTTATTTTGTACATAAGCTGGAATATCGGGATTTACGGAACTTTTATTCTTATATATTTCCTGTCTATAATTCTTACAGAGCTTACTTTAAACGCATCTGCCGTAGCTATAGCATTTCCGGTAGCATACTTAACAGCAACTACCCTCGGTGTAAGTCCAATACCGTTTATATTTGCTGTAACTTACGGAGCAAGCGCCAGTTTCCTTACAAAATTCGGTTATCAGACAAATATGCTGGTATCAGCCGCAGGAAATTATAAATCAGGCGATTTTATAAGGCTGGGTCTGCCTTTATCCATAATTTACAGTGTCATAGTGCTGGTTTTAGTGCCTGTACTTTTTGAATTTTAAGGAAGTAAAAATGATAGAAGATGTAAAAAAAATCGCATATAAAGCATCCGAGGCGATTATGGAGGTCTATAAAAGCGTAGACCCTGATGTTAACTATAAAAAAGATGATTCACCGGTTACAGAGGCTGACATAGTTTCCAATGAAATTATAATTAGCGGCTTAAAAGACTTTTCTGATCTCCCGGTCTTATCTGAGGAAACCCGGATTCCCTATGAGGAAAGAAAATCCTGGAGTAGATTCTGGCTTGTAGATCCTCTGGACGGCACAAAGGATTTTCTGGTTAAGAATAATCAGTTTACAGTTAATATTGCACTTATTGAAGATAGAAAACCTGTTCTGGGGGTAATTTTAATTCCTGCAGAAGGGCTTTGTTACCTGGCAGAAGCTGGTAAAGGCGCTTACAAAAATAGCGAAAAAATTTATAACAACTCGACCAGAGCCGATTTAATAGGAAGCGACAGCAATTTCCACTCAACCGAACAAACAAAGGCGTTTTACGCAAAACATAATGTCAAAAATATAAAAAGATACGGCTCAGCGCTGAAATTCTGCAAGCTGGCGGAAGGTGAAATTGATGTTTATGCAAGGCTGAACGGGACTATGCAGTGGGATACCGCTGCAGGACATATAATTATGAACGAGGCAGGCTGTAAAATTATTGATGCTGAAACAGGGCAGGAACTTGCCTATAACAGGGAAAACCTTAGAAACAGCCATTTTATAGCCTGTAGGAAAGACCTGGATTTTTTATAAATTTTAAGGAATTTTGAATCAGTCATATTGATCCTTTCAGCTATTTAGCAATTCGAGTCTGTTTTTAAGTGCAAATATGAGTTATAATTATCCATGAATAGTTAAAAAAAGAATCATGCAAAAAAAACTGTCAGCCCCCACTTTAAGAAGGCTGCCCAGGTATTACAGGATTATATGTGAATACTTTGACCGGGGTGAGAAATATATTCGCAGCTGCGAAATTGCGCATAAGCTCGATGTTGACGAAACCCAGGTCAGAAAAGATATTGCTGCCATAAATTACTCGGGCAAGCCTAAAATCGGATTTAACACAGGCGAGTTTAAAACCCATCTTGAAAAATTTCTTAACCTTACAGAGGCAAAAAAAGCATTCTTAATCGGAGTGGGAAACCTGGGGCTTGCACTTGCAAAATATAATGGCTTTAGTAATTATGGACTTGATATTGTCGCGCTTTTTGATAATGATCCCCAAAAAATAGGCTTAAAAATCGGTGATAAAGAAGTTTTTCATGTTTGCCAGCTGCCGGAAAAAATCAGACAGGAGGCTATAAAAATAGTAGTACTGGCTATTCCCGGGGAACAAGCTCAAAAAATGACGGATTTGGCTATTAAATGCGGCATTAAGGCAATATGGAACTTTGCACCGACTAATATAGAAGTTCCAAAAGAAGTGATTGTTTCAAACCAGGATCTCGCGGCAGATTTTGTTGTGCTGTCAATGAAACTCAATGATAGCTATTAATAAATAATTAAAAAGCAGCGTCAAATCCTGCTATTAAGCAGAGAATTAACATCTAACGTAAGGTATGTTTTAAAAGAAAGATTGCTTCGAATGCCTGCTAAAACATAACCCTGAAACTTATTATCACTTAAAAGCCGGTTAATACCAAAAGACCTAACACAAAAAATAACCCGGCATTGCTTTAATGAAATCATGGAAATCATGACTATGACATGATTTTCATGATTTCATTCATGCTAAATCAATACCTGTAATAATAAT
>JANQEP010000024.1 GCA_028278305.1 Candidatus Gastranaerophilales bacterium
AAATTTTTTCAAAATGTATATGGATTAGAAAAGGCGAAGCAGGCGGTGCTGTCCGCATTTTAGCAGGCGAAGCAGGCGGTGCTGTCCGCATTTTAGCAGGCGAAGCAGGCGGCGCTGTCCGCATTTTAGCAGGCGAAGCCTTTTCTCTCCTCTAAGGCTGAGGCGGGCGGGCATTTTGAAAAAATTTTGTAATGTAAAATAGAAAAATTTTTATAGACGGCAACTTAAGTATAAATATTGATTTTTAAGGTATAAAACCGGATTTTTATCTGACAAAATATCTTAGCTTTGCTAAAATATAAAAGATACTCGGGATAAAGTTCTTATTAAAAAGGAGGTATTTAAGAATTGAAAGGTTTTAATATGCAGCAAATGCTGAAGCAGGCTCAGCAAATGCAGAAAAAATTAGAGAGCGCCCAGGAAGAGCTAAAAAATGTAGAAGTAACCGGCGAATCCGGAGGCGGTGTTGTCAGTGTTAAACTTAACGCAAAATATGAGTTTAAATCAATAAAGATAAAACCTGATGCCATAAACCCGGAAAACCCTGAAAGTGTTGATGAAGAAACTGTAGAAATGCTGGAAGATCTTATAACAAGCGCAATGCAAGAAGCAAATAAGCAGATATCAGAAGTTATTGAGAAAAAAATGGGCTCAGTAGCAGGAGGATCCGGATTTAATTTGCCTCCAGGGTTATTTTAAATATTAAGGACCGGCAATATGATGCATTATACAAAACCTCTGGCTCGCCTGGTAGAGGAATTTCAGAAACTACCCGGGGTTGGTCCTAAATCTGCGCAGCGAATGGCTTTTCAAATACTGAAAATGCCGGTTAATGAAGTGCAGAAATTCAGCAGCGCAATACTTGAAGCAAAAGAAAAAATTAAGTATTGCAGGCATTGCTTCAACATGTCCAGTGAGAACCCCTGTGAAATCTGCTCTGATGAAAGAAGAAGCAGGTCTGTAATCTGTGTAGTTGCAGAAACACGAGATTTGATAGCACTGGAAAGAACAAGAGAGTATAAAGGGTTATATCATGTGCTTCAAGGCTTGATTTCACCGCTTGACGGGATAACTCCGGAAGATTTACGGATAAAGGAACTTATAGAAAGGCTTCAAAATGAGGATATAGAAGAAATTATCCTTGCCATTAATCCCTCTGTTGAAGGTGAAGCAACAAGCATGTATTTAACAAAACTTATTAAACCTCTGGGAATTAAAGTCTCCAGAATAGCATTCGGTCTTCCCGTCGGCTCAGAGCTGGAATATGCGGATGAAATAACTCTTGCAAGAGCTCTTGAAGGAAGAAGAGAAGTTTAAAAATTTTTTTAATATTAATTGTAATTTTAAAAAAATAAACATATTTTCAGATTTTAAGTTATAATTAATATTATTAATATTCTTTATTTGATATAATTTTGTTAAAATTATAGATGCAATTTCATCCTGCGGAGGCAAACTGAATTAATGGCAACTGACAACCTACCAGATAAACAAGACCGGCAAGACCTGTCAGAGTTTGAAAAGCTTCTTGATAAGTATGATTACAATTTTAAAAAAGGCGACATAGTTAAAGGTAAGGTAGTTGGCTATGTGTCAAATAATGTGCTGGTTGATATCGGTGCTAAAACAACAGCAAGAGTGCCTGCAAGGGAACTTTCAAATAATTCGGTAAAAAGTCCGGAAGAGATATTGCCCCAGGATGGCGAAGAAAGAGAATTTCTTATAATAAGGGAAGAAGATGAAGAAGGTCAGCTTACGCTCTCTTATAAAAAAGTCATGCTGGCTTATGCCTGGCAGGAACTTGAAAGGCTCAAAGAAGAAGATTCAGTCATTGAAGCTGAAGTTACAGCAGAAGTTAAAGGCGGAATGCTTGTTGATGTGCTGGGAGTCAGGGGGTTTGTCCCTTCAAGCCATATAAGGGCAAAAGAAGCGGAAGACCTTATCGGACAAAAAATTAAACTTAAAATTCTCTCTGTTGATTCAAAACAGAATAACCTCATAATGTCTCACAGAAAAGTTGTTTCAGAAGAGCAGGCTGAGCAGAGAAAGGATATTTTCGAAAATATCCAGGAAGGCAACGTGGTTGAAGGTGAAATTGTAAGACTTGCAGATTTCGGCGCTTTCGTAGATATAGGAGGAATAGACGGGCTACTGCCTTTATCCCAGATTTCCTGGCGTTGGGTTGATCATCCGGCGGATATTTTATCTGTCGGAGAAAAGATTAAGGTCCAGGTTATTGGCATTGACGAGGAAAAACAGCGTGTAAGCCTTAGTCTTAAGAGTTTACAGCCTGATCCCTGGGTGGAAGCTTCCAAGGTTATTAAAGAAGGTGAGACTTTAAACGGTAATGTTATCAGGGTTAAGCACTTTGGAGCATTTGTAGAAATTTATCCGGGCGTGGAAGCTCTTCTTCCTTACAAGGAGCTGGTTGAATACCAGAGTAAAACAGGAAATGTTGTTCAGGTAGGACAGGAAATTGAAACTATAGTATTAAAATTCAATCCTGAAGACAGAAGAATCAGCTTATCCACTCCCGTAACTTACAGACCGGAAGAAGCCGGGCAAAAAGAGGAATTTTCAAAGAAAAAAACCAGGGCAGAGGAAAAGCAGGAAGAAGAAAATCCTGTTGCTGAAAAAAATGAAGAACCCGGGTCTGAGCAATAAAGTTTTACCATTAACCTGAATTACGGGTTAGTTAAAAAGTAATCATAACTTGATAAAAATTCCTTAATAACCACAACCGTCATTGGGGCTGGCTAACAGGGGGGGGCTGGTTAACAAACAGGGGGAGCTGGTTAACAGGGGTGGCTGGCTACTAACAGGAGGCTGGTTAACAGCAATTCCCTGTGAAGTTGTATTAATAACACCGGATTTTTCTATAACCGGTGAAGCGAAAATTCCCAATAGCAGAACACCGGCTACACATATTGCCATTACAAATTTTACGGGCAAGGCAATCCTGAATACACGCTCGTGTCTTATTTCCGGCTCAGGTTTAAGATAAATTACCCTGATTATGCGCATATAGTAAAACAGTGCTATCACTGTGTTTACCAGGGTAATCACAAGAACAGGCATGAATTCATAACCTGCTACGGCTACAGCTTTAAACAGGTAAAATTTACTGAAAAATCCTGCTGTAACGGGAATACCCGCAAGAGAAAGCAGGCATAAGGTTAATCCCAGGGAAAAATACCCGTATTTTTTCCCAAGCCCGCTGAAATCATCAATATTATCCTTGCCTGTAGCGAGCGCAAGTATTTCTATAGCTGCCCATACACCGAAATTCATAAATAAATATGTGATTAAATAAAAGGTCATCGCTGTTATTCCGTCATTGGTCAGTATTGCAAGACCTAAAAGAATATATCCTGCGTGTGCAATAGAGCTATACGCCATAAGTCTTCTTATGTTCCGCTGCCCCAGAGCCGTTAAGTTACCGGCGGTCATTGTTATTACCGCAAACGTGGCAAGGATTATGCTGAATATCGCAACGCCCGGAAATAAAACAGTCATGAATCTTATGAGTACAGCAAACCCGGCTGTTTTTGACACAACAGAAAGATAAGCCGCAACAGGAATCGGCGCTCCTTCATATACATCAGGAGCCCACGACTGAAACGGTACAGCGGCTATTTTAAAGCCAAATCCTGCCAGTACCAGCAAAAATGCTATAATTAAAATTGAGTTAACTTCGTAAGTTGATAAAAACCCGGATATTTCCTGTAAGTTCGTCCTGGCAGTAATTCCATAGATAAATGAAAATCCGTAAAGCATAGCTGCGCTTGCAGCTGCTCCGAAAACAAGATATTTTAACGCTGCCTCATTGCTTAACCGGTCTGATTTCGTATAGCCGCAAAGGGCAAAGCTTGATATACTCAGGGTTTCCAGTGCAACAAAAACCATTATAAGATCATTTGCCCCGCATAAAAGCATTGCACCAAGTGATGCCGTCATCAGAAGAAAGTAAAATTCCCCCTTGTTTTTACCGAACCCTTTAACATAGTCCTTTGTAAGAAATAATGTAAAGATTGTCCCAGCAAGGATTATTACCCTGTAAACAAGTGTGAAATAGTTGGAAGTAAAGCTTTTATAAAGAACTTCCTTTTCGCCGGAAAAATCCATAACCGACATTGAAAGCAAAGCAAGGGTTACTCCGGTTAAGCTTACATAAAATATAGCATCCTGCCTGTCTTTACCCGAAGCAAAACTTAAAACCGCTGTTAAAATAATGAACAGCACCATTATTGATTCCGGTAAAAGCGCGATTTTTATATCATTAAGAAGTTCCATTTTCTACTCCAGCTAAATTAATTTCATTAAACTATCAAGTGTAGGGACAAAAATACTTGTCATACCCTCAGGGTACAATCCAAAAAAGACAATTACAGCAATTAAAGATATTAATACCACCATTTCATGGGGGCTTGCATCATGAAATTTTTTCCATTTATAAAACATATTCCCCCAGAACACCCGCTGGAACATCCAGAGAATGTAAACCGCCGTAAAAATAACGCCAATTATCGCAATAGCAGTGAATACCTGGATTGATACAGGCACGTAAATATTAAACAGATTAAACCCGCTGAATGCCTGTGATGTAAAAGCCCCGTAAAAAGCGAGGGTTTCAGCGGCAAAGCCCATTAAAAGCGGTAAGCCAAGGCTTCCAAGGGCAATAATCATGGAAAAATACATTATCTTTGGCGAATTTTGCCCCAATCCGCCCAGCTCTGGGATTTCTCTTGTGTGTGTCCTTAAATAAATAACACCTACAACCATAAACAGACCGGCGCTGATTATTCCGTGAGCCATCATCTGGAATACCGCGCCTGAAACCCCGGCAACATTCATTGCCCCAAGCCCTAAAAGTACAATTCCCATATGGCTTATACTGCTGTAGGCAACCAGTTTTTTCAGGTCTTTTTGCGCTATAGCTATTATTGCGGCGTATAAAATATTTATAACCCCGAGAATTATGACTAAAGGCGCTAATATTTTCAGTATTTCAGGCAGGATTTGTAAATTCATTCTGATAAGCCCGTATCCGCCCACTTTCAGGAGGATTCCCGCAAGAAGCATGCTTACAGGGGTCGGTGCATCCACATGGGCATCCGGAAGCCATGTATGAAACGGGACAACAGGCAGTTTCACTGCAAATGCGATGAAAAAACCCAGAAAAGTAAGGATTCCAAATACTGTCGGATATGCAAATGCCTTCATATAAGTGTATGTATTGAGGTCAAAGGTTAATATGCCTGTTTGCAGGTAGTTATAGTATACAATTGCCAGGATTGCCGCCAGCATAAAAACGCTTCCCGCAAAGGTATACAGGATAAACTTCATGGCTGAATACTCTTTTCTGCCCGTGCCCCAGACTGAAATCAAAAAATACATCGGAATCAGCTCTAATTCCCAGAATATAATAAATAAAAACAGGTCTTTCGCCGCAAAAACACCGAGTATTGCTGTTTGCAATACAAAAATCATTGAGTAATAAAATTTATGCCGTTTTGTAATGCTGTATTTACTTGCTATCAAAGCAAGCAGCACAAGAAAAGTTGTTAAAACCATCAGTAAAATTGAAATTCCGTCAACCCCGAGTGAAAAATTAACTCCTAAAGGCTCAAGCCAGGGTTTTCCCCCGGGCAATGCGACAGTTTCGTTGAACTGGAATCCCGGTTCTTGAGGGTTAAAAAACGCCAGGAAAAACAGTGAATAGATAAATACGATTCCTCCAAAACCTTTGGCAAAACGTCTTATCTTGACTTCATTCCGGGGAAACCACGGTCCAACTATAATAAGAGCGCCTACCAGTGGTAAAAATATTAATAATGTCAGTGATAAAAATTCCATTTTTTTCCTCTATATCAACAACTGAAGCAAAACAAATATTAATGCAAGACCTGCAAGCCCTGAAAACAGTATTGCAAGATAAGTCTGCACCTGCCCGGTCTGGAATTGCCTTAAAGTCCAGCCTTCAAAACGTATCTTAAGCCCGGTAAGATTGACCAGACCATCAATTATAAATTTATCGAAATTGGCAGTAAAATTGCAAACAGGAAGGAAAACGTTATCTATAAAAGCGTAATAAAGTTTATCTATGTACCAGAGATTCGTAGTAAGGGCATATAGGGGTTTTGTTATCCTGATAATATTGTCTGCAGTAATTTTAACTGATTCTCTTACCTGTTTAAATCTGTCCCAATAAAGATAAGCTGCTGCCAAAAGACCTGCAAGAGCTATTAAAAGGGAAATTACAGGTAACAGGAAGCCTGTGTGATGTTCGGCATGGGTAATGGCTTTTTGCCCTGCAAGTATGTATTTGTCGAAAGAAGGCAGGAATAAAACGCCGCTTAGCAGGAATCCGATGAAAGTTGAAGGTATTGCAAGCAGTATTAACGGTACTGTCATGACTTTTGGGGCATCGTGAGGATGTGCATGCCCTCTGTATTCGCCTTCAAAGGTTAGAAAATAGCTTCTAAACATATAAAAAGAAGTTAACAAAGCCACGATAAGCCCAACTCCAAGTAATATCATATTATTTCCGTATAAACCCGAAAAAATTTCCTCTTTTGACCAGAACCCGCTAAAAAGGATTCCTGAAATCGCAAAGCAGCCCGTAAGATAGGTATATGCAACAACAGGCATATGTTTTCTCAATCCGCCCATATATTTCATATTCTGCTGGTCGCCGAGTCCGTGAATAACAGCGCCGGAGCATAAAAACAGCATTGCCTTGAAAAAAGCGTGCGTCATAAGATGGAAAAGTCCGGCTGCATAAGCGCCTGCTCCCATTGCCATTACCATAAACCCAAGCTGGCTGCAGGTTGAGTATGCAAGGGTTTTTTTAAGATCATACTGGGTTATTGCTATTGTTGCTGTGATAAACGCTGTTATTGCACCTATCCAGGCAATTGTAGTCATAATATCGGGTGATATCTCGAATATCGGATATGCTCTTGCAATAAGAAACACACCTGCTGCAACCATTGTTGCAGCATGAATCAGTGCGCTTATTGGAGTAGGACCTTCCATTGCATCAGGAAGCCACGTATGCAGTGGAAATTGCGCACTCTTTGCTATCGGACCAAAGAAAATTGCAAGGGCTATAAGAAAATAAACTACCGGACCTGCTGATGTCAGGACATATTCAGCTGCAGGTTGAAGCTCAGTAAAGCTCAGGTATATGTTTCCGCTTGCTATCCACCAGTTAAGCGAGAAGAATAAAAAGGCAATTATTCCTACTAAAAGCCCAAAATCACCGATTCTATTGATTATAAACGCTTTTGTAGCTGCATGCGCAGCAGATGGTCTTCTAAACCAGAACCCTATCAAAAGATAGCTTGATAACCCTACCAGTTCCCAGAAAATATAAATCTGAAACAGGTTACTGCTAAGCACAAGCCCGAGCATGGAGAAATTAAAAAAGTTCAGGTATGAGAAAAATCTGTGGTAACCCGGGTCTTTTGCCATATATCCGTGTGAATATACCTGAATAAGCAGGCTAACACCTGTTACAACAAGAAGCATCATTGCTCCAAGGTTATCAACAAGCCATCCCGCTGATAGCTCTATATTTCCCGCGCTGAGCCAGGTTATGTTTTTAGAAAAAGGCTCTTGCGCGCCAAGCGTCCATAAAAATATGAAAAAAGACCATATAAGACCTATAAACGTACTTGTACAGGTAATTCCCGCGGTAATTCTTTTATCATCATATACACCCAGGTTTTGCCCGAAAATTATTATAAGGAATGTCCACAAAGGCAAAGCCGCAATTATTCCCGCGTTTTCTATGAAAAATTCCAGAAATTGCTCCATTATATTATCTTTCTCCTCATCCTTTCAGCTCTTTGTACTCTTCCGTATCAACAGAAGGCTTGTTTCTGTATAATGCCAGGAGAATTGCCAGTCCCAGCGCGGCTTCTGCTGCGGCAACAGCCATTATAAAAATCGCAAATACCTGACCTTTAAGATCACTAAGGTCAGTGTAATTGGCAAAAGCTACAAAGTTTACATTAACGGCGCTTAGCAAAATTTCTATTGACATCAATACTCTGATTACATTTCGGGAGATAATAAGCCCCATAATCCCTATGCAGAATAAAATAAGGCTTAAAACTATGTAGTGAGTAAGCTCTACATTAAAGATTTTTATTAAAATTTCTTCCCAATTCATTTTACACTCAACTCCGCTGCTTAAATTTTTTATCTTACCGGCGGCTTAATTTACGGTTCTTCCTCCGCCGTAGAGGTTGTGGGATTTATTAGTTTCTCCTGACCTTTCCCTGCTATTACTACAGCGCCTAAAATGGCTGCAAGCAGTAATAAGGACAGGATTTCAAAAGGTAATACATAATCAGTAAGAAGGGCTTTTCCAATGGTTAAAGTTGTTCCCTCTACTGCAAGTCTTTGGATCGTCTCCTGTGAGGGCTCTTGCACGGCAAATAAGCCTGCCCGGGAACTTAAGGCTGTAATACATTTAGTCACAGAAGCCAGGATTATCAGGAATAGGAGTCCCGATGCTGCTATTGCTACTAAAGACCTGAATTTTACGGCAATCCAGAGCTTTTTGTCTTCGCGCGCGGCTGTGAGCATTATTGCAAAGACCATGATAATCGTAATTCCCACAGCATATATAATTACCTGGGAAACCGCCACGAAATCAGCGTTTAGCAGGACAAATATTCCTGCCGCTGATAAAAAGGCGATTATCATGCAAACCGCGGAATATACGATTCTCGGCATAAATACGATTCCAAGCGCTGCTATTATAAGCACAAAAGCTATGGCATAAAAGAATAATGAATAGATTATATCCTGCATTTCCATTTATAATTACTTACTATTCCTTTCTTTTCTGTCTCTTACTCTTTCAGATTCCTCAGGACCGAGTGTCAGCCCTTTTTTATCCAGGACCAGGCTTTCCCTTGAGTAGTCAGCCAGCTCAAACCGGTCTGTTGTAACTATTGCATTAACCGGGCAGACTTCTGTGCAGTTACCGCAAAATATACAACGACCAATGTCTATTGTAAATTGTTCAATTTTTAATTTTTTTGTTTCCGGGTCTTTTGAAGTCTCTATCTGAATCAGGTCATCGCAGGGACAGACTTTCATGCAGGATTTACAGCCAATGCAGACGTCTGAGCCTTCATTATCCGTTAAAAGTGCCAGCCTGCCGCGAAAACTTGCGTTCAATTCAGGTTTATTTTCAGGATATTCCTGAGTAATAGGCTTTCTGAAAAAATGCTTCATTATCGTGGACATTCCCCGCCCGATTTCTATTATTCCGCTTATTGTCCTGCTTATCACGTTTTTCATTTTTTTACCTTCTGTTAAAAACCTATTTGAGAGGGCTTATGCAGCTCATTTAGATAATCAAGCTGCCTGAATATTTCTTCTATCTGTGCGTTATTGTGTTGCGCGTAATTTATTAAGTTCACTCTGATTTCTTGCAGTTCTTTTGCCAGCTCTGAATGGCTCAAAGCCATTTCACGAAGTTTTACAAACGTCCTCATAATTTGAACATTAACAGCTATAGCTTGTTTGCTGTTAAGAACACTTGATAACATAGCAACACCTTGCTCTGTAAAAACATAAGGGTTAAAACGCCTTCCTCCTTTGCCTTCTTTTGAGGTTCCAAATTGGAACCTCAAAGATTCCCACTCCTCATCTGTAAGCTGAAACATAAAGTCATTTGGGAACCTGTCCAAATTACGTTTTACAGCTTTATTTAAATTTTTTGTCTCAATATCGTAAAGATTGGCAAGATCGCTATCCAGCATAACTTTGTGGTTTCGAATCATATAGATTTTATTTTCAATTATTTCTATTGGTATTAAAGTATTTTCCACTTGTAATTATCCTTAAACAAATAATTTAAAGGTTGCTACGAGAATTAAATTGAGAAAAGACAGCGGCAACAGGAATTTCCAGCTAAATGCCATGAGCTGGTCTGCTCTTAACCTCGGTAATGTTGCCCTGATCCACATTATCGTAAAAATTATAGCGTAGGTTTTTGCTATTAGCCAGAATCCCTGTTCTATATGTATAAATACATTAAGCAGAGCCTGGTTATTCAGAATATTTTGGAATAAAATTACTGATAAATAGTCACTAAACGGTGGTAAATAACCTCCTAAAAACAACGTGACAATTAAAACACTGATTATAAACATTGCTGAGTATTCCGCAAGAAAGAAAAGCGCAAATTTCATTCCTGAATACTCTGTGTTATAACCGCTTACAAGCTCACTTTCAGCTTCGGGCAGATCAAAGGGAATCCTGTTAACTTCAGCAATTGAACAGATAAACAGGACTATAAAACCAATAAAAGCATGCCACAGGTTCCAGGAAAAAATGCCTCCAGCCTGGCTTTTTACTATTTCAAGCATGTTCAGGCTGCCGGCAAGTACTGCAATACTAAGTACCGCAATTACCAGCGGGATTTCATAGCTGATTGCCTGCGCTGCAGACCTCATTCCACCGAGCAGCGAGTATTTATTATTACTTGCCCAGCCTGCGAGAACAATTCCTACCGTGGTTATCGAAGACAGCGCAAAGACTAAAAACAGCCCTACAGCAATGTTTATAGCCACAAAATGTTCGGTAAAAGGCATTAGCCCATATATTACCATTACCGGCGCAAAAACAATTATCGGCGCAAGTGTGAAAAGCAGTTTATTGGCATCCCGAGACATAATGTCCTCTTTAAAAAGAAGCTTAATAGCGTCTGCAAATGTCTGGAGAAAGCCGTTTGGTCCGACCCTGTTAGGTCCTTTTCTTACTGTAAGGTAAGCAAGAACTTTTCTTTCCATAAGAACCAGGAAAATTACAACCAGAACCAGAAGCGCAGCAACACACGCAAAGGGGAATACAGTCCATGACATTTGTGCGAAAATCTCCGGTATTCCGAATATATTTAGAATTTTTGCGTATAATTCATACATTACCTGTATTTCTCCGTTTTTTACCTGTCAACTTCCGGGAGCACAACGTCAAGGCTTCCGAAAATCGGCATTAAGTCAGAATATGATTTGTCTTTTATAAGCTCCGGCAGGATTTGTACTGATGAAAAAGAAGGCGCTCTCCATTTTACTCTGTATGGCTTGTTTGTTCCGTCGCTGACCACATAGCAGCATGCTATTCCGCGCGGGGCTTCTATAATTGCCGTTGCTTCCCCTGCCGGCACCTTGAATACCGCAGGATTAATCTTTTTTCCTGTTAGTTGCGTATCAAATCCGCAGTACTCACACTCTTCCTTTTTACAGTCGCAGTTTACCCGCTTGACCCGCAATCTTTCAGGGATTCCACCGGGCAGCTGCGCCAGGGCTTTTTCAATAATCTTAACTGATTCCCTTAACTCCCCGATTCTTACCATATACCTGTCATAGCTGTCTCCTGATCCGGCAAGGCAGGTGTTGAAGTCGATTTCACCATACACTGAATAAGGGTCTGATTTTCTCAGGTCAAAATTTACACCTGATGCCCTGATATTAGGACCGGTGATTCCGTAATCAAGCCCTGATTCAGGTTTCATAACCCCGATCCCCCTGGTTCTTTCCAGAAATATCGGGTTTTTGGTAATTATAGCCTCGTATTCATCAAAGAGCTTCGGCATATTTTTACATAAATCAAGAACCCTGGTTATCCAGCCTTCCGGAAGTTCTTTTTTCACGCCGCTGAATGTGTAGTAGTTATACATCATTCTCTGACCTGTCAACTCTTCCAGCATCTTAAGGATGTTTTCCCTCTCTCTGAACACATAAAACAGCGGCGATGTAGCTCCAAGATCCAGAAGGAATGAACCTATCCATAATAAATGGGAAGTTATCCTGTTTAATTCCATTGTCACAAGCCGGATATACTCGGCTCTTCTGGGAACTTTCAAGCCGGCGATTGACTCCACTGCATAGCATAAAGCTGCCTGGTAAAAGAAACTTGCCAGGTAGTCAACCCTGTCAACCATGGGTAAATACTGAAAATATGTCCTGCTTTCAGCAAGTTTTTCCTTTCCTCGATGCAGATAGCCTATAACAGGTTTTGTATTCCTGATTACTTCGCCTTCCAGGGTCAGGATCAGCCTTAAAACGCCATGTGTGCTTGGATGTTGCGGTCCAACATTTATTAACATGCCTTTTTGGATTATGTTTTCTTTTAGCTTGCTCATTATCTCTCGTTCCAGCTCAGCCTTTCATCGTTGTTAACATAATCTTTTCTTAAGGGATGACCTTTCCAGTCGCCCGGAAGCAGGATCCGCTCAAGGTCGGGGTGATTTTGGAAATTTATTCCGAAAAGGTCGTAAGTTTCCCTTTCATGCCAGTTTGCCGCGGAATATACACTGCTTATGGATTCAATTTCCGGGCAATTTTTATTGAGAACAGCCTTTAGTATTAATTTTTTGTTGAAAACAGTAGAATATAAATGGTAAACAACTTCAAAATAAGGGGATTTATCAACTCCGCTTACTGATAAAAGAACATCAAAGCGGGTATCTTTGTTCATTTTTAAATAAGTCGTTGTTTCTACAAGCATATCAGGTTTTACTTCTATAACTTCCACGTTATCAGAAGTTTTATCCAGGAATTTTACCCCGTATTTTTCATCTATAACAAGATTCATAGCTTCAGGCACTTTCAACCTCGGTTTTATCATTGCTTTTATCATAACCTGTTTTCTGCACACCCCAGTGAATAACTTCGATTTCCGGGTGAGGAAGCAGGACTTCGCAGTTTTTATCGTCAGAATATATAACTTTTGGCTTATGAGCCTCAAGATACTTTCTTCTTTGCATAAGTGACTCGGTTTTTATTTTTTCCTGAAGCTTAATAATCGCATCCAGAAGAGCCTCAGGTCTTGGGGGACAGCCGGGAAGATAAACATCGACAGGGATAAGCCTGTCAATTCCTCTTACTACAGAGTAGGAATCGTTTTCATACATTCCGCCCGTAACACAGCATGCTCCCATTGCAATAACGTATTTGGGCTCAGGCATCTGCTCATAGAGCTGTACCATTGCAGGAGCCATTTTATGAGTGATTGTTCCCGCGGTAATCATAAGATCAGCCTGTCTTGGCGAGGCTCTGAACACTTCCGCGCCGAACCTTGCAATATCAAAAGTCGCAGCGCTTGTGGAAATCATCTCTATGCCGCAGCAGGATGTAGCAAATGTCAGGGGCCATAAGGAATTTGACCTTGCCCAGTTGTATAGCGCATCTACTGCTGTTAAGATTATTTTCATAAACTGCTAAATCTCCTAATGCCATCTAAGAGCGTCTTTTTTCCAGGCATAAACCAGCCCAATGATTAAAATCCCAAGGAATATAAGGGCTTCTATAAGGGCAAAAAGTCCCAGTTTATCATATGCTACTGCCCAGGGAAAAAGAAACACTGCTTCTATGTCGAAAATCAGGAATAAAAGCGCGTAAAGATAGTATTTAACATCATACTGGACGCGTGAATCCCCGAAAAGCTTCATTCCGCATTCATAAGTGTTTTGTTTAAGTTTGCCCGGAGCTTTAGGCTGGACTATCCAGCTCATAATTATTGCTGCAAGCGCAAAGCAGAGTGAGAATCCGATAAATGAAACTAATATTGCATACCCTTGAATGTACAAAAACTTACCCTTCAATTCCTATCAAATAAAAATTTATCTCAAAAGTATTTTTATATCAACAGAAGTTTACAAACCAGCTTGTAAACTTCTACAGTAATTACTTCGGCTTCCCGGTCAGTATTTATTCTTACAATTTTAAATTAAATAACCCGAGTCGCGAATTAGTCAAAAGCCAGGATATGACTGAACAATATTTGCCAAAAAATTATAGAGAATCGAAAAGAGGCTTCGCCTCTTTTCCACCTTTAGGGTGGTTGTGGGTGGGTTTTGGCAAATGTTGCATACATGCAATTAGCGACTCGAGTTAA
>JANQEP010000049.1 GCA_028278305.1 Candidatus Gastranaerophilales bacterium
AATCAGGGACGTTGACGTAGCTGATGAAGCTGCATTACTTACCAAGAATCAGATATTGCAGCAGGCTTCCGCAACACTTCTGGCTCAGGCTAACCAGGCACCGGGAATAGCCTTAAGTTTAATATAAACCTGAAAAATAACTGAGAGAGGGATAACCTCTCTCGGTTATTCATCCAAAAAAACAGACCTGTATACTAAATAGCTCCAATATAACCGGGAATGCATCTAGAAGGGACAACTAAACTACGTATCGTCGTTAACAGTTAAATTCCAGTTCTGTCTGTAATTGCTCTTGTAAAAGACAAGGATAGAATTGGAATTTCCTTCTTTTCAACAGGAGTATTTATGATTTTTAATATAAAAAGTATTGAAAAAAATACGGATATTGTTTGTATTTACTCTCAAAGACCTGCTTTATCAGAATGCCTGCTTATCAGTAAAGTGATTAACAGACAGGCAAAGCTTAAAAACAGGCACATAGTGATAAAATTTAATCGAAACACTATTTTAAATAATTTTTTTACGGAAATGCTCATCTCAGCAAAAAGAATCTGTGATAAAAACGGCTCCAGCATTTCTTTATGCGCTATGAACCCTGATATACTATGTATTTTTTATCTTTTAAAACTG
The DNA here is from genome assembly GCA_028278305.1 of Candidatus Gastranaerophilales bacterium. GTDB lineage: Bacteria > Cyanobacteriota > Vampirovibrionia > Gastranaerophilales > UBA9971 > JANQEB01. The sequence goes on from JANQEP010000049.1 coordinate 631, forward strand.
GATAGTTTTTTTGAGTTTTATGAAAATGAACATGATGCTTTTCTACGGTCAAACAGGCTTATAAAAAGGCGATTAAAAGCTGTTTAATTTTTCAGAAATCTATATTATGGAATTGTTACGTGAGTTTTTATTGTTTATTCCTTGGTGTAAAATTGTATTAATAATTCACCGGTGAGAACAGGTTTATGCAAAGAACACCTCGAGGAATGCGTCTTCATATAGGAATTTTTGGAAGACGAAACGTAGGAAAATCAAGTATTCTGAATAGATTAACTGAACAGGATATTTCCATTGTTTCGGAAACAGCCGGGACAACCACTGATCCGGTTGAAAAAGCCATGGAATTACTGCCTGTTGGTCCGGTACTTTTTGTAGATACAGCAGGAATTGACGATGAAGGCAACCTCGGCAAAAAAAGAACTGAAAAAACAAGACAGGTCTTTGACAGGATTGACCTTGCAGTTATTGTATCAGAGCAGTCTGAATGGGATAATTTTGAGACAGCTGTTTTTGAAGAATTTCAACAAAGAAAAATTCCTGTAATTGCGGTTTTAAATAAATCAGACCTTAAAAACCCCGGGGAAATGGATTTATCCTGGCTAAAAAAACAGGGGCTTGATCCTGTTATTGTTTCAGCAGAAAAAAATACGGGTATAGAAAAATTAAAGGAAAAAATAATAAAATCAGCCCCGGAAGAATTTTTAAGCCCGCCTGCCATAGTATCAGATCTTGTGCCGCCCGGAGAACTTGCCATGCTTGTTGTCCCTATTGACCTTGAAGCACCGAAAGGCAGGCTTATACTCCCGCAGGTTCAGACTATAAGGGAGCTTCTTGATAATGATTCAATGGTAATGGTGGTCAAGGAGCGGGAACTTCAAGATGCTCTTGGCAGGTTAAACAGTCCTCCGGCTCTTGTTGTGACTGATTCACAGGCTTTTCTTAAAGTATCGGCTGATGTGCCTGAAAACATCAGGCTGACATCTTTTTCCATTCTTTTTGCAAGACTTAAAGGCGACTTAAAGGAATTTGTAAAAGGGACTCTTGCCATAGACAGGCTTAAATCAGGTGATAAAGTACTTATATGTGAATCCTGCACACATCATGCGATTGGTGATGATATAGCAAGGGTAAAAATTCCGCGATGGCTGACCCAATATACAGGAGCAAAGCTTGATTTTGAAATGTATGCAGGGCATGATTTCCCGGAAAACCTGGAGAGTTATCAGCTTGTTATTCACTGTGGTGCGTGTATGACTAATAGAAGGGAAATTCTCTCAAGAATAGCAAAAGCTAACTATGCAGGGGTGCCTGTTACAAATTACGGATTAACAATTGCATACTCTCTCGGGATTTTTGAAAGAGCCCTGGAACCATTCCCCCTGGCAAAGATGATTTTTGAGGAAGCCAGGCAGCTTCAATGACAGATTAGCTAACTCATCCCAATGATGAAAAACTCCATATAAGGCTCTATCCATTTTTTTTGCTCCAATCGTAACAAAATGTTTAATTCATGAAGCAAAAAAGCAATTTATTTTTTTCACCTATCTTATAATCAGAAATTAATTTACACAAGTAAGAAAGGAAAAAAATCATGAGCTTAGGAATTACGGGAATGTCTTTTAACAGAACTAACAAAGTAAGTTTTGGAAAAAGTGAAAGTGAAAAAGAGAGAGTAGCTGGAGTTATCATAGAAGGACTTAATAATGCAAGACAAGCTTTAGATAACAGTGATCCTGATCTCAAAACTGAAATTCTCTGCAATCGTATGCTTGAAACTCTTCAATCTGGATTTAAGAAAGTTATAAAAGATCAACAGTAACAGTAAGCTATACTGCCTGCTTTAGCTGTCTTTCCCGGTTAAGGTAGTGCTCAAGCGATTCGTCTATTTTAAAGGTCTTCCTGAGCCCGAACTCTTCCTGTTTACCCTTATTCCACTGGTTGACAGGACGCAGGTAACCCACTATCCTCGAGTAGACCTCACATTCTGCCGAGCACTCAGGACAGCAGGCATGCTCTCCCGCAATATAACCATGTGTCGGGCAAATACTGAACGTAGGGGAAATTGTAAAGTACGGAAGCCTGTAATTATCGCAGATTTTCCTGACCAGCTGTTTTACACTTTCCGTAGAGGTTATTTTTTCTCCTACAAATATGTGTAATACCGTTCCCCCGGTATATTTTGTCTGGATACTATCCTGAAGGTCAAGGGTTTCAAAGATATCATCCGTATACATGGTCGGAAGCTGCGTTGAATTAGTATAAAAAGGCTCCGCGCCTTTTCTATATTCCTGTTCATTAGCGCAGTAGCTTGCGGGATATTTTTCTTTATCCAGCCTGGCAAAGCGATAGGAAACACTTTCAGCGGGTGTTGCCTCGAGGTTAAAGTTCCTGCCTGTTTCTTTCTGGAATTCCTCAAGCTTTGAGCGCATAAAATCAAGCACTTTATGTGTAAAATGCTGTGACTTATCAGATCCGATATCTTTTCTGAACATATTTATACATGCCTCGTTCATGCCGGATATGCCTATGGTTGAAAAGTGGTTTTGCCAGTAATTTCCGTATCTTTGCTTTATGTTTCTCAGGTAGAACTTTGCATAAGGGTACAGATCGCTTTCAGTAAGCTTTTCGAGAACTTTTCTTTTCATTTCAAGGCTGTCTTTAGCAACGGTCATAAGTTTTTCCAGCCTCTCAAGAAACTCGTCTTCGCTGTTGGCGAGATGACCTATTCTCGCTAAATTTACGGTAACAACCCCGATTGAACCCGTAAGCGGGTTTGAGCCAAAAAGACCTCCGCCTCTTTTTTCGAGTTCACGGTTGTCAATTCTAAGCCTGCAGCACATTGACCTTGTATCCTCAGGCTTCATGTCTGAATTTACAAAATTTGAGAAATACGGGATTCCGTATTTAGCTGTCATTTCCCATAATCCTTCGAGGTTCGGGTTGTCCCAGTCGAAATCTCTGGTTATGTTATAGGTCGGAATCGGGAATGTAAAAACTCTTCCTTTTGCATCGCCTTGCTGAAATACTTCCAACAAGGCTTTATTAAACATATTTACTTCATTCTGGAACTCGCCATAGGTTTCTTTAACAGGTTCACCGCCTATAACAGCGCTCTGGTTTGCAAGAAAGCCGGGAACAACTAAATCAAGGGTTATGTTGGTAAACGGAGTCTGAAAACCTATCCTGGTAGGTACATTCAGGTTGAATATGAATTCCTGCAGCGCCTGTTTAACTTCTTTGTAAGTTAAATTATCATATTTTATAAACGGCGCAAGAAGGGTATCCACGTTTGAAAACGCCTGAGCTCCTGCTGATTCCCCCTGAAGAGTAAACAGGAAGTTTACCATCTGTCCCAGGGCTGTTCTAAAATGCTTTGGAGGTGCGCTCTCAACTTTTCCGGGCGCGCCTTTAAACCCTGAAAGTAAAAGATCCTGTAAATCCCAGCCCACACAATAAACAGAGAGAATGTTAAGGTCGTGCATATGGAAATCCCCACTTGCATGAGCATCTTTGATTTCAGGGGTATAAATTTTGTTTAACCAGTAATTCTTGCTGATTTCAGAAGAAATATAGTTATTAAGCCCCTGAAGAGAGAAGCTCATATTGGAATTTTCTTTTACTTTCCAGTCAAGCCGGTCAAGGTACTGGTCAACTATATCCAGTTTATCATTATTTGCCAGCTCACGTATTTTTGAATGCTGATCCCTATAAATAGTATAAGCTTTAGCTGTTTTGTAATACGGAGAACTCATCAGAGTCTTCTCAACAATATCCTGGACCTCTTCAACAGAAGGGACTTCGTTTCTTATGACTTTTCCGGCAAAATCAAGCGCCCTGATTGCAAGAGACTGGGCAGTATTTTTGTCGAATTCACTCGTTGCCTGTCCGGCTTTTGATATGGCATCGGTTATGCGTCCCGGCTCAAAATCAACAATACTGCCGTCTCTTTTTTTGATTTTTTCAAACATACCCTAACAATTTCTCCTCTTTTATAAATTTATTATATATTCCACTTTTTTAAGAATAAAAAATCCCCTTACTTTTTTAATTTTAATTTCTCGAATTTTTACAAATATCCCCCGATTAATTAAAACATGTAGTGAAAGGTTTTATTATACTGAATGTCAAAATTTTTGTTTATATCAGACTGTTTTGGAAAATAGCCGAATCTTCAATTGACCATAGAAAAATTTTACTATTGTCTTAATTTTGACGTTCAGTATTAATGTGTTTTTAAATTTAAAATGATTTTTTTTAATTAGTCAATAAATAGATGCATAGTTTAAGAATTATTTTTTACAAAAATTTTTTTACTTGACATTTGGTCTTTGTTTTTCATTTTAAAAAATAATTGAACATGATATTCTTTAAACCAGCATGTGTAAGATTTATTAATTTATTTAGAGTATATGCCTTTTAGTTTTACAAAAACAGAACTTGACGGGGTAATTCTGGTAGAACCGGTAGTATTTGAAGATGAGAGAGGGTTTTTCCTGGAAACCTATAAAGCCTCTGAATTTAAGGCAAATGGAATAGATGCTGATTTTCTTCAGGATAACCATTCCCGCTCAACAAAAGGGGTTTTAAGGGGGCTTCATTTTCAGAAACCTCCAAAAGCCCAGGCAAAGCTTGTTCGTTGTATACAGGGAAAAATTTTTGATGTGGCTGTTGATATAAGGGCTGATTCTAAAAATTTCAGAAAATGGACAGGGTTTGAATTATCCGAAGAAAATAAAAAAATGCTCTATATCCCGGCAGGGTTTGCGCATGGGTTTGTCGTGCTTTCAGAAACAGCTGAGGTGGTTTATAAAGCGTCAGGTGAATATTCCCGGGCGCATGACTCCGGCATTAGATGGGATGACCCGCAAATCAGAGTTGAGTGGGGTTATCATAACCCTCTGGTTTCTGAGAAGGATAAGAACTTACCTTTTTTATAGGTTTTTAGTATTAAAGGACCTATTGCAGAAGCCTTAGTGCTTCCTCCAGAAGCTGTTTATTTGTGCTAATAAGCTTACTGGTCATTTCCATCTGCATTTTTGCCTGCTGGTAGAAAGTAATATTAGATTTTAAATCCGTATTTGACATCTCAATAAGTCCGCTTCTTATTTCTCCCCTGCCTACTACAGGTTTTCCAGATTCGTCATTTTCAATAAAATAACCGGGGTTTGTCTCTGTAAGAGCGGCGGAATTATGGAAGTTCATAACAGCGAGCTTGTACAGAGGTACTTTTATCTTACCGTCATTAGCTTTGCCGTATAAAACACCGTCTCCTTCAATTTTGAACTCTTCATACTTTCCGAGATATTTTCCGTTGCCCGGATCAATCCAGAGTTTCATATCCACCGTAGGAACCATTGCCAGGTTATCCTCGGCTTTTGACATATCAGGGTCTGCATAAGAAGGAGTTCCTGCCTGGATTTCACCTTTGTCATTGAGAATGTATCCCTGAACAGTATAGCCTTCTTTTGTTTTGTATACTCCTTCATTATCAAAGGTAAATTCCCCAAGCCTGGTGTAGAGAACTTTTCCGTCCGGTCTTTTTGCCACGAAAAATCCCTGTCCTTCAAGAAATACGTTTTCATCAGAAGTTCCGGGACGTGATTTTCCCTGTGAAACCTTTGTTCTTAAATCATCTAAAGTCGCCCCGTCAAGAAAATTTTTGAATGTGGAATTAATTTGCCGGTAGCCGGGCGTGTAAACATTTGTCAGGTTAACCGTGATCTGGTCCATCCATTCTTTTGTGATTGCCTGGGTGTTTACTGCCGTAATAAAGGAATCTCTCATTTTTTCCCTCCTTTATCTTTTTTACTTTTTTGCTGTTTATCTCTGTAATAAATTTTTTCGTATGGAATTCCTTCTGAATCAAGCTTATTTTTCAAATTAGGAATACTGTTTCTTAAAACGTATTCCATTGCCGTGTCATTGGAAATAAACTCTGCTGAAAGCTTGCCCTGCTGGTTAACCCTGAGTATTACGGAAGAACTTCCCGTAAAATCCAGCCTGACCGGTTTTTGCTTTTTAAACGAATACTCAATCATGTTAAACAACCCTTTTGAAAAGTTCAGGCTTTTATATGACACCTGGTTTGTGCTGCCCAGAGCCGTAAAATTAATCTTTGAGTCTTTTGGGTTTACGTCATTTACTGTAATTTCATTTTTTTCAGAGCACAGCCTGAAAAATTCAATATCATCTTTAGAGAGTGAATCAAGTTTTATTCTTTTCTTCTCGTCCATGCTGAATAATTCCCGGGAATTTATAAGCAGCCTTATATCGTCAATACTTCTCATTTTTACGGGAATCTTATCTTTTTGAGCGAGAGCCTGAAGACTTTTTATAAGATTCATCCTGGCTTCTGCCAGCTGAAAACAGGTGTTAGAAGTTTGCTGTACTGCTCTTTCCGAATAATCGGGCATTGTCGCAGGATCAGTATCTTTCTGCATCTGAGAAAGCGTTGAGTCAAAATCAGGCAGTTCCAGCTCAAAGAAAAAAGTCTTTGCTGAATCCAGCTTCATGTCATCAAAATTTAAAATATTGGGATTAACTATCATTTAAAAGCTGCCTTTCTTCTTCTGATAATTCTTCTGCAATTCGCTCCTGCATTTTGGCAAAATATTTCTGTCCTGCAACTTCATCCAGTATCTTCATTTCAGCTTTTTTTTCTTCTTCTTTATAGAGCTCATAAGCTTTTTCTTTATGTTTTTCTATTACATTAACCTCTTTTTCCATTTCCTTTAGTTTTTCTTTTTCCTCTTGCAGGCGCTTTATAGCTTCCTGTTTTTCTTCTTCGAGCTTCTGTATTATTTCATCCAGGTGTTTTATATAGTTATCATAATTTTCCATCAATACATGGTGGGCTGAGCGCATGCTTTTTCTTAAAAGGGTAATGGTGTTTACGTTTTTGTCAATTTCCGCCTGAATCCTCATTACTTCATTTTGAGCTTCCCTTACCACGTTGATTTGCTCATCTCTTCTGCGGATTCTGTATTTCAGTACTTTTTCAAGCCTATACTGAAACGGCACTTTTAAACCTCGTTAAAATTTACTTTATTATATTTACCGTCGGCTGTTTTAAGTAATAGTCAAAGCCCTGACTGACTTTTGCAGCACTTCGCTGCCGGATTATTTCCGGCATTTAGTATAATTCTGTATGAGTTTGCTAAAAGATATAACCTCCATGAAGATGAATAAATTTTCCCTGCGGCTTTGCCTGTTTTTTTTTAAAGCTTTCTAAGATAAGTTTTCGCTGATTTACATAACATCTACATTAAATTTTAATAATAATTTTTATAAATTCCATAATAAGTCCGGTAACTATAGTGCTTTTTAAAAAATAATCAACTCGAATTGCCAAGTTAATGACAATATGGCTGTGCAGTTGGTGATTGAAGTATTTATGCTATATTAAAGTATTATATTTAATACGGATTACTGATCCTGAAATGCTTTTATTACGGAATTATTTTAAAGTCTGGTATGATTAGCTTAATTTAGCTGGAGGAGAATATTTAATTGCTGAAAAAGATATTTTTTTATCCTGCTCTTTTTATACTTTGCTGGATGTATGCAATACACTTTAATGATATTGATTATGATTTCTGGGCAAGAATAGCTGTCGGGAAAATATTTTTCCAGACAGGGACCATTCTTAATAATGATATTTTCTCTTATACGCCTACAAAAGAATGGATTGACCATGAATGGGGCTCAGGAGTGATCTTTTATTTTCTGGGAGATAAATTTGGTGATACAGGCTTACTTTTGTTTAAAGTAACATTGTTTTTTACAGTTTTATTCATTATCACCCGGATAATTAAACTGCAAAATCCTGAACCGGACGCGCATAAAAATATTTTATTCTATTTTTTTATAATACTGGCTGTATTTTTTGGAATCGGTCATACTGTAAGGTGCCAGTTATTTACATTTACATTATTTACCCTCTGGCTATATACGCTGGAAAGGGTAAGACGCGGGGAAACCGGGCTTTTATGGATTATGCCGGCTACTATGTTAATATGGGCAAATTTCCATGGAGGTTTTGTTTCCGGTATAGGGCTGCTTCTTATGTATGGTGTCGGGGAATTCCTGAATAAAAAGCCTTTTTTAAGGTATTTTTTGATACTGATACCTTCTTCCCTGGTAACTTTAATCAATCCATACGGGTTTAAGTACCTTGAATATATATTTTTCGCTACTACTATGGACAGATCAGGTATCGGCGAATGGAAAATGACAAACCTGCTTGAATCCTGGAAAGAATGGTATTCATTAAAAATTGTAATTTTAATAGCTGTAATAAGCATAATTTTTTATTTCTGGAAAAAACGCCCTGAATTCCGGGAAATTGACAAGGTTAAGTTTATCCTGCTGGGTGTAACGTTATATCTTGCAATAAGCCATATAAAACACCAGGCTTTTTTTGTAATATCAGCGGCAGTTTTTTCATATCATGACTTTTATGCAATTTTCAATGAAACAGGCAATTATTTAAAAACCAAACTTGGCAAGACCGCTTCCGGAATAATGTATGGACTGGACCTTACAAAAAATGCGGTGATTTATACCGCTATAGTTGCGGCAGGTATTGTATTTATCAGGTACACTCCCCTCATGGCAGTTATTCCGGTTAATAAATTTCCCCTGGGCTCAGTAGAGTTCGTAAGGCAAAATGAACTTAAAGGAAACCTTCTCACTATTTTTCACTGGGGAAGCTATGCCGCCTGGAAGCTTTATCCTAATTGTTTAATAGCGCTTGACGGAAGATTTGAGGAAGTTTACCCGCTCAGTACGTTTTATGAAGTCGGAGGGTTTATGTCATACTTTGACGCGCCTGAAATTAATTATGAATGGGATAATATTCTTAAAAAGTACCATACTGACATAATAATTATGGGCACGTATAGTGATAAACAGATGAAAGCCTTTAATGCCATGAATAAGAAAAAAGAATGGGAAATGGTATATAGAGACTTTATAAGCGCTGTGTTTGTAAGAAAAAAAGACCTGAAAGATAATTATATAAAGCCTGAAATTGATCCTTTACGTGCACTCAATGAAAAATACGAGACAAAACTTAATTTTTATTAAATACAAAATATTAGCGCTATAATTTATATGTATCATTAAAACAAAAAGTTTATGAAAAGAATAAAATTACTGCCTGAAAATCTTATAAACCAGATCGCAGCAGGAGAAGTTATAGAAAGACCGGCTTCTGTGGTAAAAGAGCTTGTTGAAAATTCAGTTGACGCCAGAGCCGGCAGGATTGAAATTGAGATTTCAAACGGGTGCAGAAATATACGGGTTGCTGATAACGGACATGGCATCAATAAAGAAGATGTAACCCTGGCTTTTTCAAGGCATGCCACCAGCAAAATCAATAACCAGGAAGATTTATGGTCTATTTCTACAATGGGTTTCAGAGGGGAAGCTCTTGCAAGCATAATTTCAATTTCAAAGATCTGCTGCATTACAAAAACTGCTGATTCTCAAACCGGAATAAAAGTGGAATGTGAAAACTCAGAAATCACAGTTTCTGAAACAGGCTGTGCTGAGGGAACTATAATTCAGGTCAGTGATTTGTTTTATAACATTCCCGCAAGAATGAAATTTTTGAAAAAAACTCAAACAGAACTTGCCGCAATTTCCGAAATCACTCAGAGTATTGCCCTTGCAAACCCCCAAATTGCTTTTAACCTTATAAATAATAAAAACTCCATTTTAAAAACAACCGGAAGTAATGACCTGGCAACAACAATAGGTGAAATCTATTCTAAAAGCATAATCAGTGAATTTTCTGAAATCTATAAGGAAGACCCGCAGTTCGGGTTAAAAATAACAGGGTTTGCAAGTAACCCTGATTTTGTGCGTTCTAACAAAAAAGCGATCTATACTTTTATAAACGGACGGACAGTCAAATGCCCTATTCTTTTAAAATCAATTGACACGGCATATAGTGATATGGTTCCGTCAGGAAAATATCCTTACGTTGTCTTAAACATTTATATCCCCTCAAAAAACCTTGATATAAACGTTCATCCGTCAAAAAGAGAGGTTAAATACACTAAACCCAACCTTATATTTAATTTTGTATACTCTGCAATTAAGTCAGCGCTGGATAATACAGTCTCACATACACTACGGTTTCCCGAAGAAAGCCGGCAAATTGAAGATTTCTCCTTTAAAGATACTATTTCTAAATGTGCGGTTTCTGAAGCAAATCCTGGAATTCTTGATTTTACGGCTTTTTCTTCAAAACAGGCAAAAACAGAAGAAAGTCTTGAAACAGAAGAAAACGATATTCGTGAAGCTGTAATTACAGAACCAAAACAAAACCCGCTGGAGCTTGCGGATAATAATGAGACTTTCGCGGAAAAACCCGCAATAATAGGACAGCTGGATAATACGTACATTCTTATCCAGGCACAGGAAGGACTTCAGATAGTTGATCAGCATATAGCCCATGAAAGATATCTCTATGAAAAACTTAAAGAAGAAAAAGTTTCGGCTTCTCAGATGTTGCTTATTTCAGAGTTTATAAACCTTGATGAAGAGCAGGTTGCTCTGCTTCAGGAAAATAAAGACCTGCTTGCAAAATACGGTTATGAGTTTGAATTTGCTTCCTGTGCGCTGAAATTCAAGCGGGTTCCGCATATAGTAGCTCAAAAAAATCCCGGGAACATATTGCAGGATATTCTGGAAGCTCTTGAATCCTCTGCTGACACCATTGAAAATGAATTGCTAATGAAAATCGCCTGCAGGGCTTCGGTTAAGGCTGGGGAAAAACTTTCCCTATGGCAAATGCAGGAGCTGGTAATTAACTGGAAAAAGACCACGTACTCAAAAACATGCCCGCACGGCAGAAAAATATCTCATATAATTCCTAAAAAAGAAATAGCAAGCTTTTTTGGAAGAATTTAACTCGAATGACGGGTTAGCTAAAAAATAATTATAGCTTGATAAAAATAACTAACCCGTCATCTGGGTTATTTAGCGGGAACAAATTCTTAAAATATATGTCATGATAAAAGTAACCTGAGAATTGAACCTTAAAAGCTAAAAAACTACTTTTTTTATAAAAATCAGGTAATTTTTTATAAAAAAAAGAGTTGAAAACAAAATAAGTTTGATATAAATTAATGAATACTTTCGAAAATATTTCTAAATGCAAATATAAATAGTAATTTCGAGAATTAAACTCAAAAAAATAATATAAAAAACAACTTGACTCTAAAAAATTGTGGTGCTAGTATACTCATTACCCACTACGAGAGTAAATGGGCAGACACTTGTTGAGTATAAAATAACAACAAAAAAGTTGAACCTTGAAAACTGAATAACTGAAAAATACAATATGTTCTGTCAATTCAAAAACGAACAGTCAGGAACAGGAATCTCTTTTGATTATAATTATTTTATGTCATGCCGTGCTTGCGGATTGTCCGCAGAGGCTGAAAGCGGGCTTTGCTTTGCTGTAAAGCCGTTTAATGGGGACAACCAAGTGGACACGGCATCTATCAGAGGCTGGCTTCGCCAGCCAAAAACAGACCCCGCATCAAGTGCGGGGTGACAGAAGAAGATTATAAATAGATTTTGACAATGGAGAGTTTGATCCTGGCTCAGGACGAACGCTGGCGGTGTGCTTAATACATGCAAGTCGAACGATGAGGTCCCTTCGGGGATACATCAGTGGCGGA
>JANQEP010000063.1 GCA_028278305.1 Candidatus Gastranaerophilales bacterium
TAATGATAATTGGATAGATTCCCACGTCGCTTCACTTCGTTCCGCTCCTCGGAATGACATTTTCTCTTTTTGTAGCAGACTTTTCAGATCACCTCTAAGGGGCTCTTAGCAATTCTAAGCAGTAAACAAAAAATTTTTATAAAGTAAGGGGTAAAGAATAAAAACTTACGCATTTTAAAATTTTTTATTGCTTCCTTAAAAAAGTTAAAAATAAAAACAAAGCAGCTGACTTTAATCAGCTGCCCTGCTAAATTTATGATGTAGAGATCCCTGCCTATATGTATAAAGGCATTAGTTCCTCGGTCTGCTGAGGAAGTTTACCTTCCCGGATCTGCGTAAAAACCCTGTAGTCAATGTCTGCAAAAAGGTTATCAACAGATTCAACGGATTGTAAGTAATCTTCATCAATGCTGTTGTTTTCAATCATAGCAGCAAGATTTTCAAAGTTTTCCTGATGCTTTCTGAATCTCTCTACAGCATAATCACGAGCCTGCCAGGTTGTTACCAGGAATGGCCAGTCACTGCTTTGCAGTAGAAGATTTTCCCTTACCAGCTGGTTAAGAGCCCTGTGAAGCAGTTTATCTTCAGGAACCTGCGGATACCGGCTGACAATATTCTCAACCCTTCTTTCAGCGCTGTGAATGATTGGCCACATCCATTCTGTCTGGTGATTCTGCCATACCCAGAAATGCCCGCCCTGTCCCCAGGAGCTTTCAGGAAGCTGCACAGCTGCTGACGGCTGGTTTTCATCAAGATACTCGCTTGCTGTCTGTAATTTTACCTCAGGAAGGTAGTTATTAAGCTTTTTGATTACCTGTTTGATAAAATCAACACCTTCAAACCACCAGTGTCCGAATAATTCCGCATCAAAAGCCACCATAAAGAGTCCTTCTTTACCTGTTGCTTTTTTATAATCATTTAACCTGTGATAAATTATATTGGTGTAGTGATCTGTGTTTTCATTAATTCTACCCTGTGCAAGAATAGGGTCATACAGCATTTTATCTCCTAAGCCGCAAGTTGGGCTTGTTATTCTCCAGTAATGAGCGCCGGAATTTTCGTCTTTTTTATGGAATTCCCTGTAGCAACCGTCGCCCGGGTAACCGTCAGCTGCTGACCATACCTGGTAGCCGCCTTCATGGTTTCTTCCCATTACTGCAACCTGGGCTTCAGGCATCCAGTAGGCTTCATAAGTTGTTAAACCTGTAGCCGGTCTTGGAGGCAGCGGAATATACTCAATATTTCCGTAAATACCGACTGACCTTCTGCTTCCTACTGATACACCGCCTTCTATCTGGTGGGATTCCACGAAAACATACTCAATATCATTATTTGCCAGGAATGTCTCTACCGCCGGTCTGTAATATTTGCTTCCGTCAGGTGCTGTTGCTTCATACCCGGGTCTGTATGCGCATTCCGGCATCCATGCCCCTCTTGGTTTTCTGCCAAACATGTTTTCATAAGCATCTACGCCTGTTTTTAATTGTGCATTTATTGAAGAATCCCTGGATAATAAAGGCATAAATCCATGAGTTGCACAGGATGTGGTGATTTCAATACAACCCACGTCCTGAAGTCTTCTGAATTCCGCGATTAAATCCCTGTTGTACCTGTTTATAAAACTGTCTTTAATATTGTTGTACCAGTCATTATAAAACTTTGCAAGGTACTCAAGATGCTGTGAGTGAGCAACGCTGTCGCCTGGATAGCGGTTTAAGTCCTGCTGTATGGCTTCAAGCCTTGAATTTATATACGACTCAAATCCAGCCTTAAGATGCTCGTCATTTAACTGCTCTGCCAGAACAGGTGTTAATCCGACTGTTAACTTGGCTTTTATTCCTTCTTCCAATAGCTCATTTATTGCGTTTAAAAGAGGGATATATGAATGGGACATACATTCATAAAGGTTTTCTTCTCCAAAGGGCCACATACCTGCTTTTCTATAGAAAGGTAAGTGCCCGTGAAGCATAAATACAAAAGATCCTACTGTCATTTTTTTCCTCCAGTTTTGGTTTTTTATAGTTTATTTAAAATGCATTTTTTAAAATGCTGATTATTTTTGACTTTTTTAAAAACCGGACACTTTAACAATACTACTTAGAACCGATTAAATTTAAAACAGTTTTTGTGTCTAATCTCTTCTTGCCCTACCCGGCGTATCCTGTTTTTACCTTTTTATTAAACCATTGTCTAATAAATAAAAACTTGTTTAAAGTGATTACCGGATTCTTGTTTCTTTTGTCCTCTCCGCTATAATGGAGAATGATTTCTTCAAATTCCTTTATGAACTATAATAAAGTTAATAAAAACATAAAAAAAACACAATACATGAAGCAAATAAAATAAACAAATATTTACTATTTTTCTTTTTTTTAGAAACGAAAACAGTAAAAAATTGATAAATATTGTATGTAGGATTAGCAAGCTTAATGACTGAATTGTTTAATAAACTCGAAAAAAAAATAATTATATCAGCCCAGGCATCTAAAGGGGAACCTGTTTACGAGGATAAATGCCTGATTTCCATAATAAAATCGGTTGTAAAAGGTGGCGCAGAAGGTCTAAGACTTGCTGGCGCAGAAAGTATAAGGGAAACAAAGAAAATATACGATATTCCCGTAATAGGAATTACAAAGCCTGACCCGCTGCCTGATAACTGGCGGGAAATCGTTTATATAACCCCGACTTTCAGTGACGCCAGGGAAATTTCAGAAGCAGGAGCTGATATTATAGCGATTGACGGTACGGGCAGGAACGGGCAGAATCTTGAGGAATTAATACATAAGGTAAAAAATGAATTAAACAAGCCTGTTATGGCTGATATTTCTACTTATGAAGAAGGTATAGCCTGTGATAGGCTTGGTGCTGACATTATTTCAACTACACTTTCAGGTTATACCACCCATACTCTGGATAAAAATAACAATGAACCTGATTTTGAGCTTCTTGAAAAGCTTGTAAACACGCTGGATAAGCCTGTAATCCTTGAAGGCAGGGTTTGGACGGTTGAACATGTCCAAAGAGCTCTTAAATCAGGAGCTTTTGCTGTTGTTATAGGTTCTGCTGTTACAAGACCCCAGGTTATTACCGGGAGATTTGTTGAGTCTGCCCGGGATTATTGAGTAAGTGACAAAAATTCTGTTTCACAGCTGTTTTAGAGCTCACTCCTGCTCGTCAATATCTATTTCTTCGTGATAAATCCCGCCGCCGCAGATAATTTCTATTGTCCGCATAAGAAATTCCTTTGCAGCGTCACCCTGGTTAAGATAAAACTCTTTATCCCCTATATGCCTTATTTTCATAACAGCAGGGACTGTTTTATCAGCAGGAATATAAAGCGAGGCTATTTCGCATTCCAGAATATCAGGATATTCCTGATCCTGGATATCAAGCGAAGCATCATAAAAATTCCCGTTAAGAGCCAGGATCCTGCCGGTAAAAAGAGGGTCCGCCTCGTTTCTGTAGAGAGCCTGGGGTTTTGTATTTCCCCTCGTGGTAAAGCTCAGGCTATTCCAGAGAATATTTATAACTCCCACTGATCTGTCAGCGTCAATCTGGCAAAGAGCAGATGAAGTATGCAGCTTCCTTTTTTCAAAGCATTGCTTAAGTTTATCCGTGATTTCCTCCATTTCCTGAAGAAGTTTTTCAAATAACTTTTTTGTATGCTTCGTGGCTTCAGTATGTTCTTTATACTGCTTAAACATATGGCTTGTTATAAGATTTATTCTTTCGTTCAGTGATGAAGATTTTTTTTGTTTTTCCATAAATCCATATCGCTCTTAGAACTTTGTAAAAAATTATACTATAAGTTTTCGAAGGTTTAGCAACTTAAAAGAGAAAGACTGGAAGCAGTCTCAAGAATAACCGGGGATTTTTACTGAGAAAAGCCTTTAGATCAGCCCTTTGGGGTTAGCTGAAAAAGATTTTTAATTCTTGCTGAGCTTTTCGAGTTCTCTTTCCGCGTTTTTCAAAGAAAGCTTTACTAAAGGCTTTCTTGTCCTGTTATCGTAGAAAACAAGCCAGTGCCGTTTTTTAGGGCTATCAACCGAAAAAGAAAGCCTTCCCCGTACTTTGGCGCCCGGAACTATTTTATTGAACCACAAATCTGTATATCCAAACGGAGAAGCGTAATATACTCTTTTATATTCGCTTACAACAGCCAGGTCAAAGGTGCTGAAAGTTTTATCAGTTTTATTATTAATATCAAGAGTGAGCGTTATTGTGTTTAAATCCCCAAAAGGATCTTTTTGCAGTGCATATCCTATTATTTTTACATCCAGTCCCTTGTAGTGAACTTCTTTTTCCCTGAGCCCCTCTTCTGACATAACAGGCAATTTAAAATTTTCTGCAATTTTTACTTTAATTTCATCCCCGGGAGTTATCAGGACTTCCTTACCCTTTCTGACCATTGAGGCAGTAAGCCCGACAACAGCCCCAACACCCGCGCCTCCTGCTATCGTACCCCCTTTTGTAGCTATAGCAGTGCCAAGTCCCAGGAACTTAAAAGCCATAAGCCCTCCTATAACTCCACCTGCCACCGTATATGCGGTATCTTCCAGCACAACCTTTAATGTTGAGGTAACAGGATGGCGTTTTGTTGTCATACTTGCTTCAATCGGAATTTTTCTGCCGTCAGGGGTTATCAGATAATCAAAATTAACGTTTATATATCCATCCCTGCCCAATCTCTTACTGTTTTTAACTTTAGTAACAGTTCCATGAGCCACTGTTCCGCAGGGAATTACAATTCCGTTTTCTGTCGAGAAATCATCAGTTACTTCCGCAAAAAATTCATCGCCTTTACGGTTAAGCCCGGTGCTGATTACAGAAGAAACTGTCATTTTAAGTTTTGCACCCTGTTCGATTTCTTCTACTTCACCGGTAAAAATCTCCTGGTTCTGAAACCCTTCATCGTATTGAATCCTGCCATGAATAACATTATGAAGAGTTTTTGACTGCTTGTCCACTTTATATTCAAGCTCTGCTACTTCATGCTCTGTAAGAGTTTCTGCAAAGCAAAAACAGCCCTGGACTAAAACCAGAACTAATGCTAATAACGCTGTCAGAATCCTTTTACTCTTCAATTTTATGAACACAAAATTTTGTCATTATACTTATGATACAACAGTTTTACCAAAACTTCATTAATATGATAATAAAATTAACCTCAGGATCAATATTTAGGGAAGTAACAAAAAATTCTCACGTAAAATTTTTCAAAAATTTTAAAATACGTATATTTTTATTGTTTACCTTTTACTTCTGCTTTTTTTAGAACGGTTTTATTCTTATTTGGAAGGTTAAGCCTGAAATTAAAACTAAAAGTAGGATTATCATCAGGAATAGCAATAAAATCCATTCCTACATTCCATAAGGTTAAACCGAACATAGGCATTATTATCGGTGTAATTCCCGCAATATTTGGATAATGGTCATCATAGCCGTATATTGCCCCGAATTTATATTTAATATCAAACTTAATATTCTTTGCCAGTTTATATTCATAAATTTTTCTGTGAATACACCCGTAAACACTCTGGTCGGAATAGCTGTTTTTAAATGTGCCTATACTATAGCCTTTATAATCGATTCCAAGAAGATTATGTGTTTCATTATGCGAGTTATCTGAGGTATGATGGCTAAACATGCCCAGCAAAATAGAATCATCGCCCCGCTCGCCTTTTATAAACTCCCAGGTTTTGTTCATTATTTTCTCTTTATCAAAAGAAGGCTTTTTTTTAGAAGCTCTAAGATTAAATATTTTCAACCCTGGTCTATCTTTCATACCTGCAAATTCCCATTGAGAGCCGCTGCACTTTAAATCAGGTTTACCATATCTGTTTTCCGGCTTTTCTGGCTTCTTTAAACTGTAACTGCGTTTGAAAACAGGGAGATCCGGCGGTTCAAAATAAGAGTCAAAGAGGGTTTTAGTTTTTTCCGCACTTAATACTTTTGTTGTAATCAAAGAACTGATTTTAACTTCAGCCCAAAAATCAGATTCTTTTTTTTCGTTATGTTCATTAATAATTTCACTGAAAGTAACGGAGCTGAACCTGTTTTTTTTGATTATATTTATTTCAGTATTTTTTATATAAGCCTCAGTCGCTTTCTCCAATTTTATTTCAGGAGATTCCGCGTATACCGGACTGATATAAAAAATTAAAATTATTAAAAATGCCAGGTATTTTTTTATCATTATCTGTTTCAAACTAAATATGAATTTCTATTTACATATAAAAAAATATAAAATTTTATCAGTTAACTTACTTAAATCTATGTTTACTCAACAAGCATATTAGATAACCCGAACCGCTAATTAACTCGAATCTCTAATTGCATACATGCAATATTTGCCAAAACCCGCCCATGAATGAGCTACTGCGTTAGCTCCCGCGCACAACCACCCTAAAGGTGGAAAAGAGGCTTCGCTGCGAAATGCGGAC
>JANQEP010000066.1 GCA_028278305.1 Candidatus Gastranaerophilales bacterium
CAGGATTTAAAAAAAATTTATAAATAGTAACTTGAGTTAATTAGTGATCTTAATAAATAAACGTTAATTGCAAATTATTATATCAAAATTAAATTTTGGGGCTTCGTGCGTAATGCTGACAGTGCCGACTGCTTCGCGCCCCTGCACCTAACCCTTAAAGCGGGTAGGTTGGGGGCAATTACAAAATTGCCCCCAACAGCCTTAAATCCGCATTATCCCTTACAAAAATATTTCACAAAATAATGCGGATTTAAAACTGTTGGTGCGGCTGTCATTATCAGATACGAGATTTACCTGAAAACAAGCTACTCAGATACGGAATTACGAATTCACTCTATTTTTTTCTACTTAACGTATTTTGATAATATTTTGTCTTTAAAGATCTTCTCTATCTTCTCAGGAGTTGCTTCAGGAATGAATTCTTCGTCAATTACCACTGAAGGTCCTTGTGAGCAGTGTTCCATACAGAATGTAGCCCTTATGTTAACCTTGTTTTCAAAACCGTAATCTTTTATTTGTTTTGTCAGAACTTCGATTATGTTATAAGAACCTTTTGCATAACAGCTTGTTCCCACGCATACTTGAATATCAGTTACTTCTTCACCTTCTTCAGCTGAGGAAAGAGAAATAATTTCCCCAAGAATCCTCTTTCTGTTCTTATAATGCGTATGAAGAAGTTCATGTGCGGTATGGCTGTTGGGCTTTTCAAGCCATTTGTTATAAAGCCTGATAATTTCAGGATTATCATGGGATTTATGCAGAGGAGTATGGACATCCGCCTGATAAAGCCCTTTCATCCTCTTTTTTTTGATCTTTTTGTCCTTATAGCTCTGAGGCTGCCCCGCACCGCCAATGCATCCGCCCGGGCATGCCATTACTTCTATCATATGGTATTGAACTTCGCCGTTTTTAATTTTATCAATTAATTTTGCAGCTTCGCTTAAGGTGTTTACAACAGCGAGTTTTACTTCTGCGCCTTCGATTTCCATTGTAAACTCTTTTAAAGTATCAAAGCCTCTGGCTTCATTGATAGCGACTTTATCAATACGCTTGCCTGTAATGGTTTCATATGCGGTTCTCAAGGCTGCTTCGGCAACACCGCCTGATGAACCGAAAATTACGCCTGCGCCTGTAAAGATTCCAAACGGGGCATCAAGGTGCTCGGGCTGGAGATTATTAAAATCAATCCCGGCTTCTTTTGCCATTCTTATAAATTCCTGGGTGGTAAGCACAAAATCAACGTCTTTTATCCCGTCTTTCTGGAATTTTTCTTTATTTGCCTCGGATTTTTTAGCTGTACACGGCATTATAGAGACCACAACCAGGTTTTCCTTTGAAACCCACATTTCCTCGGTAAGAAGTTTTTTTGCCACCGAACCGAACATTTGTTGCGAGGAACGGCAGGTAGAGAGGTTTTTAAGCAGATCAGGGTATCTTTGCTCGACAAACCTTACCCATGCCGGGCAGCAGCTTGTGAATAGCGGCAGGTCTTCACCTTTTTTAAACCTTTCTATAAATTCTGCGGCTTCCTCCATAATGGTCAGATCAGCAGTGAATGAAGTGTCAAATACCGCGTCAAAGCCGATTTTTCTGAGGGCAGCGGTGATTAAGCCAAGAGTGTTTTCCCCGGGAGGAATCCCAAAGGCTTCACCGGCTGCAACCCTTACTGCCGGGGCAATCTGGGCTACTACTTTTTTCCCGGGGTCAAGTAACTGCTCCCATACCCTGTCAACATCGGATTTTATCCTGAGAGCGCCTGTAGGACATACTGAAGTACACTGACCGCAGTATGTACAGTCAACTTCTCTTAAATCTTTTCCGTAAGCAGGCATTACTGTGGATTCAGAACCCCTGTTTACAAAGTTAAGACAGCCCGTTCCCTGAATTTCACGGCAGGCTCTCACACATGCCCCGCAGAGTATGCATTTATTAGGATCCCTTACTATCGAAGGGTTAGTATCATCAATGGGAAGCTGTTTTTCCCTGCTTTTGAACCGGACGTTTCTTACCCCGAGTTTTTTTGATAAGTCCTGAAGATCACAGTTCTCACTTTTTGCGCAAACTGTACAATCCCTGTCATGGCTTGCCAGAAGAAGTTCAACAGTCATTCTTCTGATTTTTCTTGTTCTTTCGGTATTAACTCTTACTTTCATGCCGGACTCCGGCTTTACGGTACAGCTTGTCTGGATTCCCCGTCCTTCAATTTCCACAACGCACATCCGGCATGCGCCGTATGTACTTAAATCCGGTCTGTAGCAAAAAGTCGGGACTTCTATGCCGGCTTTTCTTATTACTTCCAGCAGGTTTTTCTCGTCGGAAAAAGTGACTTCCTCTCCGTCAACGCATAATTTATTTTCAATTTTTTTATCATCTTTTACAGTAGTGGTCATTTATTTTTCTCCTTTTACATTTAGGATAAATATTTTTCCGTTTTATTGCCTTCAGGGTTTGTTACTCAGATTGCCGCGCCGCTTTACTTTGTTTTTTGCTCCCCGCAATTACGCTTATCTCTTACTGATTGCATCAACCGGGCAGGCTGGGGCACATGCCCCGCACTTAATACATTTTTCCTGGTTAATTAAGAAGGGCTTTCTGATCTCACCTTCTATTGCATCAACCGGGCAGGTTTTTGCGCATTTTGAGCAGCCAATGCATCTTTTACTGTCAATCTTAATTACTTTTAAAGCCTCACATACCCCTGCCGGGCATCTTTTACCGACAATATGGGCAAGATATTCTTCCCTGAAGTACTTTAAAGTGGATGCAATAGGATTGGGGGCTGTTTTTCCAAGCCCGCATAAAGACCCGAACCTTACGACCTCGGCTAGCTCCTCCAGAAGCTGGAGATCTTGCAGAGCGGCTTCTCCGCTTACTATTTTTTCTAAAATATTTAGCATCTGCTTTGTGCCTTCACGGCAGGGAATGCATTTTCCGCAGGACTCGTTCTGGGTGAACTGGAGAAAGAACCTTGCCACTTCCACGATGCATGTGTCTTCATTCATAGCTACAAGACCGCCTGAACCTACCATTGCCCCTACTTTTGTCAGGGATTCGTAGTCAAGGGGCATATCAAGATGCTCTTCAGTAAGGCATCCGCCTGAAGGTCCGCCTATCTGGACCGCTTTAAACTTCTTATTGTTTCGCAGCCCGCCCCCGATTTCAAAAACAATTTCTCTCAGGGTTGAGCCTAAAGGAACTTCTATAAGCCCGGTGTTATTGACTTCGCCTGTAAGCGCAAATGTCTTTGTCCCTGCACTTGTCTCCGTGCCGTATTTTTTATAGGTATCAGCGCCGGTAAGTATTACTGTAGGCACATTTGCAAATGTTTCAACGTTGTTAATCAGCGTGGGCTTGCCGAATAATCCTGATTGAGCAGGGAACGGAGGTTTTGGCATCGGCATTCCTCTTTCCCCTTCTATAGAAGCTATTAATGCTGTTTCTTCGCCGCAGACAAAAGCGCCTGCACCTTCCTTAATTTTTATCCTGAACGAAAAACCGCTCCCGAAAATATTTTCCCCGAGAAAACCTTTTTCTTCAGCCTGTTTTATGGCAATTTTCAATCTTCTTACGGCAAGCGGGTATTCTGCCCTTACGTAAATATACCCTTCATCGGAACCAACTGCATATGCAGCGATTAACATCCCTTCAAGCAGCCTGTGAGGGTCGCCTTCCATTATTCCGCAGTCCATGAACGCGCCAGGATCGCCTTCATCAGCGTTACAGATCACATATTTTTTATCGGAGTCATTTGCGCGGACAAACTGCCATTTCCTGCCTGTGGGAAAACCTCCTCCTCCTCTGCCTCTCAGTCCGCTTTTTACCATTTCTTCGCAGACTTCTTCAGGTTTATAATTCTTTAAGGTATAATCAAGAGCTTCATATCCCCTTGAATAAATATATTCCTCAATGCTTTCCGGATCAATTTTTCCGCAATTATTAAGTATAAGCTTTATCTGAGATTTATAAAAATCTATTTCAGAAGTGTTTTTAAATTTATGTTTTGTCTTTGGGTCTTCATAGAGAAATTCTTCTATGATTTCGCCGTTTTTAAGGGTTTTTTCTATTATTTCCTCTACGTTTTCAGCTTTTACTTTTACGTAAGTAAGGTCAAGATCAGGAATAGAAACAAAAACACCCTGCTCACAGAAGCCATGGCAGCCGGTTTTTACGGAAGTGATTTTTTTGTTTTCCTTCTTAAACTGCACGTCAGCTCCGAGTTTAAGAAATTTTTCATATATATCAAAAGCCCCGTTGGCAACGCATCCTGTACCGGAGCAGATTAAAACCCTCATACCCGTCTTTTGGAAATACTCTTCAGCTTTTTTAAACTCTCTTTTTAAGTCTGTTTTTATCATCTCAGTCATTAATTTTTTTCTCCTTCCCCGGATCTCTCTAATAGCTGGTCAATAATTATTGTAACAGCTTCAGCGGTGACTTTTGAGTATACTTTTTCATTTATTAAAACAACCGGGGCAAGAGCGCATGCGCCGACGCAGCGGACTGTTTCCACGCTGAACTGCAAATCTTCAGTAGTAAACTTACTGCCTGTAAGCCCCAGTTTCTTTTTAATGGCGTTATATACAGGCATGCTCCCGCGCACGTGGCATGCTGTTCCGTCACATACCTTGATTTCATATTTACCTTTCGGGTCAAGGCTGAACTGGCTGTAAAATGTGGCAACACCGTATACGCTTGCCGGGGAAATCTCCATAATCGTTGCTATATATGTCATGATTTCCTCCGGAAGATAGCGGTACTCTTCCTGCACTTCCTGGAGAATTGCTATCAGGTTGGATTTTTCGTATTTATATTTTTCTACGATTTCATTAACTTTACGAAATTTTCTTTGTTGTTCAAATACCTTTTCTATGTTTTTTTTCGCCTCAGCTACCATTTAAATTGTCTCCTTTAATTATATTGTGAAATATTTCTCAATTAAAATCAAAATTTTTTCTTTATAAATCTTCAAATAATAGCTATTAATGCTATTATTTTTTTATTTTTGTTTCAATTAATTGATCTCTTCCTTTTAACAATTTATGTTGTTATTTTGTAGAAAAAAGTAAAAATTGAATTTATGCTTTTGTTTTGGTGATAATGGATATAGTGATTTTTTTCACTTTACGTTTTTAATTTATCATATAATAAGTGTAGTTTCAACTCTTAATTTTAAAACTTTTTATTACTTCCTTAGCTTAAACTTTGCAATCTTCCGCAAACTGAAGGACAATTTCCCTGAGCCATTTCCTGCCTGTTAAAAAGCTTTGCCAGTCTATTTTTTCATCCGGTGAATGAATATTTTCAAGGTTTGCAACACCGATTATTACGGGAATAAACGACTCTAAATGCCTGTTTTGCTTCTCATTAGCAAGAATATGAGTTTCCGCTCCAGCGTGAAAAGAAGACGGCAGGGAATTTATATCATATTTTTTTCCTGCTTTTATTATGACCTTTGATAAAAAGTCATCATCATTTCTGATAAAAGGCATAAGATGAGGTTTGACATCAATGTCTATCTTTATTAAGCCTTTATATTTCTGATTTAAAGTATCAGCTTCGCTTTTTATAAGATTAACAAGCTTCTGTTCGTTTTCAGGTTCTGAGCTTCTTATAGAATAGGAAATTCTTGCTTGTGAGGTTATGGTATTTAAAGCGGAAGACTGACTAATGGTATCCATAAGCCCGGAAGCTGAGTACTCATAGGGAATATGCTTATCCTGTCCTGCACAGATATCTTTTAGCATTTCAGAAATAAAAATATCAGCCGGACCGCCTATGCAGACTCCTGCATTTATGGAGGTGATAACGCCTTTTTGCGGGTCAGCCTTATAAACTCCCTGCGGAATTTTTGACGCAAATTCAGATAACACTTTAACAGCGTTTATTCTGTCTTTTTCGTGAATATTTATCCCGGAATGCCCGCCTTTTGCCCCGTGAACCTTTACAAATACATTTGTGAATCCTGCTCCTTCGTTATCTAATTCTCCCAATGTCTCCCCATCAGCTATTATAGCATATTTTGAGCTTAGCCCGGAAGTATCCAGGCTTCTTATTCCGGTCATTCCTTTTTCTTCATCCCGGGTAAACGTAAGTTCCAGGGGTCCATGCTCTATATTGCCCTCAGTAAGTTCAATTGCAAGATCAATTATCGCAGCAATCCCGGCTTTATTATCAGCGCCGAGGGTCCTGGTTTTATCGGTTTCAATATATTTTTTGTCCTCTGACAGGCAAGGCTTAACTTCTTCGGATCCTCCCACAACATCCATATGGGCTGATAATAACAATGGCTGAATTTCCTTATACTTTCCTGTACCCGGTATTTTGGCAATTATATTTTTATATGAATCGTATTGCGCTGAAATATTGTTTTCCTGAAAAATCCGCATTATTCTCTGTGACACAGCATCTTCTTTCAGAGGAGGTGACGGGATTTCGCAGAGCTCCAGGAATAAATCCAGAAGCCGATATTTTAATCTTAGTTCTTTAATATCCATAATTACTTGTTTTTCAAATAGCTCCGGGCTATAGTATACTAAAAATTCCGTGTATAGTATTAATTTTTTATACGGATCTTTTGTTAAAAAGTTTCCTTTTCAGCTTTTATTCTATAATATTGAAAAGTAACATCATAGTTTAAACTAATAAAGAGTGGAGATCTACTAAATGAGTGAGTACATTTTTAAAATGAAAAAAGGTGAAATCGAGATTGAGTTAAAATCTGATGATTCTAAATTTATCGAGGACCAGCTTGATAAATGGAGAGACACCCTTGTTAAAGAGGACTAAGGGTATTTTCATTTTTTTAACCGGGAGATTTTAATGTCATACTACAGCTTCAAAATAAAAAAAGACAAACTTGAGCTGGCAGTGATTTCAGAGGATAAATACTTTGTTATTACCCAGTTTGATAAGGTTTATCGTGAAATAACCGAAAAAGCCGAAAAACCAAAAACTGAAATACCGCCGGAATCAAAAAAAGAAGAAGCTCCTGTTATTAAAGGGCAGGAAAAAGTAGAAACTGCTTCTGTAGAAGCTTCTAAAACTTCCGTAAACGAAGAAACCCCGCAAGAAAAGGTTGAAGAAATTAAAAAAGAGGAAATTAAAGCTTCTATAAAAACAGAAGAACCTCTCAAAAAAGAGAAGGCGCCAGAGAAAAAAGAAGAGCCTGAAACTTCCCCTCAAAGTGAAGAAGAAAAAACAAAGCAGGCTAAAGCCGAAATTAAAGAACCTGAAATCTCTCTGGCACCTGAGTCGCAAAAAGTAAAAGCTGGCGAAGAAACAGGCAAAGCTGAAGAAGTTGAGGGTTTCCCCGGGCAGGATGACACGGAATTTAAGGAAGAAACTGCTCTGGCTAATGAGCAAGAGGAATCGCTCAAAACAGAAACAAAAGATGATTTTCAAAAAATTATAGAGGAAAAATTAAAAGAAGAAGAGCAAAAAGACGAATTTTCTGAAGAATCACCCCCTGAAGAAATAAAAGAAACCATAAGCTATTACCAGGAGTCTGACGAGGATGAAAATCAGGGTTTAAAGGCTGAAGAGGAAATAGCAGAGACTTTACGTAAAAATTTTGAGGAAAAACCGGCAAAAAGCACAAAAGTATATGATATTCTCCAGGAAAAACTGGCATCTCTTCCCGAAGAAGAAAAAGACAGGCTAAACCTTAACAGAAAGAAGCCTGAAGAAAAAGAACCCGCTTCAGCACTCAGGTTCAAGGGGCTGGATGATTTAATATATTTAAAAAAGCCTCAGACAAAACTTGATTATCTTTTAGTTACCTCTTATTTTCTTAAAGAGAGCGAGAAAAAAGAAAAATATTCACTAAAACAAATTAATTCAAAGATTATCCCGCAGATTAAAGAACCCATCGACCATTCCGTAGTGCATGAATCAATAGCGCACGGCTATTTTGAAGTAATTCCGGATACTGAAGGCACTTGTGACATAACAGAATACTCAATTACCGAAGAGGGCGTGGATTATTTATTAAATGAACTTTAAACAACCCGAGTCGTCAATTAGCCAAAAGCAAGGATATGACCATGCAATTAGCAACTCGAGTTATTAGGAATTTTCCTGGTCTCCCGAAATTGAGTTGATAACATCCAAATTGTCATTGCGAGGGCTCAATGACAATTTGAGAGCCCGTGGCAATCTGTGGAACTCCCCGTGTCAAAGCTTAAAATTTATAGCTTAATGCGACGTTGCTCAGATTCCCACCCCGTGTCAAGCACGGGGCAGGCTTCCGCGCAATGACATTTCGGGGGCTATCAACATGGTGCCGGGAGACAAGGAGAATTTTAGAATTGAATAGCCCTGCCTGTGGAGAACTTACTTCAAACTCCCGGCAGTAAGTAGATAACAAAAAATTTTTACGTTTTGTGTCATTCTGAACTTGATTCAGAATCTCCCGGGACCCTGAAATAAATTCAGGGTGACACGTAAAAATTTTTTGTTTATTCCTTATGATATAATATTGCTAACGCATTAGCGACAGTTTTTCAGGCAGGGCGGTCTTTACAGATACAGGTTAACAGATTATGGCTAAAAATATCGTGCTTACAGGACTGATGGGTTCAGGAAAAACCACACTCGGTAAGTATCTTACCGAAGTAACGGGCATGGAATTTATTGATACCGACGATTTAATAATTCAAAAAGCAGGAAAACCCATAAGCAAAATATTCGCAGAAGACGGCGAACCCTGTTTCCGTGACCTGGAAGCTGAAGTAATAGAAGAATCAGCCCAAAAACAGGACTGCATAATTTCCACGGGCGGAGGGGCGGTTCTCAGGATCCAAAACATTGAAAACCTCAAGGCTTCAGGTATTGTATTCTACCTGCAAGCCTCAGCTGAAGCTCTATACGAGAGAACAAAACACGATACTTCAAGACCGCTGCTAAACACGGATGATCCCGCAGGGGTTCTCAGAAAACTTCTTGCATCAAGAAAACCGTTTTATGAAAACGCACATTTTACTGTTAATACTGAAAATAAGACAATGGAAGAGGTTTCTAAACAGGTTCTTCGACTTTATCAAAGCCAGGCTGGGCATTTTGCATAGATACCACTGAGCTTCCTGTTTCAGAATCAAATTCTATGTTTATTATATTGTCTATATCATCCTTGATATCTTCAATATGGGTTATCAAAATAACCTGCTCAAAATGATCAGTAAGGTTTCTAAGAAGCTGGATCACATTAGCCCGGCGACTTTCGTCAAGGGAGCCGAATATTTCATCAAGAATTAACAAGGAAAGGGCTTTTCCTGATCTTTGAGCTATAATCTGGGAAACCGCAAGTCTTATGCATAAATTAACAATGTCTTCCTCTCCGCCTGATATGACAGGCTTGATTTCCCCGTCATCATGCAGGCAAATTTCGTATTTTTCGGTTAATTCCAGCATGCAATACCTGTTATCCGTAAGATCAGAAAGGAATTTACCCGCAAGATCAGATATCTCAGGACGGGCGTTGTCATTAAGTTTTTCCCATAGTTGGTTATAAAACCTGTCAAGCTCATAAAGAATGTTGGCTTCTTCTTGCTTTTGCTTTATTAAATCAGCTTTTTCCTTATTAGATTTTTCTATTTTTTCTATATGCTCAAGCTCTCTGGATATACTTTTCTCTTCTGCCTCGGTTTTTATGAGCTCTTCACGGTTTTTATAGAAAATTTCCCTTGTCTCATGGTAAATTTTCTCGGTTTCTTTATATTTTTCCCCGGAATAGTCAAGCCTGTTTAAATCCTGGTCTATGGAGCTTAACCTGGCTTCTATCTCCTGCTTTGTTTTCAGGGCTTCATTATGGTCTTTTTTTATTCTATCAAAATTGGAAAGCTCAGCTTTAAGAGCAAGAATCTTCTCATATTGATCCCTTAAAGGGACTATCTGCTCTCTCAGCTGCTTTAAAAGGTCTATACTAAAACCTTCAGGAATCCCTTCCAGCTCCTGCACGACTTTTTCCAGTTCTTTTCGGCAGTTGTCAATTTCGGATTTTACATTTACATAACGCCGTTTTTCTGCTTCATAATCGCCTTTTATAAGTGTAATTTCGTTAAATTCCCTTTCTTTCTGCTGTTTTTGCTTTTTTAAACCGTCAAGCTCAGCCTGTAGCGGGGAAGTTTTCTGTTGCTCCTGCCTGATAGCGCTGGTTTCATCTGCTAAATTCCGGATCTGGCTGTGGAAATTCCCTGTTACTTTGTTAAATTCGTCTTTTAGCGGTCTTTCACAGGTTGGACAGGTCCCGTTTTCACCTTTTTCGGTAATTAAAGCCAGTTGTTTTTTGATTTTTTCCATTTCTGAATGCTTTTGCTGTATTAGAACCTCTTTTTCCCTTTTTTGTCCTGTTAAATCAGATTCAATTTTTTGAATTTTCTTGTTTAACGAGCTTATTTCCTCGCTTACCGCGGGAAGTTGCTCTATTTTCGCCTTTTTATCCTTGCCGGATTTTACTATTTCATCCAGATAAAGCTGTTTTTCATTTATTTCTTTCTTAAATCCCTGTATTTGCAAAGAAAATTTTTGTCTTAAAGCGTCTTTTTCCTGTAAAAATTCCTGTTTCCTTATCTTTTTATCCAGTTCCCTGTATTCATCTTCTATTTTAGCGAAATCGGAAACTTTTTTATTTTTTACTTCAAGAGTTTTAATTTGCTCCGATAAATTTTGGGTATTTTTTTCCTGATAATCTTTTTTTTCAGCTAAACTCTTTTTTTCCCAGCTGAATTTATCAAAACTATCTTTTTTTGCTTTAATTTGCGCCCAGCCAGGCTCAATTTTTAACAAATTGTCAGAAATTGTATTAAAATGTTTCTGTTTTGTATTCAATTCGTCTGTGATTTTATCCAATTTTATCCGAATTTCGCCTTTTTCCCGAATTAAAACGTCAATATCCTGAATTCCTTGTTTCAGCCCGGAAACTTCTCTTTCTATATTGTTTTTATCTGATCTTGCAGCTTCTTGGGCTTCTCTTATCTTGTCGTAGTTTAATACTCCGGAAATAAATTTCTTTCTTTCAACAGGTCCCTGGCTTTTAAGAAAATTAAGTTCTTTTTGACCCGTAAAATAAGTATTAAAGAACTCATTTTTAGTCATTCCAATCTTTTCTATAAGGTATTTAGTCACTTCCTGCTGGGAAGTCACAACCGGGGCAGCATTATCTTTCAGGTATACTTCCGCTTTATCAAGATATCTGAGCACTTTGAAAGTATCTTTATCAATTTCAAACACCAGTTCAACCAGCACTTTTGTGCGCGGTTTTGCCCTGTTAAACTTTATGGTATCTTTATTACCCCGTGCAGCTTCGGTTCCGTATATTGCCCAGGTGATAGCTTCAAGAATAGTGCTTTTTCCGGAGCCGTTAGCACCGTTTATTATAGTAATTCCGTCGCTAAACTCCAGATAGGAGTCCTCATGCTGACGAAAATTCTCAAGTTTCATGGATTTTAATTTCATAAAAACCTTTATTTTTGAAGTAAATCCCGGAAAATTATCTTAAATCCAGGCATTTTAGCAATATTTTCAACTTAAAAATTAATAAATTTATAAATAAAGAAGTAAGATTGAATATAAGCAAAAAGAAAAGATTTTACAATTTAAATTCGGAAATTTCAATAAAATCAGATAGTATACTCGCTAAGCAGGCTAATTTTCCAGCTTGAATAGCATCTTATACAGGCTGTCTTCTATATAAAGTCCCATGTCATAATAGTTGCCTTCTTCTATAAACTCGAATTCCGCCTTTGCTCTCGGCGGTTTTTTAGGATTTCTACGCTTAAGAAGCTTTTTAAAGGGCCATTTTATAATATTCCCCAACATAACAAAGGGCTTAACATACCATTTACGCTTTGGCTTCTGTGGTTCGGGAAAAACTTCCAGCGGATTTACGCGGTATTTTTTGTAAACCGGCACAGCGCCTTTTACTATTCCTTTTTGCTTAAAAATTACAAACCTGTGACCGTCTTTTTTTTCAGGTTTTGCAAGGTAATATCCTGGATTCAGGACTATTTTCTTATTTCTGAGACATACCGGCAGTCTTACAAGAACGTAAGGCGACACCACATAGCCATCATAGTCCTCGGATTCTTCCGGGTCAACCCGGCTTTCATATATAAAATCCAAAATCGGCATGTCTTCATATATGAGTTCATAATTGACTTTCCCGAATCCGTAAGACCAGTTTGCGGACGAGTTCAACATAAATAATAATAAAATCAGGTATAGGATTAACTTTTTCATAAATACTTAACTCGAATTGATAATTACATTTTGAGAATCTTATTTAAATTAAGTCCGCTTTTTGGGTATGATATTTTTAATTATAATAAATATTTCCCATAAATTAACGGTAGTTTTAAATGACTTTTAAAAACAGTTTTCAGAACATAATCAGGTCGACAATTAAGGATGATTGCCTGGTAATGGCTGCGAGCATGGCTTTTAACCTTATTTTAGCACTTTTTCCTTTCTTAATAGCGGTAACTGCGATCTTCGGCATTATCGGCACTGAGCAGACAATAGACCAGATTATGTTATCAGTAAAAACAGTCGCGCCTTCTGAGGCTCTGGTTGTAGTAGAAAGGGTCCTGATGGAAATTTTGAATTCTTCCTCCAGGGGAATCCTCACAGTAAGCTTTATTATTGGTATTGTTTTTGCTTCAAACGCAATAAACGTGCTCATGAAACTTTTAAACAAAGCTTACGGAGTTCCTGAAACCAGATCTGTATGGAGAATCAGGGCATTAACCCTGTGGGTGATAATTCTTTTTATACTGGCTGTTTTTGTCATAACAAACCTTATCATTATGGGCAGGGTTATTCTTGTATTCCTGGACAGTCATATAGGTATTCATGAACCTGTAATAAATACCATTAACTTCGCAAGATGGCCTGTAACCTTTTTAATGCTGTTTTTGATAGGGTTTATAATTTATTACTTCATTCCTAACATATCAGCCAGTTTTAAAAATCATATATTAAGCACATTACCCGGAACTTTGTTTTTTACTCTGGTATGGCTCGCAATGTCAAGGCTTTTTGGGCTTTATGTTGAAAATTTTGCCCAGTTTAACAAAGTTTACGGCACATTCGGGGCTGTAATAATCCTGCTTTTATGGCTGTATTATACTTCCCTGGTGATTTTAATCGGCGGAGAAGTTAATTCTGAAGTTTACAGGCGTATTAAGACTAAAGAAACATAAAATTTTAAATTGTTTATAAAAATGGAAATCAAATTTTTTTTAATTCATAATAATATTTATTAAATAAAGGTATAGGTGAAATAATGAATGAAGTTTGTCCTGTTTCTTTCAGCAAAGTAGATGAAAACGCGGTACGTTTAAATGCTTTTTTAGTCATTCTGGGAGTTCTGGTATTTTTATTTACTCCTTTTAAGTGGATAATTTATTTCCTGGTAATTGATTTTGCCCTGAGAGCAAGTAACAAGGGGAAATACAGTCCGCTGTTAATAACGGGTAAGTTTTTGCTTGGTTTGCTCAGAGCAAAGCCTTCTATGACAGATGCTAAACCCAAGCAATTTGCCGCGCTTTTAGGGCTTATATTCAGCGTTGCGATTATGATATTACATTTAATGCAGCAGGGTCTGCTTGCAGGGGTTTTAAGCGCGGTGTTGTCAGCTGTTGCCGCCATGGAAGCGGCTTTAAGTTATTGTGTGGGCTGTAAAGTATATTATGTGTTGCAAAAATTCGGTAAAACCGGCGGTTTATAAGCGGGATTCCTCCCCCGGGACATAGAGTGAATGAAAAAAACAGGGTAAGCCCGATAAGTTAATCCCTAAGTTTTTATTACTTACTGCCGGATTTTTTATTTCAGCTTTGCTTCTTTTAACTCCCTGTATCTTCTTAACTTTGCCAAGCGTGAAAAAGAAGCCATAAACAAAATTATAAAAACCATCAAAACCAGGTAAGTCCGATGAGCGCCGATCATAAACGTTGCAATTGTACCCCCTGCAATGCATAAACTGTATAAAACCGCCACAGTCCTGTTTTGAGAGAGCCCTGATTTTAAAAGTTTATGATGAATATGCTCGTTATCTGCTTTCATGGGGTTACTGCCTTTTAAAAGTCTTCTGCAAATAGAAAAAGACATATCTATTATAGGCACCGTGAATATTAAAACAGGTAAAAGTACTGATACGGCAACGCTTTTAACTACCCCGGTAACAGACAGTCCTGCAAGGACAAACCCTGAAAATAGAGCTCCCGAATCACCCATGAAAATTTTTGCCGGGTAAAAATTAAATACGAGAAAACCCATCATAGACCCTGACAGCAATGCAGCTACAAAAGCACTGCCGGGCTGACCGGAATGTATGGCTACAATTCCGAGAGTTATAGCCATTATTGTGATAATTCCGCCTGCCAGCCCGTCTATTCCGTCAATAAAGTTAACCGCATTTGTTATGCCGACAAGCCATAAAGCTGTAAGCGGAAAACTTAATATACCAAGTGTTACAGGATCACCAAACGGGTTAGAGAGAACTTCTATTCTTACACCCAGAATAAAAGCTATAATTGTTGCTGCTATCTGAACCATAAGCTTAAATCCCGGGCTTAAATCATAAATATCATCCACAAGACCAATTACAAACAACAGGCTTCCGCCAATGAATATACCTGTTATACCGGTTTCATATGAATAATTGGAATTTGTAAAGATAAGAATTAAAAAACCGATTAGTGTTGATATCCATATTCCTATACCTCCCAGGGTAGGTATGGGTTTTTTGTGAATTTTTCTTTTATTTGGATAGTCTACAAAGCCTCTTTTAAGACAAAATTTCCTTATTAAAGGCACCATAACCAATGTAATTAAAAAGGTTATTAAAAAGCCCTGTATATGTGAATTAAACAATGAAACAACAATCCTCTAAAATAATATATTTTACGATAGTATTAATCATTATATTAAATCAAACTGAATTTTAAACTAGTATAGCCGGATAATTAACCTGAATCATGAAATAGAAAAATCATTGATACGACTAGAAGCGGTCTCAAAAGTATTGAAAGAAATCTTCATTGTCATTGCGAGGAGCGAAAGCGAGCAGAGGCTGGAAGGCTAAGGCTCTTCGCCTTAGCCTGGAATGCCGTTTAATGCGAGCTTTCAAGACAGGTGCGAAGCGCCGACGTGGCAATCTGTCCAGCTAATTTTATAGCTTATTAGTTTTAAATATGTGGGCTTTCAGCCCACTCAGACAGATTCTCACGCCGTGCGAAAAAGAATAATAATGCTATTGTGTCTATGTCTTTAGTTTCGCACTCCTCAGAATGACAGTGTTTTCTACCCGGCACTTTTGAGACCGCTTCTAATTCAAAATTTCCTAAGACGCCTACTCTACTTTTGTAAAAATTCATTATTTTACCGGTGCATTAAAAAGTGATTTAAGTCATACTCTAAAAATGAAAAATAATCATTTAGATAACTTAATAAACAATATAAAACGGGAATTTAAAAACGAGCAATGGTACTGGCATGTGGTAAATCTTGCCTGGACAGCCGGTCCTGTTACTTTTATAGCTGTGTATACCGCACATTATATAGGGTATGGACAATTTACTTCTATAAAAACAATTATTTATTTTGGTCTCTATACTGTTTTTGCGGGGTTATTTGCATTAGCTTTCCAGACCGTGAAAAATGCTTCGGTTAATCCAAAGCTTATTGAATTTAAATATGAACTGCATTTTGTAATAGACAGATTACTTGCATATATCTATTTCTGCAAGGAGCACCATATACTTTCCCTTTCCCCGAGCCAAAGGGATATGATGGCGGCATGGTATGTGCTGAGCAGTTCTACTTCTGATATTGCAATGATTCAGCATGCGGTGTATCTGTGCACAAAACAAAAAGACCTCGCAGAAGCTATTGAGCATATTGAATTTTACCGTAAACAGGGCTTTGCAAATCAATTGACGGAAAAATATAAAAGAATTGAAAATTCCCTGGATAAAGCATTCAGTCATATAGAGCTGACATTTCCGTCGCTTGCAAAAACCTTAAAAGAAAGGTTTAAAGGTAATATAAAAAATACAAAACTTGGCATCGAAAGACCGCAGGGCTTTTTATCACGTTTAATTACCGCCGCGGACCAGGAAAACCAGGAAGACAGGCATATCCGGACTGAAGATGCTATAGCGCTTTTAAACCTTACAATTGAGCTTGTCTTAAACCGTAAAATTCTGACGCTTCATCCTGAATTCGAAAGTGAAAAAAACCTGGAAAAGCTATTCAGGGAATACGAGGCAAAAATTTCTGATTTTAAGTTAATCAGAAGGCTTAGAAACAATAAAGCCAGGGAATTATTACATCTGGTAAATTCTCATTTTAACCGCATAGAATTTTCTACGGTCGGAATTAACAGCACTCAGCTGAATGATGTTTTAGCCGAGCTTAAAACATCTCATAAATACAAAAGAGTTATGCGCAATGAGCAGGTAAAAAAACTTTTTGAGGAAGTCAGCCATAAAAATAAAAAGCTTAAAAACCTGCTGGCAAGGCTGAAAAGCATATATTCCGGAAAACTTGCGAATGCCAATATTTCTCAAAAAGATGTTTCCATTAACGAAAACTATATATTTTTGGAGTATAAGCAAAAAATTGAAACTATCAGGGCTTTAAGCGGGATAATTAAAAAACATGAATGTGAAGCTTTGAGTATTGAGTGTATCAATAAAATCTGTTTTGAGATAATTGATATTCTGGATGAAAAACTTAATATTTCAGAACACGATGAGCAAATCGCCATAGAAGAATCAATGGCAGCGGACTTAAACATACTGGAGCCTAATTTTACTACAGCATATAAAATTGAAATGATTGCAAACCAGATTAATGAATTGCAGGACTCCAAAACAAGGACTATTCACAGGTTTGTAAAACACCTTGTGCAATATTATCACTTTGAGCCTTCTGAGTCCTTCAGGCAAAAAATTGTTTCAGACTATCAGGGTGAAAAAGAATGTCTGGATATACTTTCAGAACCTTTAGAAAAAATTGATCATATTTCACTTGAAAACCTGGAAAAAGAAATCCTTAAAATATAGAAACAGTGGTGAAAAAAATTTTAAAATACGTATGGTTTACCCTTTATACATTTTTAGAAATTTCCTCAAAAGAAAAAGCCTTTTAATTAAAAGGCTTTTTATATGAAAGGTAAGAAAAGTTATAACTAACTTTTGCTCAGCAAAGTACTTTTAATTTTTTCAAGCCATGCCGGAAATCCTGTATCAAAGTCATCATCAGAGAGCTCTACCGGTGCAAGTCTTTTTGCCCCGAATTTCTCCAGGAACATGTCAAAATCTTTTCCTGTCTTGCAAAAATGTTCGTAAAAAGACTGTCCGAGCGCAAAAACCGCATAATTCAGGTTAGATAAATCTATACCTGAAGAATTTTTCAGCTCATTATAAAGGTTTTCCGCATTTGCCGGGGGGTCTCCATCTCCCCAGGTGCTCGTTATAATCAGGATATTTTTATATTCTTTAAGGTTTTCAACAGACACATTCTGCATATCAACTGCTTCTGCCTTAAATCCCTGGTCAGTAAGCTCCTTTTGGGCATCGCCTGCAAGTCCTTCTGAATTTCCTGTTTCTGTGCCGAATAAAATTTTAAATTCCATTTATATCTCCTTTTTACTGCTTTCAT
Organism: Candidatus Gastranaerophilales bacterium; assembly: GCA_028278305.1. GTDB lineage: Bacteria > Cyanobacteriota > Vampirovibrionia > Gastranaerophilales > UBA9971 > JANQEB01. The sequence goes on from JANQEP010000066.1 coordinate 17,662, forward strand.
TTGTAATATTAGTCTCATAGGGCGGTAGTATATTGTCTTTGTAGACTCCCATGTACTTGATATCATCAATTTTAAATACCCAGCTCATGGTATTAGCTTCTCCAAGATGGAGAAGACAGAAATTTTTGTTGTCAAGATCTGTTATTTTACCCATATATCTTGCGTTACAGCAATAATTCAACTGGATAATAACATCATGACCATAATCAAGCGCCTGCTGCAAATATTTTCTTATCATTTATATTCCTCCTTTTTTACTGAAATTTATTTAACCAATCAAATCATCAAGCTCTAAGCCTTTTTTCCGCATTTTTAAATACCTGTCGCATTGCTGCAGCCTGTCATAGCCCAGCATTATTCCCAGGATAAAATCCTGCTCAGGTGTGAGTTTGTTTAGCTGAGAATCAAACGTCGACACAATATCAATACAAAATTGATTTCCAAAATACACGTTAATTTTTTCATCTGTTATTTCATGAATAACATATGGAATTTTTTCTTTTTCAAGCCTTTTTTCTATGACTTCCTTGTTTTTAGCCCTCTCTGTCGTTAATACCAGATTTCTCAGCCCTTTTCTGTACTCATAGATATGATGGCAAAATACCTGTAGTTCATTAAAATTTTGCCTGTCTAAAAACGCAAAGGCGCCAGGGGCTTTTGAGCATATATCATCGTATTTTTTTATGTTTTTCCCCATGTTTATCAAATTCATAGCTGACTTCTCCATGTTTGAATTGCAATACATTGTTCTATATGCCTAACATTATTCTCAAAAAAATTTTACGCTTCGCTATATTTAAGGCTACGGCTTGTAAACCTCTCAAAAACCCGGTTATCGGAATTTTTATATCCTTTAAAATTCTCCGCGTTTTTTTTACAATTCCTGTTTTTACCCGCATTATTGGGTTTTTTCGGGCAGTTATCACCGTTTCTGTAACCAATACCTGCCCTGTAACCTGATACTGAGTATAATATAGGAAGAGCAGGTTCAATCCATCTTAAGCCTGACATTACCGCAACTGTGGCAATATCGTCTACATGTAAGCCGATATCAAGAGCCTCGGGTCTTCTTTCTGAATATAAGCCCCTGTGGTGCTTATTATTTTCTTTTTGTCCTTGCTGCCCGCCAAATAACCGGTTAATAACATTTTGTCCGAAATAGTTAGCTATTGCGCTGCCTCCTATCACTCCTGTTATGGCTATACCGGTTATCATCCCGAGCGCCCTGCTGGCTTTTGATTTTATGTTCATTTTTTCCATTATTCCAAGAGCAGCCCCGGCTCCAACATTACACAGGAATATGTTTGCAAGGTACTGGTAAGATCCTTCATTGATTTTATCGCGAATTCTGTTTTTCCATTTCTTTTCGGTTAACATGTCTCCTGTAATACCTCCTGCTATTCCGCCAAGAACAGGCGCAAGTCCCATCAGGGAAAGCCTGCCTATCTCTGAGAAAATCTTTTTGGATGTAATATTTTCAGGGTCAGGAATTAACTTGTTTAAAAGCTTATTTCCCCATTGATTTTTTCCTATAAGCTCGTGTAATTCACCTATTTCTCTTTTTTTCAGAGGATTTTCCACCAGGTTATCAAGAAGCTGGTTTATTCTCGGGTTTCTAAAAAGATTCCTGGTTTCCTGGTCTATAGCCGGGCTTTTTATGAGCATCCTTCTGAATCGATTTAAAAACCTTTCGGATACTTTTTTTGTTTGCCCGGGAGTTTTTATAGGAGTTAATCCCCTGAATCCCTTAAAAATCTCTTTACCGAAGATTTTCACAGGCTTTATACCCCTGGTTGCCACAAGGATTGATGCTACTGTAGCCCCGAGCACACAGAAATTTTTTATAAAGGTTTTCTTTTTTTCGTTTTCAGGGGCTCTGTAAGTATCATAAAGACCGTACCCGACTGCTCCTGCCGCTAAAACTCCCGGCACTGCCTTCGAGAATTTTGATACGAGCATTGGCTGGTCTAAATATTTACCTATTGTCATAAGAGAGTTCAAAATTTATTACCTTTATTTAAATACGAATGACAATTTGCTTATCTAAGTGGAATTTCGTTTTACAAATATATCGCCTTGTTGTCCTTTATCAGCAGACTGTCTGTATCTAGCCCCGCATGATGATATGCCCCTTTCCTGCTGAGGTCTGCTTGTCATATCAGTGCGACAGCCGCCGCAGCCTTTACCTGTCATTGCTCCTCTACCTATCGGTCCTGTTCCGTCTAAATTTGGCATAATTTTTTCCCTTTCTATTTAATAAAATACCTGCTAAATTCCTTTGAATATTCCGGGTCGTTTAAAATCCTGTCTTTTGTATGTTCAATAAAGCATTTAAGCCTGTTTAAGGCATTTTCAGATATAGAACCTTCAAGTTTTAAAGTGTTTTTTAATGCCTCATTTTCATTTAATCCAAGTACTTCAATCATAAACTGATAGATAATACCGTATTTGTTCTTCATTTCTATTAATTTTTTGTTCATAATTTGTTGTTTTAACCGCGATAAATTGTTTGATCCACCTAACATTAAACGCAAAAAAATTTTATTAATTGCCTTTTTGCATGTAAAATTTTTTAAATTCTTCAAGATAATTATTACTTTGACATTGAAACTGTTTATTAAACTCTATAAAAGAGACAAGTCTTTTTAATACATCCTCTGATATTACATGCTCAATCCGGCATGCGTTTTCCTGGGCTTCTTCCTTGTTGAGCCCCAGGATTTTAACAAGGAACTCATATAAAACCTGGTGTCTCTGCTGAACTTTTTGAGCAACTTTTTCTCCTGCCGGGGTCAGGGAAATTACATCATAACGTCCGTAATTAACAAGCTTTTTATCAGCAAGGTTTTTTAGGGCTTCTGTTACAGAAGACCTGCTAACCCCCAGGCGCCTTGAAATTTCAATTGCCTTAACACCCTGTTTCTCTTCAATTATTTCGTAAATAGTTTCAAGATAATCTTCAAGGCTTGCTGATATTTTTTTCTTTTTCAACTTTTTATCCTTTTTGCTTGTTTACGTTATGTTTATTAATTTTAAAATGAATGTAAGGTAAACCTAACATTTTGTCAAGATAAAAATTAAGGGGTCAAAGAATAAAAACTTACGCATTTTAAAATTTTTCAAAAACTCCCGCCCGCCCTCAAAGGAGGTTAAAGGCTTAGCCTTTAACAATTCCATATAGATTTTTGAAAAATTTTACGTAAGAATTTTTTCTTTATTCCTTAATAATTTGTTACTTAATTTACTGCTTAATAAAATTTTGTAATGTAAAATAAAGAAATTTTTACAGGCAGCAATTTGAGTAACTTGTTAAGAAACAGCCTGGTCTCCCGAAATTGAGTTGATAACACCCAAATTGTCATTGCGAGGGCTCAATGACAATTTGAGAGCCCGTGGCAATCTGGGGAACTCCGTGTCAAAGCTTAAAATTTATAGCTTAATGCGACGTTGCCCAGTTCGGGGGCTGTTAACATGGTGCCGGGAGACAAGGCAACCGGGCTAAGCAGGTAAGATAAAAGAACTTGCTGATCAATTTGTTTAAAATACAAAAATGAGCCTTAAAAAGAAAATATTTCTAATTATAATTATTCTGCTTATAATCCTGTTTATTGCCTGGTATTTGCTTGGAGGAACCGGGTCTGTCGCTTTAGAGATAAAAAGGCAGGATGCTATTAAAGGTATAACCGTAACAGGAAACGTTGAATCCACAGAAGATATACAGATAACAGCGGAAGTTACGGCAAGAATAGAAGAAATCCTTACAGAAACAGGGAATTCGGTAAATAAAGGCGAAGTTTTAGCTTATCTGAGAAGGGAAGAGCAGATAGGCGAAGTTACCGCAGCCAGCGCCAATATTGAGGCATTACAGGAGCAACTCCAGAGAAACAGGGTTCAGTACCAGGACGCGCTTTCTGATGAAAAGAGATACGAGGATTTATACGAGGAAGGGGCAGTTAGCAAAAGAGACCTTGAAGAGAGGACTTTAAAAAGACAGGAGCTGGAAGAGTCAATTGACCAGAGGCTACAGGAAATTCAGGCTGCCCGCGGGGAATTAAAAGCCGCAAAGAGCAGGCTCGAGGATTACGTGATTAAAGCTCCGCTTTCCGGTATTATTACGGATAAATTCGTTAGTACAGGTGATATTGTTACGCCCCAGCAGACGCTTTTCAGGCTTATTGTTCCTGAAGCCATTTACCTGGAAGCTGAGGTTGAGGAAAATGAGCTTGAATCCGTTGAAATCGGGCAAAAAACCCTTGTTATATTTGACGCTTACCCTGAAGAAATTTTTGAAGGGCGGGTTTATTTAATTTCCAAGGAGGTTAACCCGGTTACAGGAACTTTTGACGCCAGGATTACCAGGCCACAGGATACTGAATACAGTATTTTTGTTGGAATGACCTTTGATGCAACTATTATTGCGGAAGAGTATAAAGATATTTTAATAATACCAACTGATTTTATAGAAACAGAAGACAGTAAAACATACGTATTTAAGCTTATAAACGATTTTGCCTCTAAAAAGCAGGTGAAAATTGAATTTTTCAACAATAATGCTGTCAGAGTCCTCGAAGGTATTGAAGAAGGAGAAATTATCCTTAGAAAAACAGATACAGGAAAGCTTAGAGATAATGAAAAGGTTAAAATTATTGAGTATAGAAAACAATGAAATTTTATGAACTATTCATAGCCCTGAGGTATGTAACCTCGAATTTAAAGCAGTCCATAATAATTACAATGGCGATAAGTATCGGGGTTTCGCTTATTATATGGATTCCGTCGATAAACCTGTCATTTTTTGACGATTTAATTGACAAATCCGTTGCGAGTGCGCCTAATATTACTATAGAAAAAGAGCTTGATACTTTTGAAAAAAATGCACCGAAGTTTAACCTGTTTTTTGGTGACAGGACACTTCTTCTTAAAGACCAGGTCCAGACCAGAAAGAGAAATATAAAGTCTTATAAAGAAATTATGGAGCAGATTAAATATGTGGAGCAAATAGAAGCTATGTCCCCTTACGTGAGTGAGCAGGGTTTTGTGATAAGGGGCACTGAAGAAAGAGGGGCTCAGATACGCGGAATCATTCCTGGGCGGGAAGTAAAGGTTACAGATATAGAAAATGACATTATCCGCGGGGGAATCCGGAATTTAGGGATTAACGATATAGTACTGGGTGAAACGCTTGCAGATAAATTAAACGTTGATCTGGGGGACAGAGTGACTGTTACAGGACCGCGGGGCTCTTCCAAAAGCCTGAAAGTAGTGGGGATTTTTTCAACGGGACTGAGGGAAAACGATGAATTTCAGGTGTATGTAGCTTTAAAATCAGGTCAGCAAATATTTAATCTCGGCAATGACGTGAATGGAATAGGAATAAAGATAAAAGATATCTATAAAGCCAGGGAAGTAGCGGGAAAGTTACGGGAAATTACCGGTCTGGACGCTGAAAGCTGGATGGAAGAAAACAAGCAGATTCTTGACCAGATAAGCAGGTTCAGGCTCATTATTACTTTTATTAATTTCCTCATAATTTTTTCAGCCGCATCCAGTATTACCAGTGTTTTTATAATGCTTATAGCTTCAAAGTCAAAAGAGATAGGAATTTTAAAGTCAATGGGCGCAAAAAATTTTTCTGTAATGTCTGTTTTTCTGATTCAGGCTATTTCATTGAGCCTGCTGGCGTATGTTCTGGGACTTGGTTTTGCCAAACTGCTTATAGAGTGGTATGCGGGAATTATAGAATCAGCCGGGGAAACTTTCTTTAGCACAGAAATCCCGGAATTTAAAATTAGTATGGAATATGCGGTTCTTGCATTCTTTTATTCATTATTCACCAGCATTCTGGCAAGTATTATACCATCCTACCAGGCTGCAAAACTTAACCCTGTAGAGGCGATAAATGGCTGAAATATCGAAGAATACACTTTTAAAACTCGAAAACATAAATAAAACTTATACGGGAGTCCAGCCTGTACATGCATTGCGCAGCATTAACCTTACCATATGTAAAGGGGAATTTTTAGCCATTGTCGGTCCGAGCGGATCAGGAAAAAGTACAATGATGAACGTTCTGGGACTTCTAGACGCGCCGACTTCCGGAAAACTTTATTATCTGGGGCAGGAGACTTCTAAATGGGATGAAAAACAAAAAGCAGAGTTCAGAAACCGGGAAATAGGCTTTATATTCCAGGCGCATCTTTTGCTGCCGGAGTTTACCGCGCTTGAAAACGTTCTTATGCCGTCTTATATTTCCAGGAAAACGAAAAAAGCACAGAAAAACAGGGCTAAAGAAATTCTTGAAAATGTAGGTTTAGGTGATAAGTTTTACAGCAAGCCTGCCCAGCTCTCGGGCGGTCAGAACCAGCGGGTTGCGATTGCCCGAGCGCTTATGAACAACCCTTCCGTGGTTTTTGCAGATGAACCTACCGGTGCGCTTGACCAGAAAACCGGTACTGAAATTTACAATCTTTTCAGAAAAATCAATGCTTATGAAGGCATGACTTTTATTATAGTAACCCATGAAAGAGATTTAGCCCTGAAAGCTGACAGGGTTATTGAAATTGTAGACGGCCGCATTGTCAGAGATGAAAGACATAATTAAATGTCAGTTAATTTTTTAAATTCCTTAAAACTTGCCTTTAGTCTAAATTATAGTTTTAATGATGACGTGACGTTCTAGAATAAAGCAGGGATTTTAGGGGAAGTTCTCAACTCCTCCAGGAGTTTTTCAATGTTTGTATATTGCCTGAATGCTGAAAGATATCTTAAATGTGCTACCTCATTAATGTCTTTAAGGTAATGCAGGACTTTTTCCCCAATGAAGCTGCTGTTTACTTCTTTTTTTGCATTCATTAATATTTCTGATTCCACACATTCAGCAATTTTATTAATCATAATACTGTTCACATGATTTTTTTTACATGCATCAGCTATGCTTTTTACCAGTTTTTCCCTGCAGAATTTTTCTTTTGTTTTGTCTTTTTTTATGACCATTATAGAACTGTTTTCAACTCTTTCGTAAGTTGTAAACCTTCTATGACAGTCATCACATTCCCGTCTGCGTCTTATACTTGATTTTTCGCAGGATAATCGGGATTCCAGCACTCTTGTATTTTCATGAGAACAAAAAGGACAGATCATATTCAGCCTCTATTTACTTTTTGACGCTTACTATAAGTATAAATAAAGAATATCAGAAAAATTTAGAAATTATTATATCATAAAGTAAGTATTATCAGGTGACTTAGAGTAAATTTAAAAAAAATCAGAAAAAGTGTCTGTTTTTATTTATTTTCAGAAATTTTTTTATTGCAAAATAACATGATTAGACCGGATATTCCTGTTAATATTAGCAATAAGCTTATAAACTGGGCAATATGCAAACCCATGATGCTGTAAATATTATCTGTTCTGAATATTTCTATAAAAAACCTTCCTACAGAATATAAAATCAGATAACTAAGTGTAACAACACCGCTAGTTGCACGAAATTTAGGACGAATCACGTAAAACAGAACAAAAAACACAGCTAAGTTCCATATTGATTCGTACAAAAATGCGGGATGAAAGTATTCGTATTCAAAATACTGCGATGGTCGGTTTTCTGGCGGTATGTAAACTCTTAAAGGAAGATCAGTAGGAGTTCCAAAAGCTTCAGAATTAAAAAAATTTCCCCAGCGACCTATAGCCTGTCCTAACGGCAAGGCACATGCAAAAAGGTCAGTGTATTTAAGCAAAGAGATATTTTTAATCCGGGCATAAATCAGCAGAAAGAAAAAACATCCTATTATAACCCCATGAATTGATAGTCCTCCTTTCCATAGCATAAAAATTTCCGCAGGATGCAAGGAAAAATAATCCCAGCTGAAAATTACATAATACATCCGCGCAAATACAATGCCTCCAACTAAAAGCAGCGTGGCAAGGTTAATTATCTTCTCTGAATCTATATTTTCCTGTTTTGCAATATGCAAAGACACCCCGAGCCCCGCAAGAAAGGCAATTGCTATAATGATCCCATACCAGTGAACATCAAAGATTCCCGGGCTTATAAATATTTCACCCGGGGATTTAAAAGTTATCTGCGCTAAGGTTAAAAACTTCTCCATATAAAAATCATAAACTAAAAATTTTTTTCAGGGTTTTTCAGGGAAAAAACAAAAAGCCCGATCAAAATAATTAACGTTTCATCCTGCTCTTAGGATCAAGAATATCCCTTACCGTGTCGCCTACAAGGTTAAAAGACAGAACCGCAATAAAGATAAGAAAGCCTGGTGTGAGTAACCACGGACGGTAGAGAACATTTATATATTCCTGTGCCTCTTTCAGCATATTCCCCCAGCTGGCGTCAGGTTGCTGAATCCCCAACCCCAGGAAGCTAAGTCCGGATTCCGCCAGAATATAGCCCGGCACGCTGAGTGTCATTGCAACTATTACATAACTTGCTGTCTGAGGAAGGATATGATGTACAATAGTACGCATAGAACTTGCTCCAATTGCCTCTGAAGCTTCCACAAATTCCTTATTCTTTATAGAAAGGACCATTCCCCTTACAACCCTGCTAAAACCCGCCCATCCAATAAATGCCAGTATTATTGTAATAAACGCAAACCTCTGCACGCTTGTCATATTAGCAGGAAGCACAGCTGCAAGAGTAATTAACAGGAAGAAACCGGGTATGCTCATAATGGCTTCGGCGAATCTCATCATCAGGGAATCTGTCTTTCCTCCGAAATAACCGGAAATTCCACCGTATAGCAGTCCGATAGGGAATGAAATAAACAGGGCAAGAAACCCTATGGTCAATGAAATCTGCCCACCGTAGAAAAGCCTTGAAAAAACATCCCTGCCGTTTATATCAGCTCCCAGCAGAAAAAGCCTGCCGGGTTCATCAACACCTATAAAATGAATATCAGACGGTATAAAACCGAATAATTTATAATCCTGTCCTTTAGTAAAAAATTTCAGGTAATATTTTTGGGATTTATCCGGAATATAGTCCATCCTGAAAGTCTGCGGGTTAAAACGCCTTTCGTAGTTATAGGTGTATGGCAAGCAAAGTTCGCCTTGCTGGTTTATTATATAAATTTTTGAGGGAGGAGAGTAAGACAGGTTTCTGTCGCTGAAATATTTTGAATATGGCGCGAAAAATCCGGCAAAAACAATGAAAATATACATTGAAAACAGTACGATTATTGCGCTCAGTACAATTTTATCTCTTGTAAGTCTTTTTATAAATTTATTTTGTATTATTTTCATCAGGACAACTTTTCAGGTCTTTTTTCTCCTACTAAAATATACTACATCTAAGCCTAAAAGATTAATACAAAACCAGGTACTTGTAAGAAACAAAAACGAAGAAAATTAAAATGTAAAAAGGGTTTAAGATATTTTTATAATATAATTAAACTGAATAAATTTAATGAGAAAAAAATGAACTATAAAGCTCCGAAAGGAACAAAAGACATACTGCCTTACGAGGCACATATATGGAAATATATAGAAGACAAAGCTCAAAATATCCTTGAAAAAGCTAATTATAAAGAAATAAGAACCCCTGTTTTTGAATCCACTGAACTTTTCACCAGAGGTGTAGGGGATTCTACCGATATTGTGAACAAAGAAATGTACACATTCCTGCAAAAAGGCAGAAGCCTGACACTCAGACCTGAAAATACCGCAGGAGTAGTAAGGTCTTTTATTGAACATGGAATGCACAGGCTTCCCAGTCCGCTAAAGCTCTGGTATAAAGGAGCAATGTTCAGGTATGAAAGACCCCAGGCCGGAAGACAACGGCAATTTCACCAGCTGGGATTGGAACTTTTCGGAATTGAAAACCCTTGTGCAGATGCTGAAGTTATTCAGATTGCAATGAATTTCCTGGATGAGCTGGGCTTAAGCGGTCTTTCACTAGAAATAAACAATATAGGCTGCCCTGAGTGCAGGAATGAATATAAAAAGCAGATAAAAAGCGTCATTAAACCTAAACTGGAGGATTTCTGCCCGGATTGTCTTGTCAGGTTCGAAAAAAACCCTCTAAGAATACTTGACTGCAAAAACGAAAAATGCAGGCAGCTTCTTTGTTTACCGGAGATAGACAGCGTAATAAGCCGGGATTTTATCTGCGAATCCTGCGTAGCACATTTTGAAGAGCTAAAAGAATATTTAAAAACTTTAAATATCAAATATACTGTCAATAAAAAGCTGGTAAGAGGTCTTGATTACTATAATAAAACTGTTTTTGAAATAACCAGCACAAACCTCGGCTCACAAAACGCTGTTTGCGGAGGAGGAAGATACGATCCCCTGGTATCTACGCTGGGAGGTCCGCAAACTCCGGCTGTTGGCTGGGCAATAGGCATGGAAAGACTTATAAGTTTATGTAAAGTCCCCGAGGAAAAACCCCTTGATGTTTTTATTGTCTCTGATAACAAAAAACAAGCCCTGAAACTTGCCTCAGAACTAAGAGGCTTAGGAATTTCCGTTGACCTGGATTTTTTAGCGAGAAAATTTGCAAAGCAGATGGAAAAAGCCTCAAAAACAGGTGCAAAATTTGCGTTGATTCTCGGAGAAGAAGAATTAAAAACCGGTACGTTGACTCTTAAAAACTTATCAACAGGCAAACAGGAGAGTATTTCCATAAAAGAAATCCCTCAAAGAATTTTTTCTTTACCCCTTAATTTTTAGCGAAACATACACCCACTATGCTGGAAAATGAATCCGCATTTTAGCAGGCGGTGCTATATGTATTTTGTTTATGTCTTAATCTGCTTTTTTACAGCAGCCTGTTAACCAGTGAAGCGCTAAAGCAGGGGATAGCACAAAAAAGATTAAAATAACTTTAAGACATCCTAAAAGAATAAAAACAAAATTACGGTAAAAATCAGGATCAACACCATACCAGACCTGTGCCATTTCTGTTGCAAAGTCCTTTAGGAAAATATAGGATACTACACTGATTATAAAAAACAAAAAGCCTATAACGAAAAATTTATAAAGAAACTTTTTAGCTAAAATGAGTTTTTCATTCATAACTCTATCTCCTTTAGATTAATACAAATAATAGTTTACACATTTTAAGTTATTTATAAAAGCGCTTTTTGAATAATACTATAAATTTTGTATTACCTTGAAGTGTAATGAAAACCTGAAAAACAGATAGTATTATGTTTTAGTTATAATAACAAAAATGAGCTATGCAAAATAAAAAACTGTCTTATCTTTCAAAACTTCCTGAAACCGGCTTTCCTTTTATAACCCTCTACCTGCATGTAAATGCGCATGAATATCTGGAGCAAAAGGAAAAAGACAGGATTTTCATTAAAAATTCTTTTCAGGAAGCAGAAAAAAAGCTTCATAATAAAAATGACAGGGAAAAACTTATCAGCCTGCGAAAAGATGCTGAAAAAATAATGTATTTTCTGGAAAATAAGTTAATTTCAAAAGCACACGGGGCGGCAATATTTGCCTGTGATAAACTGGGAGTTTTTGAAGTTTTCCATTCCATAATGCCTTTTGAAAACAGCTTTGCCGTAAACTCCATACCTCACCTGAAACAACTTGCATATCATTTTGACGAGTGCGAAAACGCTCTTGTAGTGATGACCGACAAGCAAAATACAAGGATTTTTAACGTCAGGCTCGGCGGATTTATTTTTGATGAAATAGATATGAAACATGAAATTCATGGGTTCCATAAAAAAGGCGGCTGGGCACAGATGAGATATCAAAGGCATATTGAAAACCAGGCTCATACGCATTTTAAGGAAGTAGCAAGGATTACCTCAGAGATGCTGGATAATAATTCATATGATAATCTTATAATCATAGGGCAGCATTACGAGGTTAAAAACCTTCAAACACTTCTGCCTAAGAGGATAAACTTAAAAACAATTGATATAAATTCCCTGGATATGAGAGAAAATATCAATCATATACTGGAAAAAATAATTTCTGACCTGCATGAAAATGAAATTCATAAAGAAATAAAGGCGGTAGAAAACATAATAGAAACGTCCCCGATAAACTCTACGCTGGGAATGCAGGACACTATAAGACTTATAGAAGAAGGACGAGCTGATACAATAGTTATTCCCGGATATAAAACCTATCAGGGCTGGAAATGCAACGGGTGTTTATATGTGGCAAAAGATCAATACCAGCCCGGCTGTCCCGAATGTAATGGCAATTACAGGGAAACAGACCTGGTTGAGGAAATAATAAGGCTCACCGTTCAAAACAACGGCAAAATAGAAATGGTTAAGGATACAGCCGCTGAAAAACTTGAAAAATTTGAAGGAATAGGGGCTTTAATCAGGTATTAAGGAAGTAATAAAAAATTCTTACATAAAATTCCCAATAAAAACAGCCTTTTTTATTTATAAGGCTGTCATCGATATGCACGCTGTGGTTGGGCATTATTTCTCTAATTCAGCTAAAACTTTTTTTGTTATATCTTCTCCCCCGGCGATTACAGTTTGTTTATCCATTACAAGGTCATATTTTCCATCATCTGCTACTTTTTTTATGGTTAGTAAAATATCACTTTGAACCTGTTGCCATTTTTTAGAAAAAATTTCTCTATATGTTTTACTTTTTGTCAGAATTTCCTCCGCAAGTTTTTTTTCCTTTTGGTCTTTAACCTCTGCTTCCTTTATTTTTTTAACTTCTTCCCTTGCTTTTGCGATCATTTTATTTATTTCTTTCTGGTTCACCTGCAAATCAGCCTGGGCTTTTTGAGCTTTACCATAATTTTTAACAACCTGGACCATATCAACCAGAGCTATTTTAACTTCAGCGGAACTTTTGGAGTTAAACCCAAATAAGAAGCTAAATATAGCAAGTGTAATCATAAATAATTTTGTTTTATTTCTCATTTTATAAACCTTTCTTTTACTATGTCGATTAACAAGAAAATATTAAAAAAAATCTTTTATTTTTTATATAAGCCAAATGTCTAATAAAGTATTAAACAGGAGAACTAGCTCTTGATACCAAACTAGAGAGTAAAGAAAAATAATATTTGTTAAGAAAATGTTTACAAATTTTTAAGGCTAATCATAGGGAAAATTCCCCGTATAAAGTGAAAAAAACAAAACAGCCCGATTTACTTATGTAAAATAATTTTTTACTCCTGAGAAAATAAGAGCCTTCCCTGATTTTTGCTGATAAAATAAAACATATTTTTACAGGGGACTGAGAAGTTATCATGAGAAAAATTTTTCTGCTGGTAAATTTAGTAATACTTTTTTTTATTTCAGACAAAGCATTTGCAGAAGGAATTGACAAAAAAATAGATAATCTGATTGCACCGGCTTCTGACGCTGTTTCCGGGCTTGTTTTTTACCCGGTAAGTATAAACAGTGTAGATATGCCTGTAATTATTATCTGGCTTTTAGTCGGCGCTATAGTCTTTACAATTATAACAAAAGGTATCGGGGTCTGGGGGTTCAAGCACGCTGTTGAACTGGTTTTTGGAAAAAAGAAAAATAATGAAGTAAAAGACAGCGGTGATAAAGGGGAAGTTTCTTCGTTTCAGGCGCTTTCAACCGCATTATCAGGAACAATCGGGCTTGGTAACATAGCAGGTGTTGCAATAGCTATTACAATGGGAGGTCCGGGCGCTGTTTTCTGGATGATTATAGGTTCAATCTTCGGAATGGCTACAAAATTTATGGAAGCCACACTCGGAATTAAATACAGAAGGGTAAATCCGGATGGAAGTATTTCCGGAGGACCAATGTATTACATTTCCCATGGACTGACGAGGATGAAAATGAGATGGCTTGGACAGCCCCTTGCTGTAATATTTTCCTGGATGTGTATTGCTGCAGCTATTGGAGGCGGTAATATGTTCCAGGTCTCAATGGCAACTTCCCAGATTGTAGAAGTAACCGGAGGCCAGGACAGTTTTTTTCAGTCTAATAGCTGGGTTTTTGGACTTTTAATTGCGCTAATCATCAGTATGATAATTATCGGTGGAATCAAGAGCATAGCAAAAGTTACAGAAAAAATAGTGCCTTTTATGTGCATTCTTTATATGATTTCAGGATTTGTAGTGATTTTATATCATTTTACGGAAATTCCAAATGTAATAGCCCTGGTTATTAATGAAGCTTTTAACCCCGAAGCTGTAGAAGGGGGTATAATCGGTTCTATTATCTGGGGTCTAAGACGTTCAGTTCAATCAAATGAAGCAGGTGTAGGCACTGCGCCAATTGCATATGCTACGGTAAAAACCCATGAACCCGTATCTCAGGGATTTGTTTCCCTGCTGGAACCTTTTATTGACACAGTTATTTTATGTTCAATTACGGCTTTTGTCATTCTGGTAACCGGAGCACATGCAAGTACAGAAGGTCTTGTGGGAGTTAAGCTTACTTCCATGGCTTTTGAGTCTGTAATACCATTTTTTCCTTATATTTTAGCGCTTGTAATTACTCTTTTTGCTCTTTCAACATTACTCTCCTGGTCTTATTACGGTCAAAAAGCCTGGAACTATCTTTTTGGAGAAGGTGAAAAAAGAACCAGAACCTATCAGTTAATTTTTTGTATTTTCATAGTCATAGGATCTTCAATGAATATGGCAAGTATCATTGATTTTACGGATGCAATGCTGCTTGCAATGGCTGTTCCTAATATTATAGGAATATATCTGCTAACTCCCCAGGTATTAAGAGAACTGAGAGTCTACTGTGCAAAATACAAGGTGGGAATATTTAAAAACTCCGTCTCAGAAGTACTTGCAGATTCCGCTGTCCCGGAAGTAAAAAGATAATAATACCCTGTTGCTAAAACATAACCCTGAAACTTATTATCACTTAAAAGCCGGTTAATACCAAAAGACCTAACACAAAAAATAACCCGGCATTACAT
>JANQEP010000088.1 GCA_028278305.1 Candidatus Gastranaerophilales bacterium
AAAACTCCAGCTTTTTTAGCCAGAGTTTTTTCTATGCTTTGTACGTATAATCTAATACAGAAGCTAAATTTAGCTATTTAGCAGTTCAGGTTAATTAGAGGTTAAAACAACTGTACTTAACAGTTATAGGTTTTTATCCAATTGCAAGTGGCGGGGAAGCGGAGAAGTCATGCAACCGGTGCGGGACTTCCCGACTTTTAGAGGAGTGATAAAAAACCACAAATTGGATAATTATTGGATACGAATTGGATAAAAATTGGACATGACCGATTTTTACGAAATCGCCTCTATCTTTTAACACGTCTATATTACAGGCGGATTTTAATTTTTTTCAGAATATCCAATTTTTTCAGCAGGGGGAAGTTAAGGGAAATATCGGGGAAGTATGTCTGTTTATTAAAAAGTGTGTCTTTATACGTCTTAATGGCAGTTTTGTATAAATCGCTTTATGGAGCTTAAAACTGATAATTTGCATTCTAACTGTTAATTACAACAGTAGCTTGACCACATTAAACAAATCCTTGTAGGATACAAGTAGTTCGTTAATTTATATACTATGGCTAAAAATTAAGACAGAAAATATTTTTCACACTTTTTAGCTCAAACCTCCTGATAATTCATCTCAATTTAGATGATAATTTACACAGGGCTGTGTTGGTTGGATTTCTTGACTGGAAGTCAGGATATTTATGCGGGTATGAAATTATGCTGGAGGAAAACACGCAATATATTGCCTCAGCCCTTCGTATGGCAATCATTAACCTTGATATGATTCCACGAATTGTTTACCAGGACAACGGAAAAGCATTTAAAGCAAAATATTTTTCTAAATCAACTGATTTTACAGAATCCGGGTTTAACGGAATATACACCAAACTTGGAATTAAACCGGTTTACGCTAAACCATATAATGCCAGGGCAAAGGTTATAGAAAGGTTTTTCAGGGAATTTCAGGAGGAGTTTGAGAAACTGCTGCCGACTTATAGCGGGAGCAGTATTGAAGCCAGGCCAGCACACATGAAACGAAATGAAAAATTCCACAAAGAACTCTATGGCCGAATAAACCAGGGTTACATACCTACAATCGAAGAAACAATAAGACTGATTAACTGCTGGCTGGACTACAGGCACTGCCAGCCCTGCCCGAATAGTCCGACACAAAGCATAAAGCAGGTATTTGAGGGCAGAATAAGGCAGAATATAGCCAAGAATGAGCTTGATGAGTTGATGATGGCGCATGAGATAAAAACAATCCACCGCAACGGCATACGATTCCTAAATACCGATTATTACAATGATGCCCTTTATGGTTTAAAAGACAGGATAATGATAAGATACAGCCTGTTTGACCTGAGAAAAATCAAAGTTTACTCCACCAGGGGCGAATATCTCTGCACCGCCAAAAGAATTACAGGTACGCATCCTATGGCTTATCATGAGATAGACTACCTTGCAGGCGACCAGAAAACAATAGAAACCATCCGGGACATTCACGATAAGACCAATGTCCCGGTTATTTTTGTGGGTATGACCCTTGCACAGAAGAAACTGCAAAGATACAAGCACCTTTATGACAGGTTATCAGGCATTGTCCAGTTTAAATCCTTCTCAGTCAGTGATGTGCAGGAAATAATAAGCCAGCTCTGCGAAATTGAAGTATCTGAGCCTGCTGTTGGTTTAATTCATAATCAGGCAAACAGGTTCAGGCAGATTGTAAGGATTATTAACAGGCTGGAATCAATTGCTAAAACCAACAACATTGAACTTATTGATGAAAACATTTTAAAGGAGATACTAAAGAATGAATCAAGACAAGATTTTAAAGATAATAAAGGGGTTAAACAGGTTCTCTCTCGATGATATTGTTGTTATGACAGGGTTTGATGAAACTGAAATAAATGATATTCTTGAAAACTTTTCAACTGACGGGATTGTAACAAAGGTCTCAGAATTTGAATACAGGTACATAAATAAAATTCCTGAGCGTAGAGAAATGTTTAGGCTTGTTGAAAAACCTGAAATAAAAATCATTCCTGATAATAATATTACTTTTCGGCAGGCAGCAGATTATTTTCTTGTTCATCATGCAAAGGAAAACTGCACTCCATCAACTTTTAAGACATATATAAGTATTAGTAATGTCCATCTTTTATCATTTTTTGGAAAAATGAAGCTTAAAAATATCACCCAAAAAGAAATTAAGGAATTTATTGCCTTAAAACAAAAACAATATATTTCAAATAGGCGCATTAGAAACTGTGTAACGCTTTTTGGAAATATGTTCAATAAGTTCAAGGAATGGGGTTTTGTTTCAGATACCCCTTACAACGGGATTATTAACGTAAAATTCAAGAAAAAAACTGATATAAAGATATTGAATGAAACAGAAGTTAAATTAATTCTTGCAAATGCAAAAAAAAATTCTCCCATTCTTTACAAATTTATTCTGCTTGCTTTATTATCCGGCTTAAAAAAAGCTGAGATTTTTGCCCTAAAAAAAAGTGATATTGATTTTAAAAATAAAAAAATTAAAATAAATAAAACCTTATATATGGGTAAAGTGATTATTTCCAAAGTAAAAACCGCTATCCGACAAATAAATATTCCTGAAAATATTATTCCTGATCTTAAAAAAGCAATTAAAAACAAACGGGAAAATGATTTTATCTTTTATGATAAAGCTTTAAGCTACTATACACAGGACAAAAGGCTAAGAAAGACTTTTGCAAATATAGTTAAGCAATTACAACTTGATAAATTTACTTTTAATGAGCTCAGGCATACTTATGCATACAGGGCTTTACAGAATGGAATGTCTATAGATTACCTTCATAAGCAGCTTGGCGATTATTCTATACAGGCAACAATGGATAAATATCGAGACTTTATTTCCTAATACTTTAATAATAGTTTCAAAAATACCATTTAT
>JANQEP010000106.1 GCA_028278305.1 Candidatus Gastranaerophilales bacterium
TATACAAGAAAAACACTTGCTTTTTCAAAGTCAGATTACTGGCACGACCTTGTAACACACCTTTTTATCATACATTACAATTTATCACTAAGAATTTAATCACTACCAAAATTTTTAATTCCATGTTTACCTATTGAAATCGGTATAATATGATAAAAAGTATGAAAAATCCCTCCCCGCAAGAATGATAGCTTGAGGGTCATCAACACAGTTTCGAAAGACAGTGCAAAATATTTAAAGAACAAATTTCCAGGGAACTTTTTCTTCCGCCAGGAAAATTTCTGTCTCAAACTCTTTTAAAAGTTCTTTTAAAACAGGAAGAATCACTTTTTCCGTCTCAAAATGCCCGGCGTCTATAACTGCAAAATTCCTTACTAAAAGCGCGTCATGATATTTAACATCCCCGGTAATATAAAGGTCAATGTCTTTTAATAGCGGTATAAATCCGCCCCCGCTGCCGGGAAGGACCGCTATTTTACGGATTTTCTCAACATTAGCTGGATTAATAAGTTTTATTTTATTGGTATTCAATAGCTGTTTTACTTTACTTATCAATCCGGACAGGTCTTCCGTCCGGGAAAGCTCGCCTTTCCTGCCAAAACCGGGAGTATCTCCGGGTTCAGCCGGGGAAATATTTTTAAGCTCGAGTTTTTCCGCCAGGATATCAGCAATTCCGCCTTCGGCAACATCCAGGTTAGTATGGGCGCAATAGACCTGCAAGTTGCCCCGGACAGCCTTAATTAAAGCCAGGTTAGCGTAATCCTCTACAGAAAGGGTTTTTACTTTTTCAAAAATCATGGGATGATGGGTTATTAACAGCTCACAGTCTTTTTTTACCGCGCTTTCAATAACATCAGGGGTTGGGGACAATGCCAGCATGATTTTATTAATGTTCTTATTACCGAGGTAAACCTGCCAGCCGGGATTATCCCATTGCCGGGCAAGGCTTGGCGGGGCAAATTCTTCTATTTTGGAAATTATTTTATCCAGGTTACTCATTAATATCGGTCGATATGGCGTTTTTTCTTATTTCATTCAGGATTCCCTGTTTGATTTCAACTGTGTCAACTCCCAGGATTTCAAGAACCCTCATTGCTATGGATTCCTTTTCCCCGGTTATTGCCAGTAAAAGGTGTTCTGATGTAAATTTTTGTTTATTGAGCTTTTTTGCTTTTCTCCAGGCTTTGGCAATTACTCTTTTTGCCCTGGGAGTAAAGACCGGCTCGTTATACTCGGAGTAGTGGTATCCCGGTCCTATGATTTTTTTGACTTCTATACGGGTATCTTTAAGTGTCACCCCAAGATTTCTCAGTACATGTGCTCCTATGCCGGTTCCTTCCCCCAGGATTCCCAGAAGGACCTGCTCTGTGCCTATAATATTCTGCTCCATCCTGCGGGCTTCTTCTTTTGCAAGTTTGATTATTGTAAGGACTTCCGGTTTTTCCTTTTCTATGGGGTTAATTATCTTACGGTAAAGACTGTCGGCGTTAACCCCCAGTTCCTCGAATATCCTGCAGGCAATACCCTGTTTTTCGCGCAGGATTCCGAGCAGTACATGTTCCGGCTTGATAAAGGTTGAGCCCAGCTCTTTTGCTATATCATGCGCTGAGAGCATCGCGTTGTAAGCTTTGGGGGTAAATTCCGGTTCGTTTGTATTGTATTCATCTTTTCTGGAATCTATTGCCTGGAGTTTTTGTATAAAGTTTTGCGAGTTTATTCCCTCTGCCTCGAGAATTTCGTAAATCCGGGAATCCCTGTTTTCAATAATCGCCTGAGCCAACTGTTCTGTTCCGAAAGCTTCATGGCTGGTCTGCTCAAGCTTTACTTTTGCGGTTTCTATAAGGTTTTTAAGTTTTTCTTCCTCGTAAAAAATGGATTTATCAAAGAATTTCAGCGGCTGGCTGCTTACTACAGAGGTTTCTTCCGGGTGGACAAACGGTTTGGTTGATTTATTACTTACTTTTTCAACGCTTGCTCTTATTTTTTCAAAATTTACGCCGAATTCATTCAACAAGTTTATTGTCCGCGATTCATCATCTTTTAGCAGGCTTAGAAAAAGGTTTTCCGGGGTAACATAGTAAGTCCCTGAAGACTGGACCTCATACCAGGCTTCTCTCAGTATTTTTTTTACTGTAGAGCTGAACAGCATTGTTTCTGAGGGATTTTTTCCTTCATGCCGCCTAAATTGCCTGCTGTGAATAACTTCCCTGAGCATATCCATAGTTACTCCGGCGGCTTTTAAAAGCCTGGATGATAATCCTGAGCCTTCCCTTACAATTCCTGCCAGGATATGTTCAGGATAAAGCCTCGCGTGTTTTGCCATGAACGCTTCTTCCTGGGCGAATAAAATTACTTTGATTGCTTTTTCTGTATATCTTTCTATCAATTTATATGCTTCCCAATAAACTCTTATCTTTTAATTTTTTTGAGCGCTTTTTTAGCTTCTTCCCTGTCATCAAAATGGAATTTTTCATCATTTATTATCTGGTAATCCTCATGACCTTTACCCGCAATTACTATAACATCTTTCTCGCCGGAATTAACTATTGCCTGCTCTATAGCAATTGCCCTGTCGATTTCCACCATTATTTTCTTTGAATTCAGCTCATTTATGCCGGTTAGAATATCGGTGATTATCTGCTGCGGGTCTTCAGTTCTCGGGTTATCAGAGGTAATAATAATCTTATCGCTCAATTTTTCCGCTATTTTACCCATCCGGGGACGCTTTGTAACATCCCTGTCTCCCCCGCAACCGAAAACACATATCAGTTCGCCTTTAGCCGGGACAATCATTCTTGCTGATTCAAGCACATTTTCAAGACCGTTCGGGGTATGGGCGTAATCAACTATCACCAGCGGTTTTCTTGAAACCGCTTCAAACCTGCCCGGAATTGACGGTACTGATTCTACAGCTTCTACACAGTCTTTCAGGCTTATTCCTTCCGCAATTCCAATACCGATTGCTGTTAGCGCGTTATAAATATTGAACAAGCCCGTAAGCCGGAGTTTTACTTTCTTGCTTCCAACAGGTGTTTTACACAGGAATTTTGTTTTTCCCGGCGAAATATCTATATTCCCTGCTGTTATATCAGCTTTATTTTTTATTCCGCAGGTGAAAATTTTTATATTTTCCGTATCTTTCGGGATCAGACCCGGTAATTCCGACAAATAACCGTCATCAATATTAATAACCGCATATTTATTCCTGTCGGGTTCTTTTTTTAGCAGGTTTAAGAGCTTTGCCTTGGCTTTAAAGTAATTTTCCATAGTGATATGGTAGTCAAGGTGATCCTGGGTTAAATTCGTAAAAGCAGCGCCTGAGAACTCGCACCCTGCAACCCTGTGCTGGTCAAGGGAATGGGAGCTTACTTCCATCACGACTTTTTTTATGCCTTTATCTGCTATATCCCTCAGTTTCTGCTGAAGTTCGGGTGCCTGCGGTGTAGTATGGTCACTGCAGGTGTAATCTTCTTCCGAGGAAAGCCTGCTTCCCAGTGTCCCTATAAGCGCACATTTTATGCCTGCTTTTTCAAAAATAGTTTCTACAAGGTGTGTTACCGTAGTTTTTCCGTTTGTGCCCGTAACTCCTATAAGATCAGTATCTTTTGAGGGGTTTTTATAGAACATTGCTGAGAGGCATGCCATTGCAAATTTTGTGTCTTTTACGACAATATAAGGGCAGTTAATATCATCGGGCAGTTTTTTTTGGCTGATTATTAATTTAGCCCCGTTTTCCACTGCCTGTTTTATATGGTCATGCCCGTCCGTCCTTTCACCCTGGATACAGACGAAAATATTTCCTTTTAAAACTTTTCTTGAATCCTGTGCAATTCCGGTAAAGTTAGAGATGTTCAGTATTTCCCGGTTCGATACTTCAATCGGCTCAAAGCAGTCAGTTATTTTTTTTTCAATATTCACCCGGTGAACCTTCCTTGTATTTTGTGTTTTAAATAAGCGGTAAAAATTATTATAACTAAATTTTACTCAATAATAACTCAAGTTGCTACTTAACTCGAGCCGCTAATTGCATGTATGCAACATTTGCCAAAACCCACCCATGAATGAGCTACTGCGTTAGCTCCCGCTGTCGCGCACAGCCGCCCCATAGGTGGAAAAGAAGCTCCGCCTCTTTTCGATTCTCTATAATTTTTTGGCAAATGTTGCATAGTCATATCCTGGCTTTTGGCTAATTGGCAACTCAAGTTAAATATTACAAAATGTTAAAATTTTTAATAATTTTGAATTTAAAAGGGATTAATTGTTTTTATTTAAATAGAGAGTATAGCTTCTATACATACTACAAAAAAGAAGTACTCGATGGAGGAGATAAAAAAAAGGAGTTGATGACAAAAATAGAGGATTAAAGCGCGGAAATTTTCCTGCCAAACCGGTTGAGAATTTTATGTTCGTTTTCCTGATTAATTTATCGGTACATCCATAGGTTCTATAAGTGTGAGTTCAATAATATCACCGGGGTTTACCTTGATATTCTCGCCTTTTTTGAACATATCATAAATTGATCTGAAGATGAAATGAGTTCCACCGCCGATTGTTCCCGCAAAAGCACCGGCAGGAGCCATCACCGCTACAGGAATACCTTGCCAAAATGACAAACCTTTATCAACACAGTATTTAGTTGTGGTCGTTAAAATGTCAGCACTTGTGTCAAAATTTTTCCCGAGAGCATTAATATAACCGCCGCCTGCGGCAAAGTTTCCCTCTGCACTGAGGTTCTTAGCCCTGGTAATTTTAGCTTCAAGCGGAATCTGCTTACCAAAAGGCGTAACAGCATGATCAAAATTCAAGTTTAACTCACCACCCTTGCTAAAACGCCTGCCGGGAAGAACATAATCAACACTGCCGCGAATCATAGTTCCCGATGGAAGAACCACTAAATTCCCAATCCGGACATCTTCAAGAAGGTTTGCCCTGAAAGTATCACCTTCAAAGTAATTATGAGAATTAACAGGTGTTTCCATCCTGACTTCAAGCATAGTACCCGCAGGAATTCTTTCAGACTTAACATCAGCGCGAATTACATTAGATGAACTTTCTAAAGGAATAACACCGGGGTTATAACTTCCGGCAAAAACGGGATTTATACCCAGAAAGCTAATCAGTAAAGAAAATACAAGTAATTTTTTAAAATTTTTCATTTACGTCTCCTACACCATTACAGTTTATAAAAACAATTCACTTAATAATTATTGTAATCACTGGAACGACTTTTAGCAAATTATAGATAGAAACCAATCAGAAACTTAATAATATACTGACACAAAAAATTGAATATCTGATAAAGATTTAACAAACCAAAGGAGGTTTAATATGGGTTTAGCAGACATGCAAGCAGGATTAATGATGCTTACCAGGTACAAGAGCGATTTAGAGTTTGGACTGAGAATGAATTCTCAGAAAAGAACAATATTAGCTTCTGTTGCAATGCAAGCGGCAGAAAATGAAGGACTCTCTGAGCAGTTACACTATCAGGATAAAGTATTAGAATTAGAAGGTAAAAGGCTTGAAATACAGCATAAAATAGTATCGTCAGAGGTGGAGTCTGTTAAGAAAATTGTTGATGACAGAGCGAAAAAAGACTTCAAGTACGCATAATAGATTTTCATTAATTATATTAAAACATCTGAAATTAAATATTTTTCTGAATTCAACAAGTAATTGCAACATCCGGTTGTAAAATTTTTGTGTCGAGATTTTAAATTCTCTGATTATTGAGCTTTTTATAAATTTTAAAAAAATTCTTTAAAATGTCTGCATAATCTAAAGGCGGCGAGTCGATATATCGACTCGTCTTTTTATATAAAATGATTTTCCTATTTCGTGATTCAGGTTAATTAGACAGGAACTTCTTCCAGCGCTTCTTCCATTTCGTCCAGTACAAGCTTTGCTGCGGATACCCTGTCTTTAGCAGAAGTTATAGGTCTTCCTACAACAAGGTAGTCAACTCCTGTTTTGATTGCATCTTTTGGTGTTACAACTCTTATCTGGTCATTAACAACAGACCAGGTAGGTCTTATTGCCGGACATAAGATTATAAAATCTTCTCCGCAGGCTTTTTTAATTTTCGGAACATCTGTTGCGCTGGCTATAATTCCGTCAAGCCCGGAATCTTTTGCTACTTTTGCCAGCTGGCTTACATAATCGTCAATATTACGGTTAATTAATAATTCTTCCGTAAGTGTTTTTTGCCCGAAGCTTGTTAATAAAGTAACACCAAGAACTGTTGGTTTTGGTAAGCCGCAGCTTTTAGCTGTTTCCCTTGAGAGTTTAAGGCAGGTAGATATCATTTTTGAACCGCCTGTGATATGTACATTAAAAAATGACACTCCATGCTTTACCAGGTTCGCACTGGCTTTTGCAACTGTATTGGGAATATCGTGGAATTTACCGTCAAAGAAAATTTCCCTGCCCTCATCCTGGATCATTTTTATAATATCCGGTCCTACACTGGTATATAGCTGCAAGCCTACTTTGAAAACTCCTACATAGTCTCTAAGCTCAGTTACGAGTTTTTGGGCTTCTTCCATTGTATTTACGTCTAAAGCTAAAACAAGCCTGTCCCTGGCGGTTTTATTTTTTAGTATCATTTTTTCTTAAATCTCCAACTAGGAATTTTTCTGCCTCTTTATTAAGATACACTTAAATTTAGATTATTCTAGCATTTAATAATTATATATACAATAAAATAGATCAGGGGAACAAAATTTAGTTTTTTACGTAAATCATAAAAGAGAGGTTTATAAAAAAATTTTTAAATGAATCGGAATATATTGTGAAAACCTTGAATATTTACTTTTATTGTTAGTTATAGTAATATTTAATACGGAAAATTACCGAAAAATAAGCCGAAGTGGTGAAATTGGTATACACGCATGGTTCAGGGTCATGTGGGCCTAGCCCTTGTGGGTTCGAGTCCCACCTTCGGCAGTTATATAATCAATTAGTTACAGACAGGTAAACAGTCATTAAAGTCTCTTCTTAAAGTATCACAATATACCTTAAAATAATTATAGTAAGAATAGGAGAAAAGCTATTAGTAACGGTAGATTTACAGGAACAAAACAACCTGAAATAAATGAAAGAATTAGAGCAAGGGAAGTCCTGCTAATTGATGATACAGGGAATAAGGTGGGAGTTATAAAAACTTCTGAAGCTCTTGAAATGGCATATAATAAAGGACTTGATCTTGTAGTTGTAAGCTCTGAGAGGGATACACCTGTTGCAAAAATCATTGATTACGGCAAATATAAGTTTGAAACTGAAAAAAGAGCTAAGGATGCAAAAAAGAAACAGCATGCCCCGGACGTTAAAGAAGTTAAAATGCGTTACAAAATAGATGTACATGATTATAATGTAAAGCTTAAAAATATAAAGAAATTCCTCGGTGCGGGAAACAAGGTTAAAATAGTGATTATGTTAAGAGGCAGGGAAATTCAACATAAAAATATGGCTTTTGATCTTATGCAAAGAATAAACCGGGACCTGGAAGAAGAGAGCTATATAACAGAAAAAAGGGCTTCCATGGAAGGCAAAAATGCTATTATGATACTTGCTCCCGCCAAAACCGCATAATAAGTTTTTAAGGTGTGTAAAGAGTAAAAATTTTACGTAAGAATTTTTTCATACTTCCTTACTTAATTTACAAAAGTTTACCTGATTTTTGTAAATAATTTTTTTTTCATGTTTTTTATAAATGAGGTAAATTAATGCAGACTTTAACAACTAAAAAATGAATTTAAATAAAAATCACAGTTCCTGAAAGAATCAGCAGGTCAGGGGATAAATCTGCTTTCAGTTCAGGATGGTGAGATTTATTAAAAACATACAACTTTAATCCTCAAAAAAGAATAAAATTATAGTTTAACTTCAGAGGCTATTAATGGAATTCCGCTCAGAGACACTTAACAACTTTTATAATAAAAACGACATTAAACCGTCTTCTCTTGCTGCCGTAACGACAAATAGCAGTATTGCAGGAATCCAGATGGAAAAACCATATATATTGCCGACCCCCGGGATTAAAAAAGATGATGAGCTGCTTGAAAACGGCTTTTTAGACAAATTAAAATATAACATAGCTTCGGCAAATACAATTCCTGTATATATTACCAAAGGACTTAAGGGCGATCCGAGCTCAAACTTCCATGAATTTATGCAAATCACCAATGTTCCGTATTATACAGGAGGTCCTGTACTGGCGGCTCTTTTTTATGCGGGGGCAAATAACCTTAATTACCAGGGTAAAAAAGCCGCTAAAAGAGTTGCAAAGCATATTGCTATTGGTGTTGCACTTTATTATATTGCCGCGGCAATGGCAAAAGCTGTTATTGACTACCCTGTAAAATGGCTTAGGGGCATAGATTTAAACCAACCTTACAGCAAAGTGGTCGAAAGCAAGAACCAGGAATCTTCCATAGGATACCTGAAAAGAACCAGGGAATATCATAAAGTATTTGAAAGCATTGATTTTACAAGATGGGATTTACTATATAACCACGACAATCCTGACAAACCGATAAATTACAGGTATGATAAAATTGCCGGAAAATATGGTTTTGATGAGAACCTGAATGATTCCGATTCCGCTTTAAAGCCTTATATTGAAAAAACATTAATCATGTCAAGAGCCTGGAAATACCTTTTAACAGCTCCCTTTGTAGCCCTTGGCATTGGTCTTGCAAGCCAGGAAGCCTGGGGAGGGGCTTTTAGGAACTTTGGCAAGTCAGTGAGGGAAATTTTCTCATTCAAAAAACTTCCTGATACGGGTAAAGCATTATCCATCAGGCAAAGACTGGTAAGAACAAAAAACCTGCTTGGCGATAACTTTGTAAAGCCTTTTTATAACAGTTTTATCCAGTTATGGAAAGGCAAGAGCAAAATTACCGGGGCAATAGGAAAAACTATTATTTTAGCCTCAGCGCTGGGCACTTTATATGGAAATTATAAAATCCTGAAGGAAACTTCCGCCAGAAAAGAGCTATCCGCAGATAGAAAGAATCAACAAAGTAATCCCCCCGGAGGAAGCCTGAATGACAGATAATTTTATCAATATTTACGTAAATAACAAACGTATGCAGACATCAGGCATTAATGGCAGCCGGCCGCAGGATTACTCTCTTTACAGCAGAGGTAAAAAAGGAGTAAAACCCGCAAGCCCGAGGGGCTATCTCGTGCAAGAAAATATTATCAGCGGTGCTGTCAGTAATGTAAAAGCATACGGGGATTCGGCTAAGTATCTTTATGATGCGGCGATTAAAGGAGAGGGAAATGATTACAGCGTCGGGCGAATCAATGACCTGACCTTAAGAATGGGAAGTTTAGGAATTGCAGTTGCGCTTGCCGCAAGCAAGGTTACCCCTGTAGGCAAAGGAATGGAGTTTGTGGGGCTGGCAAGCTGGTTTGCGGGTATGGCTCTATGGCCCCAGATAATCGGCGCTCCGATTAAATGGGCTAAAGGCTTTGATATAAACCAGGAATATGTCAACTCCAAAGGGGACAGAAAGAAATTTTTCATTGACCCGCAATACCTGCCCTGGGATTTGTATTCCGATGAGCAAATTTATAAAATCGGGGATAAGCTCGGTGTCCCTAAAGACATCAAGGACCGCAAAACAGCTATTCAGGATAAAATGAAACAGATTGCAATACAGGGTAATACCCTTGCCATGATAACAGCAGGTATTGCAACTCCTGTTCTTGCAAGTATTATTGCTGACAGGGCTCAGAAATATGTGGTAACCCCTGCTGTTGAAGCTTACAGAATCAGCTCAGCCGAAAGAAACCTTGATTCTTTTGATAAAAAAATCGGGAAATTGCTTGAAGCGGTAAATAACAACAGTCAGGCTCCGGAAGCTTACAGGCAAGGCACGGAAGCTTTAAACCGGCAGTTTGAGGAATTATTCAGGCTTGATAAAAAAGCTTTAGGGAAACTAAACGCTATTCTCGGCGCAGGTGAAGAAAAAGCCTTAACCCGCGCGGAGCTTACTCAACTGGAAAAGTTTTTTGAAGCAAGGCATAACGGCTCAGGCGCCTATAAGGGAATTCAGGACATTTTAAAGGAAATAGGCGATGAAACGCAACTCGATATTGATTCTTTAAGAAAAGGATTACAGCAGCAATTTAAGCTTAGTGATGATCAACTTAATGACATCTTTAAACCCGGACAGGACGGAACTATAAAGAAAAACTCAATAATAAGAAAAACAAAAAGTTTGATCACAGCCCAACTGGCGCCGGACGGAAATATAACACCTGCAATAAAAAACTCTTTAGACGAACAGCAAAAAGTTATAAACGGCATGTTAGAGCAAAATACAAGATATCGTGTTGATTCCGGCAGAATAAGAAGGGTGTTTAGCTTAACAGAAGGTTTTGTCTCTCTCAGGTCACAGGTTGAAAGGTTTGAAACAGCTACTATAAGGAATATTTCAGATTCCCTGACAGCAAACCAGTGGAGGGAAGTCCCGGTTAAATACTTGCAATCCCTGGGTCTTAGCCAAAAACAAATAAGGCAGCTTGCTGCGGGTTCAATTAACGCCAGTGAAACGCTAACCCGCCATTTTGAACAAATGAGCCCTGAGCAGGCAACAAAAGCTCTTAAAAAAATGTCAAGAATTTCAGATAAAGCAATAAAAAGAGAAGAAAAAGCTCTTGCAAGAATGCTCGGGTCATTACTAAAAGTTAAAGAAGCCACCTCAGCCATTGCCCGCATTAATAACCTGGAAAACCTGGCAGGGGAATTTGAAAGAAATCTTAACTTATACGCCGAAAGAACCGGAAATAAAATCCTTGATACAGTATCTTCATTTACCAGACCCATTAAAGCCCTGGATATCTTTACAAGAGACCTTGCAACTGACGTTTCACAACTTTTAAAAGGTAAAAATTATGATATAACTCAAAATAGCGGATTAGCTTTCGGCAAAGTCGTTGATAATATAGTTGCTTACGTAAAAGATATAGCAATACACAGAAATGACGTGGACAACTGGACAAATAAAATGGAAACGACTTTCAGGGAGATTCCGCATGGGGTGAGAGAAAACGGGCTTTTAGCAGACATAGCCGAGCTTGTTTTCGGCAAATTATCACCGGCAGCTGAAAAAAGTATAGAAAACCCGGCAATGGTACAGAAAATCAACAGCCATAACGAACTTATGAAAAAGACCATGCTTGCAATTAACAATCCAATACAACCTCATATGAACCGGCAAGACTTAGGGGAATTTTCAAGACCGTTTAAATCCCTTGCCACGATATCAGGTAAGGATGTAGCCGACTTCTTTGTTGACGCAGCCCAGGATATGCTTTGCAAGAACAAATGGTGGAAATTTACCGCAATACTGGGAGGCACAACAGCAGCATTATCTGCGCTGGCAATTTTCAGCTTCGGGCGGAAAAACAGTGTTAACCCTGATGTATATGAGAAAAAAGGAGGTAAAGCATGAATTTAAACAGCCTGGGACCTCCTGTAATTAATGCGGGAATGCCCTATATCCAGCAATATTACCCTTACGTAACCCCGCAGCAGCAGCCATATACTCCCTATATTCCTGAAAGAGAGCAAGGAATTGCTTCACCGCCTTTGTTTACAGACTTTATAAACAGGATTCAGTTATATAGATCAACTTCTGCCACGGAATACAAAAACAATTTAAGAACACTGTTTCAAAACAACAAAGCTGTTATTTACGCTATGATTCCCAGGACATTTAACGCGGAAAATTACAATGATACCGATCTTATAGACGGAAACGACAGACCCGGCACATTCTTAAATGCGGTTGAAAGGCTTGATGAAATAAAGGAAATGGGAATTAATACCCTGCATGTCCTTCCAATACACCCTCCAGGGAAAATAAAAGCTAAAGGAAACGATGGTTCGGTTTATGCTCCGAAAGATTACCTGCAAATAGACCCCGGGCTTGACGATAAAAACGATCCAAGACCTGTTAAGGAAGAAATGAAAGAATTTATAAAAGAGTGCCATAAACGCAATATAAAAGTAATGCTTGACCTGCCGAGCTGTATGTCAGTTGATCTTTATATGGCAAGACCGGACCTGAGAGCGGAAGATGCTCTCGGAAATCCTGAAACTCCGCAAGGCTGGGAAGATATCAGGATGTTTGAACCCTGGGCTGATGAAGATAACAGGGTTTTAAACCCGGCTTTGATTGAAATGCATAAAAAATACATTGACATGTGTATTGATCTTGGCGTGGACGGAATAAGAGCTGATGTGGCAAGGGCAAAACCCGTTGAGTTCTGGGATGTTATTATCCCTTACGCCAGAAGCCGGGACCCTGAGTTTGCTTTCCTGGCTGAAAGTTATACGTATGAGGACGCTTCACCAATACTTAATATGCCCAAGGACAGACCTGAAGACTTATTAAGATCGGGATTTGACTCATATTACGGTCAGTATCATATTTTCCACAGCTGGCAGGCAGGGGATTTCCATGAATTTATAAAAGAAAACCTTGAAATGACTCACAGGCTTGATAAAGGTAAGTCTTTAATAGGCTCATTCGCGACCCATGATGATCCGAGCCCAATGGCAAACGGCGGACCCGAATACTGTATGATGACAAACGTGCTCCAGGCAACCGTACCTATGACCAACCCTTATATCATTACAGGCTATGAGTCCGGTGACAGGTATATATACGACTATCCCGACACTAAACTTCCTGACGGAAACAAAAAATATTATGTTCACGATGAATTTTTAGATATCTTTAACCTCTCGAGAAAACCCGAAGGCGAAAATCCTGAAATCGGTAATCATTTCAGGGACTTAATGGTAAATTTCCGCAGAAAATATGAAGATATTATAACTAAAGGATCTTACATAGAACTGGATGTAGAAGGTTCAAAAAATGATGATATTATTGCATTTGCAAGACACTATAAAGGCAGGACAATTCTTGTTGCAGCAAATAAAGACCCGAATGCAAGGGAAAAAGCGGAAATAAAAGTTCCCGGAATAAGACCTAACCAGGTTTTACAAGATTTATCACCTTCTTATGGTGAGCAGAGCATCTACAAAGCAGGTCAAAACAGGGTAGTAATTAACCTGGGTCCTGCCAGAGCGCATATATTTGAAATCAACACCCCGAATATTGAATCCGAAGCTAAAAAAGTTTTTAAACAAAACCTTTAGCTAACTCGAATTGTTAAATAACTGAAAGGTTTAATATGACTGAGTCAAAATTCCTTAAAATTTATAAAAAAGAGGCGGCGGCGAAGCCGCCGCCTCTCCTTCAGGGTGGGCTGGGCGGGCGTTTTAAGGAATTTTGAAAAAATGTAGTTAGCAATTTGAGTTAGCTAAAAAGCATAACCCCGTCTTAAAACAAACTTAAATAAAGCAGGTGATGTAAAGAATGTTTAAAAGTTTTCATAAAAAAAGCACTTTTTTATTATGCCCGTCATTTAAATTATATGGATTTAATCTGTTTTTAAGGGAAATTTAAAATGTTAAAAATTGCCGGTAAACCCTCTGTAAATAATAAAAATAATAATTCAGCAGCCTTTGAAAAAAATAATTCTGAATTGTCTTTCAAAGGCTACAGGAGCTTTACAAATGAGAACGGAAACAGAATTCACAGGTTTTACCTGCCTGCCGGGCTTAAACACGGTGAAGTTGAACTTGTAGCACTGGGTAAGGATAAAAACGGCAACTATATAGTTGACGAGGAGATTGATTCACTGACAATCGGCAATAAAGGCTATGCGGATTTTAATCCTCTAATGAAAGGTTTTGATGAAACCAACCCTGATATGGCAGTCGGTTACAGGTTTAATGTTAACAGTGAAATCATTCTGGATAATGCTCTTAAAACCCCGGACAAAAGTGAGGGGGAAAAGGGTTATAACATAGCCCTTCCCGAGAATAGAACTACCTTGAATGTCCCCAGGCAGATGATCCATATTTTCCCGGATTCATTTAACCCTCCCCGTTCTTCCGCCAGGAGAATTCCTTTTAACCATT
This sequence comes from Candidatus Gastranaerophilales bacterium, assembly GCA_028278305.1. Taxonomy (GTDB): domain Bacteria; phylum Cyanobacteriota; class Vampirovibrionia; order Gastranaerophilales; family UBA9971; genus JANQEB01. The sequence continues at coordinate 14,009 of JANQEP010000106.1, forward strand.
TCGGCGGTGATCTAAAAAGCATAACGGAAAAAATTCCCGAGCTGAAAGATATGGGCTTTGCAAGAATAATAAGCACCCCTATTTTCGGGCAGGACAACGTATCCAGCCATGGCTACTGGACAAACAACCCTTACCAGGTTACAGAAAACCTGGGGAGTCTGTCTGATTTTAAAAAATTACAGATTGACCTGTTTAAAAACGGAATGGGCTGGATAGCAGACGGAGCTTTTGTTAATGAAGGACTGGAAGGCGTCCACATCAGGGACATAATGCTCTGGGGAAATAAATCCCCTTACCTGCACTGGTTTGAAACTCACAATATAGAGGGAAATTCAATTAAAGCCGGGATCCTGCCAAAAAAAGAAGATGTTCTTAAATATATAGGCATTAAAATAGTCAACGGACCTTATAAAATAAATTTTACAAAAAATGAAGACGGCAGCTTAAGCGAAAAAGTTGAAAAAAATCGGGATTATAAGACTGACCGCCCTACATTTATCCAGACATTTGATTCCAGACTGGCTTCAGAAGGTCAAATGAATAATCCTGAAGAATTAATCAGGAAATATGACAGGCAAAACCCTGAAGATCCTAACCAGATAAATAATTACCAGGATTCAGTCCATCCTTACGCTTTCAGGGTAGACCCAAAAGAAGTTAGAAAAAAATGTAAAGGTAATAATACCGGTAAACTCCGGGATATCTTATTTGACTGGACTAATTTTAAAATTGTTGAGTCAAATAAGGACGGAGGAGCTTCGCTGTGGGTCGGAAACAAGGATATTTCCAAGTTAAGGTTTATGCTCACTGATGATGCTATCAAAAATAGCGGTCATAAAGCCGGCAGCCCTGAAGCCGCTAAAATGAAAGCAGCACAGAACCAGGTACAGGATAATATTTCTAAGGTAGGGGAATTCTGGACGAGTGAAACAGCAAGAACCCTGACGGAGTATACCGCAAAAAAACTTGCCGGAACAGATTTTAAAGAAACTATCAAAAAACTGGCGGGTAAAGAACTTCCGGCTTCGGCAATAAACGTTCTGGAAGAAGGCGAAAACGGTTCTGCCCTTGATAATCTTTTAAGCAATAAATATAACCTGAAATCTGCAATTTTGCCGCAGAATATTATGGACGGAATAATGTCATATCCGCCTGATGCAATTGAATTTGCTCCTGACCTGATTGCTGTGCTCGGTTCCCCGTATTTTAAAAAGTTATCTGCCACCCCGGAAAATGTTAGCCTGAGCAGGTATGAAACCTATAGAAAAGGTCATAATTATTACCGGACACTTCCGGAGGATATTCGTGATGTATATGAAAGATCTGATAGATTGTTTAAAAATCAAATGAAAGACGAGGCAACAGATATTTTTAAACAACTTGAAGCAAAATTGCCTGGTCAGAAATTACTTAATGAAGACAATGAATTAACCGACCTGGGACGGGAATTATACGGGCTTGTTGCCGCTGATATAGCGAAGTTTCTTTTTGTGTCCGCATTAGCCCCTGATATTACACCCGGGCAAAATAACAGCTTTCTCGAATATGACCCGGAAAAGCTTAAAAACGTTAATTCCATATCCCTGGGGCTATACAATGGCGCTGCTTCACCGAAAGATATGGCTGAAAGGTTACTGGAAAAGCTGGAAAGCGGCGTGGCAAATATAAAGCCGGATTTGAAAACAAAATTTATTGGACATCTTACAGCCAGGTTAAAAGGAATAGATCTTGACTCGATTTTAGTTTCCAAATTAATTATTGACACCACAGAATCAGGTCTTGAATGGCGTATAGATGCCGCAAAAGATGTTGGAGACTGGGAATCTGTTGATAGTAAAGCACTTGACCGTAATGAATGCTGGGATAATGTTATTAGTTTCTGGAAAAAATTTAATGAAGGAGTAAGAAAACATAATCCGAGAGCTTATATAATCGGTGAAACAACGGATGTAGAGGTTAAAAGTTCCGGGAGGTTCAAAAATAATAAAGAACTTGAACTTAAATTCATTGAAGAAGCCGGGTTTACAACACAGACAAATTATAATTATTTTTATATGTCGCCCCATGAAATGTACGCTTCCAATGTTGAATTCCATACTCATCAAGATGATTTGCCCGCTGTACTCGAGGAAAAACTAATGCACGGATGGGGAAACCCTGATGAAGATCACTGGCACAGCAGCGGCTTTTTATTTAGCGGACATATTGATAATATAATGTATTCTCATCTTGGAATAACCAATCATGATAAGCCAAGACCTCTTCATTTATTCGCGCTTGACGCCAAAAAATTTCACTTTAAAGATCAGACAAAAGGTAATATGGCAGGTGCTATGGCTGATGCTCTAAAAAAAGGTTTTGAAAACTCAAATACTTTTAATAAAGAGCTGGAAAGTTATAAAGATGTAATAAACGGGGCAGTAGACTCATTATCAAAGGGCAAATACAGCTTTAAAACCGGAAAAATTGAAGAACGTGCCTATGATGAAGATAACTTTGGAGTAAGACCTTTTGATATTAACATTGAAGATGTAATCAGGGAAGCAAAACTTAAAGACCGGCAATTTGCCGAATATGCGAACCAAAACCCGGGAAAAATAGATAAGTTTAAGGCGGAATCCCTACAGGCAATACTAGAGCCTGCTATGAAAAAATACAAAGCAGCCCTTACCCTCTTAACTGCCATGCCCGGTAATCCCACACACTTTGCGGGTGACGAGCTTGGCGAGAGCGGGTTTGAAACAAAAAGCAAGAATTTATACCAGCAGAACAGGAACCGTCTTCATAGAGAGAGATTGCATGATCCTAATTACGAATATATAAATAACTATAGAGACGAGGTTATAAATATTATCGGCTTAAGAAATAAACAGGCGTTATCTCCTCTCATAAACGGGCATTTAATTCCCCTGGGGACTATTCCCCTGGTAAAAAATGATGAAAACACAGGGAGCAATGCTTTTGCAGCATACAGGTATAATGATAAAACTGATGTAATAATGGTTTTCCATAACTATGGATTTAACTCCAATCCTGAACAAGCAGGGGATGAAGACGTTGTAATTAAAGAAATCAAAAACCTGCCCGATGGCATACAGGAAGGCACTGTATATAAAAATGTTAATAATCCCGATGATAAAGCTGATTATGTGGTAGAAAAAGATAATAGCGGTTCTTTTATTATTAAAAGAAATGATGGTAATCCCATTAAGTTTAAAAATGCCGCTTTAATCCTTGCCAGGAAAAAAGACTTTAGAGGTAAGGTCCTTGTGAGTAGACACGGGGATTTTATCGCTAAAAAGCAGGAACCGGCTTTTTGCGGACGAAGTAAACAAGATCCCCGCATAACACTGGCTAATTTACGCTATAGAATTTAAAGGAAACCGGACCGCATCCGTAGCGCTCGGGGTTTTCCGGTATTAAAC
>JANQEP010000159.1 GCA_028278305.1 Candidatus Gastranaerophilales bacterium
ACATCAAGCGCAGGAGCATTATTTTCCCGGTTTCCAGCTAATATCTCAGGAAAGTTGCCAGCTTTCCGGGTTTTTTCCACGGGTCCTTTATCTGTTATAGTTTCAATTAACTTTATCCAGGGTTTTATAATTAATGAAAGTTCTCCTTTGTCATTCGGTATCAGATCTTTGTTAGCTTTTAAAAACTCTTCCCTTGCCAGAGGGTGATCCAATAATAAAATTGTTGTTTCGGAACTTTCTATAATCTCCGGGATATTTCCTTTAAACCTGGTTTTAAAAGCATTTATATCAGAATTATATTTATTTACTGTAATCATATCGCACCTCCTTTTGGAGATAGGTTTTGGTTTGTTGTTACTTTAAGTTTAACTTGCTTTTTTAATTAATTTATATTCAAAATATATTAAAATTATTTTATTATTATTAGTATTATTATTATTTATAAATTTATTTTTATATACTCATTATTCGCCATAAAAAGTGTTTTGTCAACACTTAAAATTAAAATTAATAAAATTTTTATAAAGAGCTAAATTACAGGGTTATTTACCAGCAATAAAAAAAACAATCCACCTGCTACTATACCCCTCCAGAAGATCAATTATTAAAAAAACAGTTAATCCTGAGATGAAATATCAGTAGTGCTTTGTTAAGTTAATTTACTCGAGTCGCGAATTGCATGTACGCAGCATTTACCAAAATCCTTGCAAAGCGGGAGTGAAGCAAAGCTGAAGATCGGCTTTACTTCACTCCCGATCTCGTATGTGAGCTTTCAAGACAGATGCGGGGTCTGTTTAATAGGGCTTATTATTATGCTTGCCGAATATATGCCCCCCCGCAGTTGATGCAGGGCAGGCTCAGTCAGGCATGGCATGAGGAGCTTATCAGTTAATATTTGATCACTACCAAAACTTTTTGTTGCTTCCATATATACAATTAGCGACTAATAACTCTTTTCAGGACTTTTACAGCTCTATGATGCTTTTGAACATCGTGAACCCTGATAATATTTACTCCTTTTGAAACCAGATAGGAATTTAATGCTATATTTGCTTCTTCCCGCTCTTGCTCAGGGACATCAAGAATCCCTGAAATAACAGATTTTCTGGATACTCCTACCAGTAGAGGGTATCCTGATGATTTAAACTCCTCTATTCTTTTTATAAGTTCGAGATTATGCTCAAGCGTTTTTCCAAATCCTATACCCGGGTCTATTATTATATTTTCAGGTTTGATTCCCGAATTTAAAGCTTTTTGTACTTTGCCGCAGAGATCTTTATAAACTGAGTCAACAACATTTTCTTTATAAACAGGATTTTCCTGCATAGTTTCAGGAGAAGAGAGACTATGCATTATAACCACAGGAACTCCGGTTTCAGCTGCAACAGCAGGCATTTTTTTGTCCCATTCCAGTCCTGATATATCGTTTATAATATCAGCTCCGGCTTTAAGGGCTTCTATAGCGACTTGTGAATGCCGGGTGTCTATGCTGAGAGGTATTAAACCGTCTGATTCCCTGATTTTTTGGACTACGGGAATTACTCTTTGAATCTCCTGTTCCGGGTTAACTTCTTTTGAAAAAGGTCTTGTGGATTCTCCGCCTATATCTATAATATCAGCTCCGGCTTGTATCATTTTTTTAGCGTGCTCTACCGCGTTTTTTGGATCTAAAAACTTTCCCCCGTCGGAAAATGAATCCGGAGTTACATTTAAAATCCCCATAATATATGTTTTTTCCGACCAGTTAAATTTTTTTTCCCTTATGGTAAGATCCCGGGGCTCTTTTTTGTAAAGCTGGTTCAGCAGCAACTCAGAAATTTTATTTAAGTTTAAGGGCTGATATTTAAGTTTACGACAAATTGTTTCCAGCTGGGAAACGGTGCTTGCAATTAATAAATCAGCCTTTTCAATTTTGCAGGTAATCACTTCCCTGTGCAGCGCTGCATCTGCACCAACAGAAAGAGCAAGTTGTTTTATAATAGCCGCCTGTGGACATGAAAGGCTGCAAATCTTATATAACCTGAAATCATATTTTTTAAGAGCTGTTTTAATATAATTTTTATCAAATCCTATATCTTTTATTACTGTTTCAGCACATTCAGGTGAAATTTTTCTTATATAAAAATCATTCATATTATCATTTTATATTGAAAAAAATATGTTTATACTTCCCGGATCACTATAATTACATTTTTTCAAGTAGCAACTTGAGTTATAATTAAAGAAATTTAAACAAACCGGGGAATTAAATAATGAAAGCAGCAAAAACAGGCATGAAAATAAACTCTGAGAGTTTAACCGGGTTTATAAATGAATTAAAAAATCTTTATGAAGTCGAAAAAGTTGACGAAAATAGAAAAAAACAACTTATAGCCCGGGTTAATAAGTACGGATACTTTCCTTATCCTCATGTGAAAGTATTAAAAGAACTTTCAGAAGCAGAAACCATTATTACTCTTGAAGAAAAACTAAAATTAAACAGTACTTACAGGGAAAACAGGTTTACTTTTGATGAAAACTCGCTGAGTCCGCTTCAAAGGGCAAAGTTTCAGAACTCTGAGTGGTTTAAAAAAGAACAGCATAATATAAAATTAATCAACCTCGCCGGGCTGGGCAACGGGAATTCCACAAAAGAGCCGGGGAAATTTATTGACTGGCTTAAGCAATTAGTTACTCTTCCTGCCGGAAAACCTGAAGAGGGAATTTTATCCGCAACTGTTTATTTAATCCCTTTTCATCCCAGGGAATTCGGATGTGCTTATATACCGAAACACAGCGGTGTAAGCCCCGGACTTGAAGATGAAGTTTTAAGGCAAAAATTTAACCTTGACGCAAAAGACCAGGTAAAGCTTTTTATCAGCCTATGCCAGCTTGCGGGACATCCGGTAATTTATGATGTGCTTCCCCAGACAGGCAGGTTTTCAGGATTAATTCTTTCTAACCCCTACGCAGCAAGATGGTTTAACATAAAACAACTTATAAACCAGTTAACTGAAGAAGTAAGCAGGATAAAAGAAGAATTAAAAGAACAAAATCATCCGCAACAGGTTGATTTTGCCGCAGATATTATAATAAAAACTCTTAGCGGTGAGAATTTACCGATTCCCGATGATGTTAAAGAGATCTTTGACAGTTTTGAAAACAGACTGCTTTTGCAAAAGAAAAAACTTTCAGATCAAATGATGAAGAGGGAAAATCAACTCTTGCTGCATAAAAAAGCAAGGGAAATAATTAACGGAATTCTTGGAAAATCTGAAAACGAGCAGATTTCAGAAGAAGATATTTCTGATGAAAAACACGGGGAAATTATAGGGGCACTGATTTGCCAGGGACTATGGCCCGCAGGCGGAGGAGCATGGAATTCCGCGGGAACCCCTGTTTTTGACAAAATGAGTGAAGGAGGAGGATACCCTACTTTTAAGCATTATGACTACGAGGGAAATGACGTTACCCATTTTGCAAACCTTGACTGCCAGACTCCTTATTACTTTGTGAACCTTGAAAATGGCAAGTATAACGAAGAAGTTATAGAATTTTTTATTGATTTTCTGAAAAAACTCAGGAATGAGTATAATTTTGACGGCTACAGGGTAGACCATCTGGATCATATTACTGATCGGGTTTCTGAAGAAAATGATGTTCCAATAAGCTACAGAGCGCCAAGATTGGTTTTAAGACGTATGAACGAAGAGCTTAAAAAAGACGTCCCTTATTTTTCAACGCTGGCTGAGTATATGCTCTGGGATAACATGTTTAAGCAATACCACCACGACATGAAATTCGATATCCTGTGGGGAAATGATATAATTTCACAGTACCAGAAGAATGTCTCCCAAATTATTCAGGATAATGCCCGGCTTGAAGAATATAATAAAACTTACGGACAGGAGAGAAAGCTCTCTATTCTTAAGGTATATAACAATCAGGACGGTGAATTCAGGGATATCAACCAGTATCCGGGACAGTTAGGAGAATCAGGTGCGATTTTCAAATGGTTTAAACTAAAATTTATTCCCGGAGGAACCTGGGCTCAAAGACCGGTTATGTTCATAGACGGCGATGAATCCTTTACAAAACTCGGAATTGAAGAAGTTATCGGTGAGGAAAAATCTATGACTCGAGAGGACCACTCTGAATTTTTCCATAAATTTGATGCAATAAACAGGTTTGCACTGAATAACAGGATTTTGGAAAAGGGAAAAGCCAGGCTTTATTTTGAAAATAATACAACAGGATTTGTAAGCTGGTTAGTAGAACTTGAATGTCAGCGAGAAAAACTGTTTATAACTGCGAATCAAAGACCTCCACAGGAATATACACGCATAAAAGACGGACAGGAACTGAATGAGCTTACATATATTGAAAACTATCCCCTTGAAAGTGTTGCTATAGAATTGCCTGAAGGGTTCTCAATGATTTCAGAGTTTATTTACAACCGGCAAACAAAAACTTTTGAAGAAACCGATAAAATTATAAATTTAATTGAAGGCACTCTTCATTATGAGAATTTAAAACCTTCAGAGTTTCATATTTATAAAATAACCTGAAATTCCGGTGTTTTGACAAATGTTGCATAGCCATACCCCGGGTTTGGGCTAATTGGCGACTACTCAGGTACTCTACAGGTAAAATTCTTTGTCATAAACTACCTGAATAGTTATATTGGCGGCTCGAGTTAACTCTAAAATTATTTGTATAAGCATGTTTTTATTTAAATTTAAGTTTGAATTCAAGTTTTTAATCCTCAGGTTAATAAAATTATAAATCTTACGATTAATATGTGAATACCAAAATTAACCATAAGATTGTTTATAATCAAGCAATAAAGATTCATACTGATATTGTAGGTAGGAAAATATTTTTTATATTAAACAGCAAATTAATCATCCTTTATTTTTGGGAGGCTGGAGATGATTGGTAACGTATCCAACGATAATTTAATATCAGGGAACCTGATTAACCAAAACGAAAATATTAATGGCGTGGAAAAAGTTGAGGAGCAAAAAAATCCTTATGCAAAAATAGCAGAACTGGAAGATTCCACAAATATTTCCGATGAAGCCAGAGAACTTTTGCGCAGGGAAAAAGAAATTGAATACTTTAAATCCCTTGTGCTTGATTCCCCTATGAGCGGAGAAGAAGTTAGCGCAATAATGGAGCTTATAAGAAACGGTGAGTTTATAGACAATAAAGACCTTGCTGAAGCAATGCAGGTAGATGATGATCTTTTAAGTCACCTATTCGGGAGCATAAATATAGAAGAAGCAGTTTCTTAATTTTTTATAATCAATTTTTTTAAAATTTCACCAAAGGACTTTTTGTCAATTAAGGGGTAAAAAGTAAAAACTTACGCATTTTAAAATTTTTTTCTTATAATCGGCTTAAAATTCTTCTCAACCATATGAATCCAGTTAAAATCATTGAACAATATGCATTTATATTCCTTAAATTTTTCTTGTAATATCTCCTCGGACTGCTTATCCAGCAGCATTTCAAAATCTTGCTGAAGTTTTTTTAAAAATTCCTTTTTATCTTTAATTTCCTCTTCAACAATAATTGGTTTTCCGATTTCAACAAATATTTCAGGTTTTGCGTTTTGCAAAAACGTATATTTATAAGCAATAGGAATCAGGTTTAAACCTTTTAGCCTGTTAGAAATATGCGCTATTCCGCTTTCAAACTTGACGGGTCTTTGATCTAAAGGAACCAGCCTGCCCTGCGGGAATATCCATACGGAATTCTCAGGGTTTTCAAGAAGCCTGGCAGTGTAGTTTATTGCTTTTAATTTTCCCTGCATGGAATCTTTTTCAATTGAAAACGCTCCTATTTTCGATAAAACAGGAAACCTGTAAAGGTCTTTTATCATCATATGCAAATTGCATTTATATAAATTCCTGCAGATTAAAGCTGCAAGAGGTCCGTCCCACCAGCAGCCGTGATAACCATAGAATAAATTGGCATAATCAACATTTCTAAGATAATAATGCTGTTTATTCTTTACTCTTACGGAAGTAAAGTATTGTCTGAACATATGATTAAAAATACGGTCAAATATTTTTACCGCTATTTCGCTTCTTCTGGCAGGAATTTTCGGTTCATCATCATATTGCTGATGCCCAAAATCATTTAATATGAGATTGACTGGCTTATCTGCTTGCATGATTTCCGGTATAGTAATCTTAAAAAGTAATCAGGAAATTAGTTAAATTTAAAAATAGAAAATGTCTGAAACTACCATCCCCCTGCCCCTTCAGAGGAAGGGGGAAACCGTTTTGGGTAGGGCTTCGCCCTGCACCTAACCCTTAAAATACTTCTATTATTGCTTTTTGTCCTCATTTATTAAATTCTGTTTATTTTCTCAGGTCACTATAAAAAGTTATTTCCCCCCTTTGTAAATTCATTATTTGGCTTAACCCTGCATTATCAAATTGCACAGTTGTTTATATAAGCGTGAACAAAAGAATTATTCTGTGAGTTTATAAATTTTATTTTATATTTGATTATTTCTTTTTAATAATGTTTGGAATAAAGTGAGATTATAAAGGAAATTTAAAATGTCGCATATACATATTCCGGATGGAATAATTGCAATATGGTTGTGGATTTTCGGTTACTTAATTGTCGGAATATATTTCCTGGCAATGTATAAACATTTTAAAACAGCCGCAAGACATAAGAAAATTGCAATTATTAGTGTGCTTGGAGCTCTAATGCTGCTTTCCATGTCAATTCCGATACCTTTTGCGCTTCCGTATCACCTTAATCTCTCGGCGCTTTCGGGGGTTCTTGCCGGTCCTTTTTATGCGGGACTTGCAATATTCTGTGTTGTTTTAATTTTAGCGCTTGTAGGACATGGAGGAATTACAATAGTCGGGTTGAATACTATTGTCCTTACGGCAGAAGCTGCAATTGCCTTTTTGCTATTCAGGCTGTCAAGGAAAATTTTTAAAAAAATATTTCCGGCTGCTTTTATTTCAGTATTTATCTCTCTTGCTATTTCAACTTTTCTTACTGTGGCAATTGTATATGCAGGAACTCAAAACCTTGAATACGCAACGCATCAACACTGCCATAAATGCGAAAGCTGCGGACATTCACATAAATTCGTCAACCAGGCGGGAAAAAAACCTGAAACATTTGATATAAAAAGATTTATCACATTAATTTTAATAACAGGGGGATTTGGCTGGACACTGGAATCTTTAATATCAGCATTTATTATAAGCTACATCAGCCGGGTAAAACCTGACCTGCTCGAAAATAAAGGAAGCTAAAAACGTGAAAATTACAGATATTGATTATTACGCGGAATACGGTAAAAGCCGGCTAAATAAGATTCCGGCAGGGATAAAGCTTCCGGCGGTTTTTTTGGTAATAGCAACCGTAATTTTTTCCTCAAATATCTTTGTTTTAGGAGTTTTATACCTGGTTTTGCTTTTAGCCATAACTTTTTTTTCGGTCCCAAAACTTAAAATCATTAAATTATCGCTTTACCCGCTAATTTTTTTAATTTTATTTCTTATTTCCATACAAAATTTAACCCTGACTACAGCTTTTATAGTTATATTTAAAGCGCTTAGCGCGTCTACATCCCTGATTCTTTTAGTATTTACCACGAATTATATTAAAATATTCGGCATTTTAAACAGAATACTGCCGGGCTTTATGGTGAATATACTTTTTTTAACTTACAGGTCAATATTTATTCTCGCCAAAACCCTGGAAAACCTGACAGGTATGTTTAAATTCCGGGGCAAGCCCTGTTTGAAAAACCCGGTATTATTCCTTATGACAACGGGTAATATTCTGGGTTTTTTTGTTATAAAATCAATTCAGACCGGGGAAAATCTTTATGATGCAATGAAACTCAGGGGGTATTCAGATAATTTCAGCTACCTGAAGGAAAAATAAGGTAAAAAATGGACAGGATAATAGAAATTAATTGCCTGGAGCATATATATCCGGATAAAACAAAAATAGAAATTTGCGGAATCGAGCTGGTTGTAAACAGCGGTGAAAAAGTAGCTGTACTGGGTCCCAGCGGGTCAGGTAAAACCACAATCCTGAAACATATAACAGGGCTTTTATCACCTTCCAACGGCACTGTAAGGGTGTTCGGGGTTGACCCGTCAAAAGAATACCCTAAAATCAGGAATAAAATCGGCGTTATTCTTCAAAACGTTGAAGAACAGCTTATAGGTCCTACTGTTATGGAAGACGTGATGTTTTCACCCCTGAATTATGGCTACGGCGCTCAAAAATCCAGGGAAATGGCTGAGAAAATACTTTCAGAGCTTGATATTATGTATTTAAAAAATAAAATTATTCATTATCTCTCAGGCGGTGAAAAGCGAAAAGTTGCTCTTGCGGGAGCTCTTGTCATGAACCCGGAACTGCTTGTGCTTGATGAGCCGTTTTCAGGACTTGATATGAAGACAGAGCGGGCTTATGTGGACCTGATCAATGATTTTTGCAGGCAAAGACCCATAAGCATAATAATTTCCACACATAACGTGGAAATTATTACTGATTTTGCAGATACGGTTTATTTGATTTCTTCAAAAAATAATATTTCGCGCAAAGGGACTCCAAAAGAGCTGTTTAGCCAGCCTCAGGAGCTGGAAAAATTTAACCTGGAAGAACCGGCCCTGGTAAAACTCTTTAACAGGCTTAAACAAAACAATGTTGATATAGAAATTCCAGTTAACCTTGATGAAGCCGTAAATTTCCTGCTTGCGAAGATAAATTAAAATCCTGCCCGAAGTTTGTTACCTGAGTTCCGCCTGTAAAAGAAGGCGTTTCCGCAAGTATGACAGAATTAAGCACAGAATGACAGGTTATCCATGTTTGATGTAAATAAATAGATCATAAATTTAAGCTCCTGACACACCGGATAGACGTGGCGTCATTGGGCTGGCAGTAGGTGTGGGGACCGTACAGCACATCTACGTTAAGGTAGAAATAATGACGGATTGGTGCTGCCCACAGTGGCTGGGGTCCGCATTTGGTTTGGTGGGAACCGGCACAGCCACTATATTGATGGCAGTACGGCGACGCAGAACCGCTAGAATAGTCACAAAGATCAAGAACACTGATATGGGGCTGGAAGGCTTTCGCTTCATCAACTGTAGGCAGGCGCCAGCCTATTGAATTTTCTGTGCAGTTCCCCTCAGCAGCGGC
>JANQEP010000005.1 GCA_028278305.1 Candidatus Gastranaerophilales bacterium
TTTTTCTTTTCTCTAAATATCCTTATAATTTTTACCGATCCTTTTAGCAGGAGAGAGGAAAAATGTTCAGCAGTTCAATACAAAAAATGCTCGGCACTAGAAGTTTTTCTTCTGCGCAAAAAAGAGTTGCGCAGATAGAAAACTTAATTAATGAAAAAACAAAACAAATTTCTTCTTCAAATATAGAAAAAACCGAAGAGGCTCAGAATTTTTCTGAAGTTTTAAAACAGCAGCCTGCATCATCTCCCAGGTTTAAAGTTGCCGAGCCTTTAAAAACCAGCCGCGCGGAAATAAATAACCTGGTTAATACTGTTTCCGCCAGGTATAAAGTCGATAACAGGCTTATAATGGCTGTTATAAAACAGGAATCCGGTTTTAACCCTAACGCTGTTTCAAAAGCGGGCGCAAAAGGCTTAATGCAGTTGATGCCCCAGACAGCAAAGGAAGTAGGAGTTCTAAACCCGTTTAGTCCCGCGCAAAATATAGAAGGCGGGGTCAGGTACCTGAAAAAAATGATTGATAAATATAACGGAAATATGATTCTCGCCCTGGCAGCGTATAACGCAGGTCCGAATAACGTTGATAAATACGGCGGGGTTCCTCCTTTTAAGGAAACTCAGCAGTATGTAAAAAATATTCTCTCGAATTACCTGACTCCAATGACAGGTTAATCTACAAATTTATTATTTATCTGAATTTCTGCAATGTAGACAAAATCAGGGTATTCTTTTTTTATAAAATCCTGATAATCTTCATTATCATTTAGCTTAAAAACAATAAAATCCGCCTGTTTATCCTTTTTTATTGAACCTGTAAGATGGTCTATCTTTAGGATTTTAGCAGCGTTTATTGTCAACATATCAAGAATAGTAAGGATATCTACGCCTGTATCCAATACATATCCTGCTTCATTCAGGATATTAAGATCATAATTACTGTATAAACTGTCTGTTCCCAGGGCAATTTTTCCACCAAACGCATTCAATGCCTCATTAACATTAATTGTCCTGTTATGCAAAAGCAGGTTACTTCTCGGACAATGGGCAATACTTACGCCCATCTCTGCGAGTTCCCTGTAATCTTTATCTTCAAGCTGGTTTATATGTGCCAGAATTACATTTTTATAGGGAAGATTAAGACTTTTAAGATAGGAAACAGGATTTAGCCCTTTTGGGTGAGATTTTAGCTGTTTGCATCCTATGAAGTCGTGCAGCTTATTTATGTCAGAAACTCCTGTTTTTATCCACTGCATTTCTTCCGGGGATTCGGCAAAGTGTGTATGAATTAAAACATCATTTTTTTCTGAATATTCACTGATTTTTTCCCATAATTTCTTATGGACATTATAAACAGAGTGCGGGGAAATTCCTAAAAATGTTGAATCAGAACATTTTTGGCTTAGTCTTTCATATCGTTGCCTGAAAATTTCAAAATACTTTTCAGCGTTTTTTTCAGAGTCAGCGTAAATTTCAAAGAAAATATATGACCTGATAGGACTTGAATTAAGTGTTTCAAAATACATTTCCTCGCCTGAAAGCTGTGCTATACAGGTAGTGCCCGATAGCAGAGCCTGTTTTAAGCCGTCTTTAAAAGATTCCTGCTTTTCTTTTTCTGTCCAGCAAAAATACTCTATGACAAGATCAATAATCCAGGAAATGAATGATCTTTGTTTTTTCCTGAAAATCCAATGTTTTCTGAGGTATAGACCCAATCTTTTTAGCCGGTTAATTATATTTTTTGACTGCTTTTTTCCGATCTGCGTGTATTGAAGGTGAGCATGAAGGTTTATAAATCCGGGAGTTACCACTGCATTGTCGAAATCTACCACTTCTAAACCGCTTAAATCAATTTCAGAAAGTTTTTGCATGTTTAAAACATTAATAATCCTGCCGTCTTCAACGAGAAAACCGCCATTTTCCAGGATTATCCTGTTGCCGGGCAATATCCACTTTGCTTTATAAACCGTCTTCATTCACGAATTATAGAAAATATATCTTTACAAACCTTTAGCAGTTCACTAACCTGGTTTATAGGAATCATATTGGCTCCGTCGCTAAGTGCGTTTTGCGGGTCAGGGTGAACTTCCATAAAAATTCCGTCTGCTCCTGCTGCTGTTGCAGCTTTTGCAAGAACAGGGACAAATTCCCGCTGACCGGATGATGCGTTTCCTGCCCCGCCCGGAAGCTGCACACTGTGCGTGGCATCAAATATTACAGGATAACCAAGCCCCTGTATTATGGAAATTGCCCTCATGTCCGAGATAAGATTCCCATAGCCAAAGCTTACTCCTCTTTCCGTAACCAGGATTTTATTATTTCCGGCAGCCTTAACTTTTAGTGCAGCCTGTTCTATTTGCTGAGGTGCAAGAAACTGACCTTTTTTGATATTCACAATCTTATTTGTCTTTGCCGCTGCTACAAGAAGATCAGTCTGCCTGCACAAGAATGCGGGTATCTGCAGAATATCAGCAACTTCCGCGGCTTTTAACACTTCTTCAGGCGTATGAATGTCTGTTAAAACCGGAACTTCAAAGCTCTCCTTTATTCTGGCAAGAATTTCAAGTCCCTTATCTATTCCGGGTCCGCGGTAAGATTCCAGGGAAGTCCTGTTTGCCTTGTCATATGAAGCTTTAAACACATAAGGGATATCCAGTTTACCTGTGATTTGCTTTAACTTCTCTGCTGTCTGAAAAGCGGTTATCCCGTCATTTTCTATGACGCATGGACCTGCTATCAGCACCAGTTCATTTTTTCCGATTGAAAAGTTTTTTATTTCCACTTTGTTAAAACCGCTTAATTTTTCATTCCCGACAATTTCATATTGTCTATCTTAAATTATTACAAACCGGAATAACAAGCAAAAATTTTTATTTTTCAACTTTTATACGCCCTTGAGGATTTACACTGAAAGGTATGAATTTCCTGCTTTTTATATACTCTATAGCGGCTTCTTTTTCACTCCAGCCCAATTGTTTCGCCTCAGAGCCCTCTTTTTTAAGACTTATAAAACCATTTTTACCCTTTAATAAGAACCCGCCATAAACAACATTGAATTTTTTCTCTGTGCCGGGGTTTTTTGAATCAAGCAAAACAAGTTTCCCATCTTCAGCTTCAAAATATACATCTTTTATTTCTCTATCCGGTGTAACTGTGTATTTTAAACCGGATGTCTGAAGGATATTGGTTTCTGAATCATCATCTTCAGAAGGTTTAGCGCCATTTTTCAGGGCATCTATAATATCTTTTTCAGTAAGAACTGTTTTAAAAAGACTATCACTGAAAGGCAAAACCCTTTCGATATCCCCGGTTGTTAAAATTCCCCTCTCTAAGCCTTCGTAAATATTTCCACCCGGAATCAGAACAATATCAGCTTTTGATTTCTCTCTAACTGCATCAGCAACAAAACTTGCAACAGTATTTTCTTTAAATCCGTCAGCTTCTACAGAGTTTTTAAGGATTCCCAGCGAATTTTCCCGCTTCCTGTATTTATTTTCCAGAGCTAATACAGAAATATCCTCCGGAATATTGACTGTTTCCTGTAAATTATTATTTGCCTGCACTATTATACCGTTTTCATCAAATACTACATCAAGGGTTCCCACGTATTTGCCGTCCCGTCCGCATTCGACTTTTATTACAGGTTCTGCTGCCGGGGATTTTAACAGATTTTTTCCGGGAACCAGCTCCCTGTAAGTTCTATGCTTATGACCGCTTATTATAATATCTATTCCTGAAATACTCTTTGCTATCTTATTTTCCCTGTCGTCAAAGTGCGATAAGAGTATTATTTTATTAACACCTCTTTGTTTCAGTTTATCAACTTCTTTTTGAACTTCTTCAAGACTTTTTTGAGTATCATATGATCTTATATCTGAGTTATTCAGCTTTTTACCGGGTTTTCTGTATTTTGCATCCGAAGGAGTCAGTCCCACAAAACCGTATAAATGACCATTTCGGTTTTCTATCCAGGAGCTTACGATTTTTTTATTCTGTATTGCCCCTGAAAGCGTTCCATACGGATTTATTTCAATATTAGAAGAAACATATTTATAATCAGCCCGGCTTATATTATCATTAAAAGCGCTTGAGCCCTGGTCCAGCTCATGGTTTCCTATTGCGGAAAAGTCCAGCCCAAGCCGGTTAAGGAATTCTACCCACATAGAGTTATTCTGGCTATTATTGCCTTTTAAAATATCACCTGCCGCAAGCTTAAACGTATCGGTTCCGTCTTTATTCCCAGCTTTTGAAAAGGAATCAGAGGCTGTTTTTAATTCTCCCATTTTGGAACTACAGCCATGATAGTCATTAAAATAAAAAATAGAAGTTTTTACAGCCGCGGAATTATTTAATGAAGCTTTTGAAGCCCGGACCTGCTGCAGCTCAGGATTACCGTATACAGCCGGCGTATTGTAATAAGGCGTATAATTTTGCGGGTAATAATAAGAGTACATTGCATTTATTTATTTTAACTACCACTTTTATAAAAACACCTGAAAAAAATTTTTAATGCTTTGATTCATTAATTTTAAAGGTACTTTGTTTTCTTTATCTACCCCCCCCTAACTTCAAAGGGGGACTTTGGAGTTTTTTTGGTCTCGCTGTGCTCGGTCGCTCGACCCTATATAATTAACGAATCAATCTGCTAGCCGGATAAGCTTTAATTTTACATTTCATATTCTGCAGGCAAGTCCGCTTCGTCAAAGTTAACTTTTTCCTTGTATTCCATTTCCCAGAGTTTTGCTATTGCAAAAAATTTATATATACCGATAAAAATAGCAAACATAAAGCCATGCATGCCGTCTTTAAAGCCTTTTTTAAAGAAATACCTTTTAATAAACTCCCCTGCCGGGCGTAGCAGTAAGTACCATAATGAGAACTTAACCCCTCTTTGCCTGAATTTATCCAATTCAAGCGAGGTGTAAATATTCATTCTGGTTATAAACGACTCTATGGTTTGGTGGTTATAATGGACTATGGCTTTTTTGTCTTCTTTTGGATCAATTGTATACACTGCCCCGTGAATTTTCGGGGAACAATGAACTTCTGCGGGCCAGTCAAAATAACCTTTTTTAAATAGCCTGATTATTGTATTGGGATACCAGGCTCTTAAAAATTTACCTATTTGTATATTTTTTCTCGGAATATACATTGCTTTGTAATGATTTTTAGCCTGCTCTGTTTCTATCCATTCATGAAGAAAGTCCATAAGGGGTTTTGGAGCAATTTCATCTGAATCAAGCACAAATACCCAGTCATTAGAAGCCTGGTTCATTGCCCAGTTTCTGGCAGGGTCGGCATAGCCTATATTTTCGTGATAAATAATCCTGCACCCGTATTTTTCAGCTATTTCAACCGTCCTGTCATTACTATACATATCGCAGATCAGAATTTCATCTGCCATTTTTACTGATTCAAGACACTTTTCTAAGTATTTTTCAGAATTATATGTGTGTATTACAACTGATATTCCCATTTGCCCTTCTACTTTCTATTTTTTCCTTATATAAGTCTATATACTCATTGACCATTCTGTCCAGCGTGAATTTTACCTGAACTTTTTCTCTTGCTCTGATTGCTGCTTTTTTTCTTAATTCCTCATTTTCCAGAAAGGTTTTTATACCGTTTATAAAGTCATCAATATTTTTGTTTTCAGCTAAATATCCTGTCTGCATATTGTCTATAAGCTCAGGCACTGCTGAATTTTTAAATGCAATAACCGGGACTTCACAAGCCATGGCTTCGGCAATTACCAGCCCGAAAACTTCCGCCTGTGTCGGATAAATAAATAAATCCGCAGCAGAATAATACAGGGCGAGTTTACTGTCATCATTAATATATGAAACATCAATCCGGTTTTTCTTTTTTCCGGGTTTATCAGCGCCGAGGTTTATAAACAGGTAATCTTTATTATTTTTAAGCCTTTTATAAGTTTCTAGAATATATTTTCCGCCTTTTTGCGGGTTTTTTATGCTTCCGCTTGCATTAAAAAGAAGTATTTTTTTATCAGGCGGCAGGTTAAGCATTTTTCTTGCATAAGGTTTTGCGGTTGGGGTAAAGACTTTTTCATCTATGCCGTTGTAAATTACCCTGATATTTTTATCTTTTAAAACACTTTGTTTAGCCCTCTCAGCAAGCCAATAAGAAGGACAAACAACTGTAAAGTCAGAAAAATCGTATATTTTCTTTTTAGTTTGCAGTAAAAAGTCAGTTGTATCCTTTTTTATTTTTGGATAAAAATTCAGGTCAGGACATTTTCCGCAGCCTGATTTCCATTTGCTGCAGTCAAACGAGTATGCACAGTGTCCTGTAAAGGCTTGTTCGTCGTGTAATGTCCATAGCGTTGGTTTTAATGATGTCAAATAAGGCAGAGTAAAAGAAGAAAAATAGGACCCGTGCAAATTATGTAAATGGATTAAATCAGCATTTTTAAAAATTTCAAGCTCAGGAACATTAAAACTTTCCAGGTTATAGAAATCCGGAATACCTGCTTTCTTTTGATATCTATGCAGGAGTTTATGGAGTTTTAAGTTTGTTGCTTTAAGCTCTGTAATGTTCTCTGAGGGATCTGCATAATTAATTCCGGTTAAAATAGAGGAATTATAGCCTTTTTTGTTTAAATTTTTACATAAAAAGTCATAGGCTAATTTTGCGGTGCCGCCTTTGCCTACAGCTGTATTAATATGAAGGATGTTTTGTAAATTTTGCCGGGCAGGTTTTATTTTTGGATATTTTTTCAGGTACAGCAGGATAAAATTTTCATAGACTTGCTGTGCAATTTTTCCGGACTTAAAATTGCGTTCAATAAAACCTGGATAAATACTTTCCTGCGGATTTTTAATCATTTGAATTTTTTTATGATTCTTGTTAATTCTCGTTTTATTATAAACGAAAAGGTTTTTTTATGAATGTCATAGCGCTGTCTAAGAATCTCATTTACAGCATCCCTGCAGGGGATTATAAATTTAGGATGTATGATATTGTTTATTTCAGAGATTTTTCTATTTGCACATTTTGCGTTTTCGTTTGTGTGGGTGGCTTTTACTGCCCCAAAACCTATATTTGAAACCAGGTTTTTACCCGGGACTATGCTTAATCCGTTATTGACAAATAAAGCATAAGTCCACTGGTAGTCCCAGGTATTTATTTCACCGTTTTTAACCCTGGTAAATACTTTATTCCAGAATTTCTGGACTTCTTTTTGTTCAAAGATATTTTCAATAATGTTATTTTTTATAAAATAATCAAAATCCTGAAACTCTACATCATATAAATTCCAGGCTCTTCTCCAGCTTGCCCAGCCCCATATATGGGGAATTTTTGAAAAATAATAGCTGGCATTACCAGGTTCGGTATCAAGAGGGTTTTCTCCGGAAATATGCATAATTTTTGTATCATGCCGGTATTTTTCAAGATTTTCTTCACAGAACCTGAAAAAACTCTCAGAAGGCAGGCAATCATCTTCAAGTATTATTCCCTCTTCCACGTTATCAAAAAACCATGTTATACCTTCACAAACCGCTTTTTTGCAACCTGAATTTTTTTCACGGAAGAGAGTTTTAACTTCGCAATCCCAGTCAATTTTTTTAATTACAGCTCTCGCTTGATTACAAAGCTCGGCTTCACCGGGTATATCAGGTCTTTGCCCGTCCGCTGCCACATATAAATATTCAGGTTTTTGCTTTTTAATTTCCTCAAAAACTCTGTTTGTTTCCTCGGGTCTGTTAAATATCAGAAATAAAATCGGAGTTTTCAGCATTTTTAAACTTTATCCTTCGGATTTTTTGCGGGATCATTAAAATAGTTTTTGTTTCATTATTTTATATTAATTCCAAAATTTTTCCGATTCAAACGTCTTATTATAAAATCACTTTGCTGCTTATAAATTTTTTCAAAATGCCCGCATGCCCGCAGAAAGGCGGCAGGCTTTGCCTGCCGCCTTTCAGGAGTTTTTATTAAGCTATGATTAGTTTTTATCGGTAACTTCGATCATTTTAGCTGATCAGGTTGTTTAATTTACAGCATTGTAAAGAGGAGCATATAGATAAACCCGAAGCTTAAGCAGGTTAAGCCGAGACACCAGTGCATTACCGGAGGCTGGTTTTCCCATACTTGCCCGAATGTAATTTTCTCCTGGTTTTCCATTAAAATATTTTCGTATTCTCCTGAAATTTTATTCATTTATGACCTCCGGCTATATAAATACTCCCTGACACATAAATTTATCAACTTAACTATATTTTGCTTTAATTTTACTTTGAGAACATCATACTGAAGATTTAAAATTTTAAAGGATATATTATTCTTTGGGTTTAAATTTTATAAAAAATTTGATAAAACTTTTTATCATAAACTACCTGAGCAGTCATTTTAAAACGGGTAAGTTTTTAATGAATAAAGAAAAAATTTTAAAATGCGTAAGTTTTTATTGCTTACCTCTTATTGTTTAGCTCCGGCGAAATTTTACAAACGCTAACCCGGGTTAAGTTTATTTGATTGCGATAATTAATCCTGATGTGTTATATTATTAACTACTTGATTTAAAGGGAAAAATAAAATGCGTTTATCCAAAAGTCACGATCTGCCTGGGATTCTTATTGTAGTCGAAGGTGTAGACGGTTCAGGGAAGAGTACACAAATATCTTTGCTAAGAGACTGGCTGATTTCAACTGTGGAAGATGTAATTTATACAGAGTGGAATTCTTCAAGGATTATATCCGACACCACTAAAAAAGCTAAAAAGAAAAACCTTCTGACTCCGAGAACTTTTTCCCTGCTTCATGCGGTTGATTTCGCTGACAGGCTGGAGCAAATAATCGTGCCCGCGCTAAAAGCAGGATTTGTGGTACTTGCAGACAGATATGTTTATACGGCATTTGCAAGAGACGTATCAAGAGGGGTTGACCCTGAATGGGTCAGGAATATGTACGGATTCTCAATTTGCCCGGATCTCGCGCTTTATTTTCACGTACCTGTGGAAGTTTCCCTCTCCAGGATATGCACAAACAGAGCGCCGAAATTTTATGAAGCCGGAATGGATTTAAACTTAAGCATTGACCCGTATGAAAGCTATAGAATCTTTCAGGGACGAGTGATAAACGAATATGACAAAATGATTGATGAGTATGGGCTGGTAAAAATTGACGGCACAAAAACAGTTCATAACCAGCAGGTAACTTTAAGAAGCATCGTTACAAAAGTATTGGAAGAAAAAAATATAAGAGTCTGAAAATAAATGGAAAGAACATTTAAAAAAGAATCAGAACACGGCTATCCGGGACTTTTAATTTCTATAGAAGGCACGGACGGCGCAGGAAGGACAACCCATATTGAACAACTCAGAAACTGGCTTGCTATAGAGGGTTACGGGGTTATTATAAGCGAATGGAAAACATCCAGGCTTATAGCCAAGGCTATAGACCAGGCAAAAGAAAGAAACCTTCTTCATGCCTATACTTTTAGTCTTTTATATGCCTCGGATTTTGCCGACAGGCTCGAGCATGTGATTATTCCGGCATTAAAAGCGGGAATGATAGTACTCACTGACAGATACACATATACAGCTTATTCAAGGGATGTTGTAAGAGGAGTAAGCCCTGAATGGATAAGAAGATTATATGATTTTGCCCCAAAACCTGACCTTATTTTTTACTTAAAAATACCCGTGGAAATCCTGCTTAAAAGAATCATAGGCGCCAGCGGTCTTGATTACTATGAATCAGGACGTGATATCGGCTTAAGCACTGATTTTTATGAAAGTTTTAAAATTTACCAGAGAAAACTTCTCTCAGAGTACTTAAAAATGGAAAAAGAATTTAATTTTGAAGTTATAGACGGAACGCTTGCAATAGACAGCGTACAAAATAAAATGCGTAAAAAAGTTAAAGAACTTCTTGATTCAGGGGTTATAAAATAGTTGGCAGTGGTTAAATGCAGCCTGGTAAGTTTTTATTGTTTATTCCTTAAATCACAAAAACAGTCTTCAAGGTTAAATTTTGTAACAAATACTGCTTTGTTTGGGGTAATTTATGTAATATTTTAAGTTTATATGTATTATATAAACAGGAAATAGAGATAGAAGGTTAAAAGAGGATTCAGGTATGTATGCGAAGATAAATCCCGCTATGTTTAATCAAAACTTTTATGTAAATAACAGTACTCCTCAAAATACCCCCGCAGCAACTCTTTCTGCCCCTACGGCAAATATACTTGAATTTTCCCTTGAAAAAGAAGCCGGTAATAAAAAGGCTAGTTTAGGATTTCGAGGTTTA
>JANQEP010000019.1 GCA_028278305.1 Candidatus Gastranaerophilales bacterium
AATGGTATCGAACTTTTCTTTCAAAGACCAAAAGCTAGTCATAGAGCTTAATGACACCTTTGGAACTATAGCGAAAAACGTAAAAATGATAAATGGGGCGAGCGAGGGGATTCGAACCCCCGAATACCGGAACCACAATCCGGGGCCTTAACCACTTGGCAACGCCCGCCTCAATTTATTTCTATCATATGCTACTATAAAAGGTTTTTTTTTACAACTCTTTAAGCACCACCAATTCTATGTATCCAAGCATTTTCGCACTTGCTTGAATTTTTCTCAAATAAAATCTTCCAACGCATTATCGCAAAGTCGGAAGATTTTATAATTATATATATAAATTTTTATACTTCTGATTTAGCTTCTTCTTTAGTTTCTTCAGCTGTAGCTTCTTCCTTAGCTTTAGCAGCAGCTTCTGCCTTAGCCCTGGCTTTTTTGGAAATTTTTTGCTCTTCAGCCTGCTTTCTGACTAAATTTCCATAATCATCAGAATTATCCATAAGATAATTTACTGTATCTGACGGTTTTGCTCCCTTTTTTACCCAGTCAAAAGCCTTAGTTTTATCCAGCTTTAATTCTTTTTTTCTGGGATTATAAAAACCTAATTCTTCTATAGGTCTGCCTTCTCTCTTTTCACGATCATCAATAACAATGATTCTATATATAGGGTTTCTCTTTGAGCCTAAACGCTTTAAGCGAATTTTGACCATACGTGTGTAATCTCCATTTAGTTTTGATTATTGTTATTATAGTTAACACAACCGGTTTTTATACGCAAGTCTTATAAAAAGAATAAAAAATAGTAATTCCCGATAAAATAATACTTTATGAGTAAAAAAATTTTTGTCTTGTAATATTTATCTTTCATAAGTTCACTTTTTTGATGAAAATTAAATTTTTCGTGATAAAAAAGCTCGTATTATTGACACTCTTTTTTCATCCGTATATATTTATTAATGTATTTAATTGTGTTACTAAATTACCTTAGTATGAGGAGGTTTTAGCTAATATGTTACAACAGCAAATCGGCGAAGTTGCGGGAGAAATCTGGCAATATTTAAGTACCAACGGAAATGAAGCTGTATCTGTTGCCAATCTGGCTAAAAAAATTGACCGTAAAAAAGACGAAGTAATCTTTGGAGCAGGCTGGCTTGCTAGAGAAGGCAAGATAAAATTAGAAACCATCAAAACTACAGTGAAAATTTCACTCGTAAAATAGGTTTACCATAGGCAGCATAACTTTTTTGCATACTTTTAGCTACTGAAAATTTTTCAAAAAAAAAGTTATAATAAGAATAAATAAAGTGTGCATTAATATTTTATATTAAAATTTTGATGAAAAAATATTTTCTTATAGTTAGCTATCTGTTGATTCTAACTTTGTGTATACAATCACCCTCTCATCCTGAAAATGCAGAGGAATATTACTATAAGGCAAATTTAAGCTTAACATCCGGACAAATAGCTGAGGCAGTCAGTTTTTACAAGAAAGCCGCAGAAAAAAAAGAAAATTTTTTTGAAGCTTACCTGGGGCTCTCAATAGCATATAGAGAACTCGGAGAGTACGATAAAGCTCATCAGGCAATTTTAAAGGTTCTTGAAATCAGACCTGATTATTACCAGGTTTATTATAATTTAGGGTTAATCCTTGAAAAACAGCAGAAATATACTGAAGCACTGGAAGCTTATGAACAATTTTTGGAAAAAGTACCCGGTGCTTCAAGGTTTACGGACACAAAACGCAGGATTTCAAAAATTAAGGGAAGCAGATAACCTGAGCCGCCCGGCAATTTATCCATGCTAATCGGGCTGTTTTGCTTTTCTTAAATTCCTGATGCTGCCATATTAATTCCTGATTTTTGGTTTATTGACAAAAGTCCTGTATCAAATAGAATAAAATTCTAGATATAAAGAAAATATAAAGACTTAATTTTATATTTGCAGAAGTGAGAGAAATATTGAAAGTCAGTGTGGAAGAAGTAAATAAATCACCCGGTAAAAAGCTGGAGATAAACTTCTCTGATTACATAGATGAGATAGGTTTAAATGACAGGGTATCAGCTGATCTTACAGCTTCAGCCGTTGATTGTGACTTAAATATAAGAGGAAAAATAAAAGCGGAGGTACTTCTGCAATGTGACAGGTGTTTAGAAAGCTATGTTCACAGCGTAAACGTGGAAATTAATGAAGACTTTAGCGCAAGTAAGGTTATTCCGGATAATCAAAAGGATTATGAACTTACAAAGGATGAGTTTGTTGAAGAATTGGGAAATAGCAAAGAAGTTGACGTTAAAAACCTGATTTATCAATTAATCCTGCTGGACTTACCCGGTAAGAATTTATGTAAAGCGGACTGTCCGGGTTTTTATGAAACCGGGTCTGATAAAACCGAAGAAATTATTGATGAAAGACTTGAAGTATTTAAGCGTTTTTCGGAAAATATTCTTGATGAAAACTAAACCATAAGGAAGAAGGTATAATAAAATGGCTGTACCAAAAAAGAAAACCGGCAAATGCGCGCAGGGACACAGAAGATCAAACTGGAAAGCAACAGTCCCGACTGTAGTAGATTGCCCAAATTGTAAGGAAAAGACAAAACCTCATACAGTCTGCTCATCATGCGGATTTTATGATGGGAAAAAAGTGAGTGAAAAAATATAATACCGGGATAAAATAACACTGTTATTTAAGAATAAAGGAAAAAGAATAGAAAATGTCAGTAAGAGTAACAGTTGATGCGATGGGTGGAGATCATGCCCCTGCGGAAATAGTAAAAGGAGCTATACTTGCCGCTAAAGAATATAATATACCGATACAGCTGGTGGGTAAGCTGGAAAAAATACGGGCTGAGCTTGGTAAATATAATACAAAAGACCTGGATATTGAGCTGGTACGGGCTGATGAAGTAATTGGAATGGATGAAGCCCCGGGCAGCGCATTAAGAAAAAAGAAAAATTCTTCTATTGTTGTGGCTGTGGAACAGGTGGCAAAAGGCAATTCACAGGCGCTTGTAGCTGCGGGAAGTACAGGGGCGGCAATGGCTGCGTGCTTATTCGGGTTGGGCAGGCTGCCTAATATAGACAGACCGGCAATCGGTGTACTTCTGCCAACAATGAATAAACACGTTTTAATGCTGGATGCCGGCGCAAATAGCGCATGCGAGCCGGAAATGCTCTATCAATTCGCAATTATGGGAAGCTCTTTTTTCTCAGCAGTACTGGGAGTGGAAAATCCAAGAGTTGGAATTTTAAACATAGGAGGAGAGCAGGGTAAAGGAAACCCTCTTGTGCAGCAAACTTACAAAATTCTTGAGGAAAAGCAGGAAACCCTGAACTTTATCGGCAATATTGAAGGTCGTGAAATGTTTATGGGCTACTGTGACGTGGTAGTCTGTGACGGTTTTGTCGGTAATGTAACATTAAAAGTCACCGAAGGCGTGGCTAAAATGGTCTTAGAGCTGTTTAAAAGCGAAGTTAATAAATCGCTTCTTGCGAAAATAGGCGCTCTTATAGCGAAACCCGCACTTATGAGTATGAAAAAAAGAACGGATTCCGATGAATATGGAGGAGCTCTTTTACTTGGAATAAAAGGGACTTGCGTTATAGGACACGGCAGCAGCAAGGCTTATGCTATTAAAAATGCTATTAAGCTTGCTAAAGAGTCCGTGGAAAAAGATGTAAACGGCAAGATATCCAAGTTATACGAGCTAAGTAACGCATGAATAATAAGTTTTTCCCGTCAAAAATTGCCGGCATAGGCAAAGGTATGCCGCAAACAGTTATAAAAAACAGTGATCTTGAGAAGATTGTTGATACTAATGATGAATGGATAGCCACAAGATCAGGCATAAAGGAAAGAAGGGTCGTAAGCTCGGAGGAAACCGGTACAAGCCTTGCGGTTAAAGCAAGCCGTGAAGCGCTCGCAGGTATTAATCCTGAAGAAATTGACCTGGTGATTTGCGCTACATCAATGCCGGATAACTTATACCCCTCGACGGCATGCGAAATTCAAAGGGAATTGAAATGCTCAAAAGCCGCGGCTTTTGATATTACCGCGGCATGCAGCGGTCTTGTTTACGGACTTAATATAGCCAGAAGCTTTATTGCTTCCGGGACATATAAAAATATCCTTTTAGCGTCAGTTGATGTGCATTCCCGTTTTATTAACTGGGAAGACAGGTCAACCTGTGTACTTTTTGGGGATGGAGCCGGGGCAATGGTTATTACCAGAAGCGAAGATGAGCAAAATGATATTTTATACGTTGAAATGGAAGCTGACGGGGTAAAGGGTGAAGAGCTGAAAATTCCGCTGAGCGGGAAAAATTGTCCTCTGGTTAGCCCAAATACCCTGAAAGATTCATATGTCTATATGAATGGGCGGGAAATTTACAAGTTCGCTGTAAATACAGTTCCCGAGTCTATTAAAAAAGCTGTAAATAAAGTAGGTGTAAGCCTTGAAGAGGTGGACTGCTTTATTCTGCACCAGGCTAATGTCAGAATTATAGAGTCAATAGCAGACAGGCTGGGAGTTGATAGAGAAAAATTCTTTATTAACCTCCATAAATACGGCAACACATCAGCTGCTTCAATTGTAATTGCAATGACAGAAGCAGTGGAGGAAGGTTTTATAAAAAGCCCGTCATTACTGGTCTTAAGCGGTTTTGGCGCAGGCTTGACATGGGGTACGGCTGTAGTCAGGTGGAATCCGCAATAAAAAAATTGCGGGGTCAATGTTTATTAACCCCGCCTGCACATTCTTTACCTTAAAACTGATGTTTAGCATATAAAAATGGTTTTAGCCCGGTTAATTTTAACCGGGCTTTGTACCAAAGCTCACTAAATTAACGGTTTGGCTTTTTACACTAAAGTTTAACATTATTGTTAATCATTTCTTTTATTTCTGCTGGCTAAATAACTCATTCAAAAAGGCTTTACCCTTTTCCGTTCTTTCTTTTAAATCGTTTCTTCCTAAAATAATAAGAGATCTCTCTACATCCTCTCCTGCAGCTATTGATTGTTCGTATTTATCTAAAGCGTTTTGAGATAAATAATTTTTAAGACTTAATACAAATTCTCCTTTTTGTTCTATAGTTTCAGGTGTGTAATCTCTTGTTCGAATGGTTCTTTTAAAATCTTTAATATATGCAAGGGGGTGACCTGCAATATCGAGAGTCAGAGAATCACTCCAAACATAATAAATATTATCGGGTATGTATCGACCATAAGGCTCATATGGAACAGCCTCAACTCTGTGACCCTTAAGATCTACCTCTCGATCATCTCTGCCGTCATTAACTAATGCTATTAAAGTTTCCTGATAGGACTCATCAATAACATGAGCTGCACCCAGAAGATCAGCTTTAAGCTGAGGACCAATTCTTGTTCCAAAGCTCACTGAATTTTTAGAATTCATTTTTACACTACTCATTGAATTGTTGGTATTTGTTCTTACACCAAAGTTTACGTTGTTGTTAATCATTTTTCCTATCCTTTCTTCCTTTTACTTTTAAACTGCTTATATAATCCCTCTATGCGTTTAAAAAACCATAAAGAATTTTTACCCCCAAAATATATGAAAAAATTTTGCGATTTGTAGAAAATCACCTCTGTGCTTAAAAAAATTAGATTTACACTTTTTAATATATGTATTAATATTATGTTCAAGTTTCCGCTTATAAATTTTTCCCGGGTCTTAAAGCTTTATATGGCAAGCTTGACGTGGTAATCGGCTGTGATAAAATTAAATAGACCGGGGGAAAATAATTGAAATGATTATTGAAACCGGCTGTTTAAAAGAATCGGGGGAATGATTTTATTCAGGAGATAACAAAAAGATGAGCAAGATAGCATTTATATTTCCGGGGCAGGGATCCCAGCACCCTGGCATGGGCAAAGAGCTTTATGAAAACTGCGGTAGTGCAAAAGAAGTTTTTGATAAAGCCGGTGAGACAACAGGAAAAAGTATTTCAAAACTCTGCTTTGAAGGCAGTGAAGATGATTTAAAACAGACAGTAAATTCCCAGCCTGCTATATTAACGGCTTCTATTGCCGCATATGAGGCTTTAACGCAGGAAACCGGAATAAAACCTGATTTTGCGGCAGGTCATAGCCTGGGTGAATACTCAGCACTTTATGCAGCCGGGGCTGTGAAGCTTGACGAGCTTATAAGCCTTGTGCAAAAAAGGGCTGAGCTTATGAATAATGCGCCGGCAGGAAGTATGACAGCTATTCTTGGTCTTGATGAAGAACAAGTTAATAATCTGGTCCGGCAAGCTTCTTCAGCAGGCATAATTTGCGCGGCAAACTACAATACAGCGGATCAAACAGTAATCAGCGGTGAAGCTGGGGCAATTGAAAAAGCAAATGAACTTGCAACCCAAGCCGGCGCAAAAAGAGTGATTCCGCTTGCAGTGAGCGGGGCTTTTCACTCGCCTCTAATGGAGCCTGTCTCAGAAATTTATAGCAAATTTGTTAATGATACCCGCGTAAATAACGCAAAAATTCCCGTTATAACAAACGTAGACGCCCAGCCTACCACTAACGGGGATGAATTAGCCGTAAAAATGGTTAAACAAATGTATTCATCAGTTTACTGGAAGCAATCCCTGGACTACATGCTGGACCGGGAAGTTGATACTTTTATAGAAATAGGACCAGGCAAGGTTTTATCAGGAATGGTAAAGAAAATTTCCAGGTCAGTAAGTATTTATAACGTATGCGATATAGCCTCACTTCAGAAAGTAAAAGAAGCGCTGGCTTCACGGGTGAGTGTCTGAAACTAACAGAGGAGTCGAAATATGAGTGAGAACATAAACAAAGTGGCGCTGGTTACGGGAGCATCCAGTGGAATCGGCAGGACATGCGCGATCGAGCTTGCAAAAGACGGTTTTGAAGTAGTGGTTAACTATTATCCTGCCCCTGCGTGTGAAGCCGAAGCAGATGAAGTTGTTAAGGAAATAGAAAACCTCGGCAAAAAAGCAATAGCCATAGGCTGTGACGTTACTGACAGCAAGGCTGTTGCAGAAATGATCGACCGGATAGTCAAAGATTGCGGGAGAATCGATGTCCTGGTTAACAATGCAGGAATCACAAGGGACGGATTGCTTATCAGGATGTCTGATGAGGACTGGGAAAAAGTTGTTAATACTAATTTCAACAGTGTTTTTTATGTAACAAAACCTGTAGCAAAAGTGATGATGAAACAAAGAAGCGGAAACATAATTAACATGGCAAGTATTACGGGTGTTTACGGAAACGCGGGACAGGCAAACTATGCCTCAACAAAAGCAGGAGTTATCGGTTTTACCAAAACCATAGCAAAAGAGCTCGCTTCAAGGGGAATTACCGCTAATGCAATAGCGCCCGGGTTTATTAAAACGCCAATGACAGAAAAACTTGATACAGGGAAAATTGAAGCAAACATCCCGCTCGGCAGGCTCGGAACACCCGAGGATATAGCTGATGTTGTTAAATTCCTGTCAAAACCAGGTTTATATATAACAGGTCAGGTTATAGGTGTTGACGGGGGACTTGTGATATAAATTAATAAACCGCTAAATATTTTTTGACAAATTTATTTGATTTCAATATATATAGAGGTATTAACCTATCAGTTTATTATTAATTAATTTGAGAAGGAGAAAAAAAATGAGCGAAACTTTAGAGAGAGTAAAAAAAGTTATAGTAGAGCAATTAAGTGTCGAAGAATCGGAAGTAACACCTGAAGCCAGTTTCACAGCAGATTTAGGCGCTGATTCCCTGGATACGGTAGAGCTTGTTATGGCATTTGAAGAAGAATTCGGCGTGGAAATTCCTGATGAAGAAGCAGAAAAAATTCAAAAAGTCCAGGATGCAGTTGAGTTTATTGAAAAACAAAAAGTTAGCAGCTAGTTAAATTAAACTTATATTAAAAAAGAAGTAGGGATTGGCAAATGTTGATATAATGTTAGCATTAGCC
Source organism: Candidatus Gastranaerophilales bacterium (assembly GCA_028278305.1). Taxonomy (GTDB): domain Bacteria; phylum Cyanobacteriota; class Vampirovibrionia; order Gastranaerophilales; family UBA9971; genus JANQEB01. Next base: position 7,954 of record JANQEP010000019.1, read on the forward strand.
GCCCTGGCTTCTATAAAGGTAAGAGAGATTTAAATTTAAAGGAAAACTACAGATGAGTAAGAGATCCAGAAGAGTTGTTATAACCGGAATGGGAGTTGTAAGCCCGTTTGGTGTTGGAGTTGACTTATTCTGGGAAAATATAGTAAACGGAAAAAGCGGGATTAAGACAATAACCCAGGTGGACCTGAGTAAGCATGAGGTAAAATTCGGGGGTGAATGCTCTGATTTTGAACCCGGCAACTACATAGACAAAAAAGAAGCCAAAAGAATGGACAGATACACCCAGCTTGCTATGGTCGCAGCAAAAGAGGCATTTGAGGATTCCGGGCTTGATATGCAAAAAACTGATCCGTTGAGGGTAGGTGTAATAGTTGGCAGCGCATCCGGCGGGATGGCAACAATAGAAAAAAACCATATGACTATAGTTGAAAAAGGACCTTCAAAATGCAGCCCGTTTACTGTTCCTATGATGATAGTAGATATAGCAGCAGGAAGAATTTCCATAATGTTTAATGCCAAAGGTCCTAATAAAGCGGTTGTAACAGCATGCGCCACATCCTCCCACTGCATGGGAGATGCTTTTAGGACCATTGAATACGGCGACGCCGACGTAATAATAGCAGGCGGGAGTGAAGCGCCGTTAACTAATCTTGCTATAGCAGGGTTTATCAGCGCAAGGACATTATCCAGGCGCAACGATGAACCTCAAAAAGCAAGCAGACCGTTTGATAAAGCCAGGGACGGTTTTGTAATGGCGGAAGGCGCAGGAATTTTCGTGCTGGAAGAACTTGAGCATGCCAGAGCCAGAGGCGCAAAAATTTATAGTGAAATAGTAGGATACGGCGCAAATGCCGATGCTAATGATATAGTCGCGCCCTGTCCTGACGGAGAAGGGGCGGCAAGGGCAATGGCTCTCGCACTCAATAACGCCGGGCTTAAACCCGAGGATATCCAATACATCAATGCCCACGGAACCAGCACAGATCTTGGAGATGTGGCGGAAACCCTGGCAATCAAGAAAGTATTCGGGGATTATGCCAAAAACGGACTTCTGGTAAGCTCAACCAAGAGCATGACAGGACATACACTGGGAGCAGCCGGTGCAATTGAAGCGGCAGCATGTTTAAAAGCGCTCGAAAACGGGATAGTCCCTCCGACAATTAATCTTGATAATCCTGATGAGCAGTGTGATCTTGACTATGTCCCGAATAAAGCGAGAAAAGTAAGTAATCTTGAAGCGGTGATGTCAAATTCATTTGGTTTTGGCGGGCATAATTCATCGCTGGTGTTTAAGAAATTCTCAGAATCCCTGGTCTCCTGAAATTGAGTTGATAACACCCAAATTGTCATTTCAATGACAATTTGAGAGCCCGTGGCAATCTGTGGAACTCCCCGTGTCAAAGCTTAAAATTTATAGCTTAATGCGACGTTGCTCAGATTGCCACGTCGGGCGAATAACAATTACCTGCTTACATTCTCGCTTTTTCGCC
>JANQEP010000046.1 GCA_028278305.1 Candidatus Gastranaerophilales bacterium
ATCATTATTATAAGTTCTGAACGTCTTTTTTCTGTAGCCTGGTTCTGGAATAAAGCGCCTAAAACCGGCATATCTCCTAAAAAAGGAACTTTTTTATAAGATATTGTTTCTGTTTCCTGGATTAAACCGCCTATTATGAAAGTATCTCCGTCTTTAACCCTGACTTTTTTGGTTTCCACATCCCTTGAATTTTTTAAAGTAGCGATTAAGTTGCCTGTAGCGTCTACAACTGTTCCTTTTATAGTATTAAAGGTAAATTCCGAGAGAGACAAAGTGATATAGCCGTTGGGAGAGATTTTAGGCAGAATAGTAAATGATATTGAATCCCCATCCCCGATAGTTACTACTGCCTCGACAGTATTAAGATCAGAATCAATTTGTGCATCCCTGGTTTCAACAACTTCCGAGGAAATTTTTATATTTGCCTCTGTATTATTAGCCGCTATAATCCTGGGATTGGCTAAAACCCTTCCCTTATCCTGGGTTACAAGAGCCTGGATGTTAGAGGTTAATGCTTTATTAACACCGACCGGCAGGTCTTCAAAAACTGTATTAGCTATATGGTCGAGAATAACTTTTCCGTCAGAAATCCTCCATTGTGCGCTATTTCTCAGGTAAGACATAGACGACGCCAGTGATTTTGAACCGTCTTCGCTTAATTCAATAATAGAAATTTCCATATAAACCTGGGGTTCTCTCTTATCAAAATTTTTGATTATTTCATCTGCCATAAGCAGTTGCTCGGAAGTCCCGCCATATACCGTAACCTGGTTTAAGCCCGTATCTGCCAGCACCCAGTATGAAGGATTTTTAAAATCTTTAAGGCTATCTCCGGAATCTTCTTCTATTTCGTCTGTATTTCCGCATACAATGGTTGTTTCACTTCCTTCTTCAAGGTCAGCTTCAACTGAAAAGTCTTCTTCCCCGTCTTCTGATTTAAATACAGCCCAGCAAATTTTTGAGGCTATTGCCACGGGATCGGCAAAGTTTATTTCATAATTTTTTATTTGAGGTTTTACATCAAGGTACTCGATGACTTCTTTTGCAAGCTGGATATCTTCATCGCTTCCAAAAACCAGGACTTCATTTGTGCTAGGATTAGTCGTAATTATAGAAGATGTACTTGTATATGGTCTGTTAACGCTAAATACGTTATCATTAAGAAAACTTGCTATTTTCTGGGCATTTGTATATTTTACTTTGATTGATTTTATCTGGGATATATTAATTCCCAGTTCCTCAGCTGAGTCAGCCGCGGCTATTATAAGAGTGTTTCCGTCTTTCCAGTATGTAAGCTCGTTTATTGTCATAATATATTCAAAGGCTCTGTTTAAATCGACTTCAACCAGGTCTAATGTAGTTATTCCCATAACTGATTCATGTAAAACCACATTCATTCCCGCTTTATCTGCGAGCATTCTTAAAACCTGCCTTAAATCCGAATTTCTCAGGTTTAATGTAACAACTTGTTTTTTATGGTCAATTTTAACTCCGCCTCTAAGTTGAATACCTGAAAAACCTCCGTCAATTTTATTTCTCAAAGGAATATTATCCAAAATCCCAAAAACCGGGCTTGTTCCTGAAAAATTTGCTATGATAGCCAGCAATAATATTAATTTTAGTTTTTCTAAAAATTTATGCATTTTCTGGTTTATTCCTCCAAATGTAGCTGTGGTAAATTATACTCTTGAGAGTCGGAAGAACCGGCAAAAATCTTTTGTTTTCTTTGTACCGGATTCTGCTGAAAACTTCCTTCTACAATGTCGCCTACTCCTACAGTGTAAGTATTAGAACCGTATTTTAAAGTAATATTATTTTGATTTATGCTGTCTACCATAATCCCATGAACCATATCGCCTTTATGAAGCATATATTCTGAGCCTTTTATATTAACAATAGCAACAGATTTAGCATATGGATCATATAAAATACCATTTACTTTTGAGTTCATTAAAGCTTCAGCCTGCCTGCTCATTTCTGTCTGGTCTTTATAAGCGGGAGGGAAAGGAATATCATCAATATTTATAACTTTTTCTTTACTTTTAAAACTTATTTCTTCCGTCAAAGTATATGGTTTAAAAGGATTTTTTCTGCCAAAGTTTATTATGCTTATAATTACTTTTTCTTCTTCATCTTCAAAAAATTTTTCTTCACTTATATTGGTTTTTTCATAATTTAAATTAGTCAAATTCCCGGTTTTTTCCGCATTTGCCGGGTAAGGTATTAATGCGGATATAATCAGGATATTACATACTATAACCAGTTTGCTCACAAAATTTTTCATGAATAAGAGTATATCCAAGGTAGACTTTCTTACCTGTTATTTTAAGAGCTTTACTCTAATGCAATATCCATTATTTAAAGTATTTTATTTAACCCGAGTCGTTAATTGCCTGTATGCAACATTTGCCAAAACCCACCCATGAATGAGCTACTGCGTTAGCTCCCGCTGCCGCGCACAGCCGCCCCAGAGGTGGAAAAGAGGCGGAGCCTCTTTTCGATTCTCTATAATTTTTTGGCAAATGTTGCATAGTCATATCCTGCTTTTGGTTAATTGGCGACTCGAGTTATTTAGTAAGGGGTAAAGAATAAAAACTTACGCATTTTAAAATTTTTCGCATTGATTCAGCATTTATAGTATTTCAGACGGCTGTTCTGTATGCAAGAGCGCTTCTAGTTTCTTTCATCAGCGCAGATAAGTTGTTCTTCCTTAATCCAGCTCATCATGCTGCGAAGTTTTCTTCCGATTTGCTCGATTTCATGATCATCATCAGCCTGGAGAAGCTTTTTCAGGTTCGGCTGCCCCTGTTTACACTCTTCAATCCACTCTTTAGCGAACTTTCCGCTCTGAATTTCACCGAGAACTTTTTTCATTTCCTGTTTTACAGAATCTGTAACGATTCTCGGTCCGCGGGTTACATCACCATACTTTGCGGTATCACTGATTGAATATCTCATATCCTGGATTCCGCCGTAGTAAATCAGATCAACAATGAGCTTTAATTCGTGCAGGCATTCAAAATACGCCATTTCAGGAGGATATCCCGCTTCCGTAAGAGTTTCAAAGCCGGCTTTAATAAGCGCTGTAGTTCCTCCGCAGAGAACCGCCTGTTCCCCAAAAAGGTCTGTTTCTGTTTCATTCTTGAAAGTGGTCTCAATAATGCCTGCTTTACCCCCACCATTAGATTTTGCGTAAGCAAGAGCGACTTCAAAAGTATCTGCTGAAGGATCCTGCCCTACAGCCACAAGTGACGGAACTCCTCTTCCTTTTGTGTATTCTGATCTTACAAGATGTCCCGGTCCTTTTGGGGCAACTATAAAAGTATTTACATTTGCCGGAGGTACAATTTCCTTATAATGAATACTAAACCCGTGTCCAAAGCCGAGATACATGCCTTCTGAGAGGTTTGGCTCGATATATTGTTCGTAAACTTCCCTGTGAATTGTGTCAGGAAGAAGGATCATTACTACATCAGCCCATTTAACGGCTTCTTCAAAAGAGCAGCATTCAATACCTGCTTTTCTTACCCTGTCGCAGGATTTAGAACCGCTTCTTAAGCCTACCCTGACATTTACGCCTGATTCATGAAGGTTCTGGGCGTGGGCATGTCCCTGGCTTCCAAACCCAAGAATCGCCACGTTTTTATTCATAATTGGTTCTTCGTTAATATCATTGTCGTAATAAACTTTAAGATCATCATATTTTGCCATAAATAAACCCTCCGATTTTACTTTATATATTTAATATTAGCACTAACAGGATTCAGCGCAAATTAAAGAAGTATAAAATATTAGTCTTTATAAGATTTTTAAACATTTTAGAAGGCTCTGTGCATAACTGTTAAGAAATATTAACCTGAAAAATTCCTGCTATTTATGATTGTTTTAATTTTTTTTATAAAAAAATTAAATTTAACTAATCAGTTTTTTCTTTCAGAAGCGTAATAAAAACAAGAGAGTCAGCTATTTAAATTAAAAAGGAAAAGGCTAACATGAATATCACTCCTAACACACATTCAGGATTATCTTTCGGAGAATGGAGTACAGATTACGAAACAAAAAATACTCTGTACAGGGCATTAGAAAATGAAAATACAGACATAGGTAATTTAGAGGCTACAATTGAAAACGTAGATAGAGATAGAACTACTACTGTAAGTTTAAGAGCATATGAGATAATAGGCACTCAAAGATACCACCGGGGCTTTAAATATACCCTAACGAGAGGAGAAACAAGAGAAAGAGTTGAAGAAGGAGGATTTAAATTTGAGACTTTTTCAACTAAAACGCCGTCCGCCCATTTGGATTCCGGTTCAAGGGGAAATTTCCAGGATAAGCCAGCTCAAAAAGAAAGAATTCAACGGACTTTAGAAATGATTTTTGGCAAAGGTAATTAAAAATTAGTAGTTATTGCGTTTTTTTAGTTTTCTTCGGATAGTTTTTTTATTTTTAAAATCTCATTTTCAACCTGTATTTCAATTTGATCAGCTTCAGGGTCAACTTTTAAGAGTTCCAGAATCGTTTTAGGCACAAAGAGAGCCCAGCCGTTTCCTGATTTAAAGAATTTTCTTTTCATTTTAGTATTTGACATTGTATATATATTAACTTTACAAAAGAATATACAATTACTATACTTTTTGATACTATGACAATGTATAGATATATTTGAGGCAAATATGATTGAACCTTTTTTTCTGATTATTGCCCTTGCAATTGCGGCAATACAAAATAAAATAGGACTGGTGTTCGTGAGTTGCCTGGTTTATGCCATTTTACTCCTGCTGTTTTTGATTTTTGGGAAAACGGAAATAACTGTATACTATAATTTGTATGCTATACTCCTGCAGGTTATTACTCTTACACTCTTTGCTATTTTAGCGTATATACATATAAAACTTAAAAAATTTTGGTAATGCTCAAATACGAACTGATAAGTTGTAATTGATAATAAATAGCTCTGTAACAATCTCATGAAGTTTCTGAGATCTAGAGAATGATAGAGTGTCTCGAATATATCTGCCAACCCGTTGACGAATAGTGCA
>JANQEP010000067.1 GCA_028278305.1 Candidatus Gastranaerophilales bacterium
TCATTGCGAGGGCTCAATGACAATTTGAGAGCCCGTGGCAATCTGTGGAACCCCGTGTCAAAGCTTATAAGCTTAATGCGACGTTGCTTAGATTCCCACGTCGGGCGAATAACAATTACCTGCTTACATTCTCGCTTTTTCGCCCGCGCTGCTCGGAATGACATTTCGGTAGCTATCAACATGGTATCGGCAGACAAGGAAAAATTTTAAAACGCGTAAGTTTTTATTCTTTACCCCTTATATCCTTATTTTCGCTCTTCTTTATTGCACATAATTGAAAAGGTCTTTATAATTATAGTATTATGCTAAAAATTGAATATGAGAGCTGGAGGGTTAAAATTGAGCAATATAGCACTGAGAAAAATTTTTACAATGCTGATGGAAAAACTGGCACGTCTTGAAATCTTCTTTGAAAGCAAAAAAGAAGTTCAGGACAGGGCAAATGTTAATTTCCTGAATACCTGCGAAGAAAACCTTAAACAAACTAAGCAGGAATTATTAGCTATTTACCCTGTACTTATAAAAACTTTTGAAGGGTATACTGTTTCTTCGCAAGAAACAAAAGAAGCACTTGAAGTCTATGAAAAATGTCTGGAAAATTTCCTGGAACTTCACTCTCTTTCTTCTCATTTGCCTTTAAACGCTATTGCTTCGGAGACTTTTATTTTCCTGAGTGATGTTTTAAAGATTAAAAAAACTTTTACAGAGTTTGATTCCAGAATAGTACTTTCAACACAGGATTTTCTAACAAGAAATATACATAAATGCTACACTAATTTGCCTTTTATTTCTGATATTGAGAAAAAACCAATGGCTTTATATCTTCCGCTAATTGAAAATTCAAACCCGCTTTACTGGCCCTTACTCGTAAAAAATATTTTTGGGAATTTAACAAGCCTAAGGGTTGCCGCTAAAAATCACCATGAAAAACTGATCGGCTCTAAGGCGCAAATGAGCGAGGAAAAAAGGAAAATAACCGAAAAACTAGCCCTGCAGCTTACTTATGATATTTATTCGATGAAAATGCTGGGTCCGGCTTATTACTATCTTTTTGTGGAAGTTGGAGTATTCAGAAGTATTGCGGAAAGTAAAAACCGCTATCTTCCTACCTTGGCAATAAGAGAACAGATTTTATTTAACCTGCTTACTGAGCAAAACTTCTCAGCCAAAGCAGAACCAACTCATGAATGGTTTTTAACTCTCGCTCAATTATCAGATGAAATGCATTCAACTCTCGGTTTTAAGGTCGATATTTCCGACATAGAGCCCGGACTGGCTGAGCTGGTAAACTTATTGCAAAAAGAAGCGGAAGAAATAATTCCTGAGAAATACTTATTTAAATGCAGTGATTTTTGCGTGAGCCTTGCAGGTTTTGAAAGGCTTAAAAAAGGTATTTTAATTGCATCTTCTACCGTGGAAGAAATTAATGAGAGCAAAAAATACTGCAAGGAAACGCTTTGCGAAGCCGGTATTGCGGAAAAAGCCGAAAAATTAAAAGAAATACCTAATACACCGCAGCAAATTATTAATTCAGGCTGGATTTACAATGAATCCTTAAGTGATGATATAATGCGGGAAACCCTGGAAAATAAAAATCCTGATTATAAGCCGTTTATTGAACATATTAAAAATACTGACGGGCTGCTTTTAAATTCTGTGGAAAAATCAAGAATCTTTGAAATATTAATGAAAAAAGAGGATTAATCTATGCTGCTAAACAAAGAACATATTATGAAAAGACTGGTTCAGGATGATCCCGGTAAAAAAATTGTCATTACGCCGTTTATCAATCCTGATGAACAGGTAGGACCTGTCTCTATTGACCTGAGACTTGGGACTGAATTTGAAATCATAAAAGATATTGATATTCCAGCCCGGACTGATTATAAAATAAATTCCGAAGAGATTGAGAAAAGAGCAATAAAACAAAAAGTTACCATAAAAACAGAACCTACAGAGGCTTTTTATATTCAGCCGGGCGCATTTTTAATCGGGTATTCAATTGAACATATTAAACTGCCTTCTGATCTTCTGGCAAAGATAGAAGGCAGAAACAGCTGGGGAAAAATCGGTCTTTTTGTGAATTCCACAGCCGGGCTTATAACTCCTGATTTTTCGGGTACACTTACTTTTGCCCTTAAAAATATGAGCCCGGTGGCTTTACCTCTGTATCCGGGTACAAGAATAGCCCAGATATATTTCCACCAGACCGAACCTTTTGAGGATTCAAGCAGTGACAATGAAGAAGGTGTACAATGCCGGGTAATATCAGGAAAAATCGAATGCTAAATCACGAGGTAGCAATAATTGAACAATGTTGATTCCAAAAAATGCCCGTTTGGTCACGGGAAGTGTTCCAGGGAATGCGGTCTGTTCATAGACCCGAACGAGCTTAATGAAGTAGTAAGAAACAAGCTGGCGAGCATCGGGGTAATTGACAGGGAAGAAGGGATCTGTTCTCTTAAAAACCTGGCTTTATGCGTTAATAGAATTGTCTATGAGGACAAAGCCGGTTTTTCAAAATAAAAATATTAGCGGTAAGTTTTTATTGTTTACCGCTTACTTTCTTATTTTCAGTTTTCAGGACCAAATTTTACACTTTCAGGACCGACTTCTACTTCTCCTACAGAAGACTCAGGAATGTAGAAATTATCGGTCTGCTCTGCATAATCCGAGTTTTCCTTAATCATAACAGTGCCGCTTTTGTATCTGACGGCGCGAGTTTGATTTTCAGCTTTATCATTACCTGAATTACAGCCGGTATTAAAATATGTAAAAATAAAAAGTAACAAAAATAAAGAAAAATAATTTTTCATATTCAATCACTATAACTTTTTAGCCTGGAAAATAAGCCTGAACTTAGCTATAAGGAAGTATGAAAAAATTCTTACGTAAAATTTTTTAAAAATCTATATGGAATTGTTAAGGGACTTCGTCCCTTAACCTCCTCTGAGGGTGGGCGGCAGCGGGAGCTAACGCAGTAGCTCATTCATGGGTGGGGATTTTTGAAAAATTTTAAAATGTGTAAGTTTTTATTGTTTACTCCTTACAATTCAGCCATAACCTTTTGCCTAATATTTGACATAATAATAGAGTATTTATATTTTTGCTGGTAAAATATAAAATTGGAAAATTAAATCTTAAAAATGATTTAAGTAATACAGTATATGATTCGATAGTAAGTATAATTATTCGTATAGTATTTGGTCAGATTATTAATGATAAAAAATATAGCAATTTTAATAAGTAAAATCAAAAATTTGTTTTATTCAGAAAAATTTGTAAACAGGCTCATATTGTTTGCAAGTCTTTTAATTTTCACATTTCTGCTCTCCAGCAGGCATTTTCTTTTCCATACAATTATTGATGATAATGACGTAAGCAGAATTAATGTGACTGCTTCAAAAAAAGTAGAGGTGGAAGATAGTGATAAAACCCGGGCTAAAAAAAAGTATGAATCGCTAAAAATAAAGCCTGTTTTAAAGCCTATCCCTGATAATGTTAATATTTCCATAAGAACAGAACTGGGCGAGACTCTGAATTCCATACAGCAAATAAGGGATTTACAAATAGATAATTCTGAAAAAAGAAAAAGAATTATAAATTTATTCGACATAAAAGAACAAAACTATTTTGTAAACCTTGTCGCAGATTACTTATATATGTCATCAGAAGCTGACTTTTCAAAGCTCGCCACTAACTCACTCGGCGTTTTAAACCGGATTCTGAAAAAAGGCATAACAGAGGCTGACCTGCTTGAAAATAAAGATGAAATAATAGATAAACAGATTAATAATTCTTTTTCCAAGACTCACAGAATTGCTATCAGCTTTCTTGTAAAAAAAGTGCTTGAGCCTAATATGGAAGAAGACAAAACCGCAACAGAACTTGCGGTGCAAAAGGTTGTTTCTGAAGTCAAACCAGTGATAGTTACCTTTGAAAAAGGAGATATGGTTGTATCTGCAGGTGAAAGAGTAAAGGAAGTTCAGAAAAAAGCTCTGAAAAAGCTGGGATACAATGTTAATCGGCTGGACTTAACAGGTATTACCGGAATTTTATCCCTGGTAGGGCTTTGTTTATTTATCACTGTTTATTATCTTAAGAATTCTGAAAGTTGTTTTCTTAAAAGTCCTTACCCGGGGCTTATTGCGCTGTTAGCTATTGTAATAAACATTTTTGCGGTAGCTTTACCCGAAGACGTTTATCCGTATGTAATTCCAATACCTGCTATTGCCATGCTGCTTACCATATTTACATCTTCAAGGGTTGCTCTTTTGGTAACAATGCTGATTCTGGTAATGCTGGGAGTATCGCTTCAGTATCCGCTTGAATACATCTTTGTATTCCTGCTTGGTGCAATCATAGCAATATTTACCTCTAATTCCGTAAACTACTATCGAAGAATGGATATGGTAAGAGCCGGTTTTGACGTGGGTCTTATTCAGATGTTCGTGGTGCTGGTAATGTTTTTGCTTCAAAATAATACCGAGAATATAGATCTTAAATTAATGGTTATGAAGATGTTCATGGGTTTTGGAAACGGACTTTTAAGCGGAATTATTACGCTTGGAATCCTGCCTTTAATTGAGAGCACATTTAAAATAATCACTCCTTACGGGCTGGCGGAGCTTGCTGATCATAACCAGGCGCTTCTGCGAAGACTTCAGTTTGAAGCCCCGGGAACTTACCACCACAGCCTTATGGTAAGCAATTTATGCGAAGCAGCAGCTGAAGCCATCGGGGCAAATCCGATTATGGCAAGGGTAGCAGCTTTTTATCACGATATAGGTAAACTTAAAAGACCGTTATTTTTTATAGAAAACCAGTCTTATTTTGGAATAGAAAACCCTCATGAAAAGTTGACATCCCGGCTGAGTAAAATGGTAATTACCGCTCATCCAAAGGATGGGGTCGAGCTTGCAAAGGAATATGGTCTCCCGCCGGTTGTTCACCAGTTTATTATCCAGCATCACGGTGACAGTCTTGTTGCTTATTTTTACAGACAGGCTCTGGAATCGGAAGGGTCTGAAAATATACTTGAAGAGCAATTCAGGTACAGCTGTCCCAAACCGTCTTCCAAGGAAGCAGCTATACTTATGCTCGCAGATTCCGTTGAATCCGCGGTAAGATCCCTGAAAAATCCCGATCAGGAGATGGTTGATGAAATGATTGATAAAATAATAAGGGAAAAACTTGTGGATAATCAGCTCTCTGAAAGTCCGCTGACTCAAAAAGACCTCAAGGCTGTTTCCAGTGTTTTTAAAAGATCACTAAGAGGAATGCAGCACCGCAGGGTAAAATACCACGAAGATATTCTCGAAGAGCTTAATAAAAAAAATTTTAACGGCATAAAACAGGCTCAGTTTCAGAATGAAATAGAAAGTAAAGTTATAAAACTTAAAGAAAGCATAGAAGAAAATAAAAGTGAAGGATAAACCGGATGGTAAGTTTTAAAGTTTCTCTTATTGATAACCAGGAAATATTCCCTGTAAACAGCGAAGAAGTAGAAAAAGAAGCCGGTTTGATCCTGGAATATGTATTTAAAAACGAAAAAATTCTTACAGATTCAGTCTTAAGCGGTTATGATCTTACTGATACAACGATAAGTGTTGACATTCTACTGACAGAAGACGATGAAATCCGGGAGTTAAATACATCTTACCGGGCAAAAAATAAGCCTACCGATGTCCTGTCATTTGCTCTTTTTGCCGATAGCCCGGAAAAGGAATGTCTTCCCAAAGGTGAAATTCCTCTTGGAGAAGTTATTATATCCGTAGAAACAGCAAAAAAGCAGGCTGATGATAATAAAATCGGGCTTGAAGAAGAAATAAGGTTTCTTCTATGTCATGGAATCCTGCATCTTCTGGGATTTACACATCCTGATAAGGAATCTTTGGAAGTGTTATTGCAGATTCAAAATGAAATTCTTGCAGCAATAAAATAACAAAAAAGACCGGGAAAATCCGGTCTTTTTTTATGGCATAGGCTGGGTTCGAACCAGCGACCTCGCGGGTATGAGCCACGCGCTCTGACCACCTGAGCTACTATGCCTTAGCATCTTAGTTTTGCAAAGATAATTATCTTATATTCAAGTTAAAATATCAAGCAGTGCCAAACATCAAAACAATTAAATAAATTTAGAGAAGTAAAAAAATTCTTACGTAAAAGTTTATAAGGGATAAAGAATAAAAACTTACGCATTTTAAAATTTTTCAAAAATCCCCACCCATGAATGAGCTACTGCGTTAGCTCCCGCTGCCGCCCGCCCTCAGAGGAGGTTAAGGGAC
>JANQEP010000068.1 GCA_028278305.1 Candidatus Gastranaerophilales bacterium
TTCAGACCATGTTCCCATAACAGTAGACCTGCCTCTTAACCCGCCGGACGAGGATGAAATTGAAGAGGCTGAGCAAAGGCTGAAGGAGCTGAAAAAAAGAAAGTCAGCCCCCGAGTAATTTAAGGAGGAAAAATGTTTGACGTAATAACCATAGGCGGAGCAACCACAGACACTTTCGTGGAAACTGACAGGGCAAAGATAATGCATATTGATACCCCGACAACAAAACACGGCTATCTTTGCTTTGATTACGGCGAAAAAATAGAAATGGACCAGCTGGCATACGATATAGGAGGAGGAGCAACAAACGCAGCCGTGAATTTCTCAAACCTGGGCTTTAATACAGGAATCGTGGTTAAAATCGGCAGGGATCTTAATTCACAGGCGGTTTTAGAACGGCTTAAACAGAGAAATGTTGATGATTCCATGGTAATCAGGTGTGATGAGAAAACAGGATTCTCTGTTATCCTTACCAGCTTTGAAGGGGACAGGACTGTGCTTATGCATCGCGGGGCAAACAGCAGGATAAAAATGAAAGACCTGGATTATGAAAAAATTAAAAATACAAAATGGATTTACTTTGCGTCTTTAAGCGGTGATTCTAACGAAATCCTCGATGAAATGGCTGAATTTGCTGAAAAAAACGGGATTAATACAGCATTTAACCCTGGTTCCGCCCAGATAAAAAGAGGGCTGGCAGACCTTAAAAAAATTCTCTCAACAGCGGAAATTCTTATAATGAACCGCTCAGAAGCTTCTGCTGTTACTGGAATCCCTAATAAGCCCGCGGAAAGAGACTATCTTAACGACCATAACCTTAGTGAAATGATAATAAGGCTAAAAAGCCAGGGACCCGGGGTTGTTGTCATTACCGAAGGCAAGAAAGGGGTTTACGCTTTTGACGGCAAGGCAAAGTATTATGCCCCTCCATTTCTCTCAAAAGTCGTAAGCACCCTGGGCGCAGGTGATTCTTTCGCGAGCACGTTTGTGGGCAGTATGATTAAATTCAGCGGGGATATAGAAAAATCCCTTAAATTTGCCTCGGTTAATTCTTCTCAAGTTATCCAAAGTTTTGGAGCCCAGCAGGGACTTAAAACTTTTCAGGAGATAGAAAACCTGCTGGCAAGGGATCCGGACTTTAACACCCGGATAAAATTATGTTAAAAATTTAATGAAAAATTTCCCCTTAACATAATTTAACATTTATACCTATCAAAGAAATAATGCCGGATAGTAGATTTAACAAATTGTTTTTTGGCAGGGTCAACCTTGCAAAAAAACTTTAAACCTATAAACTATAGAAAACAGCTTAAAACAGGGGCTGTAGAAAATTTTAACAGAAAAAGACTCGGAGAATAGGCAGAAAACGATTAATAGATAGCTTAATCAAGCCTGTTTATCTTAATTAAGCCGGGTCTGATTGATGAAACTTATGAGAGGACAATTAAATGCGTTAGCAAAAAAATAATACCTGCCGTTTCCACAGAGAAAATAATCATTTTCTCCAGAAAAGACAGGATGCTAACAAATATGATCAAAGGCGTTTATTCCAGGCATAAATATAAAAAGCGGAAATTCGTAATCAGCATCCTAAAGATATGTATAGCTGGGTAGATTAATATGGCAATTTATTGCCAACAGGATTTTTTTGTAAATTTAATCATTGATTTCCTCCTACCATTTAGTATGACAGGATAAGAGAGATTTTGTGTTTTGAAATTAGTAAGTAGTGTAGCAAGTTTAATAAATCCAAAAAATTTAAGGAACATTTCCGACCAAAAAATTGCGGAAGGTTTTCTCTGGGGAGTGCCCGCAGTGGTAGTTCCGTTCAGGCAGTACCTGGACAAGGACAGAACAAACGGAGACAGCAAGGAGCTCAGGTACAGAGATCTTATAACTTATACTGCAGGTCCTATCTCTTACTTTGCAGGTGAATTCTGCGCCAGTAAGTTTTTGGAAAATACTAAAATTAAGCCCCTGAAAAACCTGGGGAAAAAAGCCAAAATTGCAATTTCCATGGGTACGGGAATGACGCTTTTCATGGTCTGGGCAACTTACGGGGCAGTTAACCTTGCAAAAGCCCTTGTAAATCATAAAAAACCCGAAAACCCATTTGAAAGCCCCGGGATTTTGGATAAAAAAACAGGTCCTGATAACTCAACAAAACCCGTAGAAGAAATCGGAACTTCTTTTACATTCCGAACTGCCGATAAAGACAATCCCTATTACTTATATCACTTTACTAAATACTCGCAGAGCTTTGGAAGCTTTAAAAATAAAGATCCTTTTGAAAAATTCAATGCTTGAAAAGATAATAAAAGCCAGGGCAATTTAAAAAGTAAATCATTATTTGAACTGGTATAGAGGTTAGAGAAGGCGGTTAGAAAAAATGATCAAAATTAAGGAATTTTTAAATAAAATACCGGGATCGTTTAAAATAACTTTTTTAATAGTATTAGCGCTATTGGTTTTCGGGATTAATTTCCCGGCAAAATTCGCTGAGCTGACAAAACTTGCCAATATAGAACTTTTTAAATATTTTGGCGGGTTTTATATGGTTTTTGCTTTTTTAAACCTGATAATACTGATTGCTATAGGAATTTCCCCGCTTGGAAAAATCAAAATAGGCGGAAAAGAGGCAAAACCGCAGTTTAAATATCATTCCTGGCTTTCTATGTTATTCTGTACCGGAATGGGTGTCGGGCTGATGTTCTGGGGAGTTGCAGAACCGCTTTACCATTTTGCTAACCCGCCGGTTACGGGAATTACAGACATTTATGACCAGCAGATTACAGCTTTTAAAATGTCGTTTTTCCACTGGGGGTTTACGCCCTGGGCAATATACGGCTTAACAGCAATGGCGGTCAGCTTTCTCGGGTTTAATCTGAAAAGAGGAATCCTGTTCAGCTCACTAATCGCAGGAAAACACAAATCAGGGGAAAACAAAAGTACCGGCAGGCAGCTAATAGACCTCATGACAATTATCGCAATATTTTTCGGTATAGTAACCACATTTGGAATGGGAGTGCTGCTTCTGGAAGGCGGACTTGACGCTGTTGCGAACCTGGAATCATCTTTCGGGCTTCAGCTTTTAATAATCATATTTGCAACGGTATTTTACATGACATCAACACTCAGGGGTCTGGACAGGGGAATTAAAATCCTGAGTAATATAAGTATGGCTCTCAGCATGATACTTTTTGGGTTTATCCTCTGGAATATGCCTAAAGCTGGGTTGGGTCAATATGCGGCAGATACGGCGCATTTTTATGTAAAAGATTTTATAGATATGAGTCTTGGCTCTTTAAGCTACAATAGCCCGGATTTTCTCAGGGAATGGACGGTTAAATACTGGTCCTGGTGGATAGCATGGGCGCCGTTTGTGGGCATTTTCATTGCAATCACATCTTTTGGAAGATCAATAAGGGAAATTGCCTTTTCAATCCTTTTAATACCGAGTGTTTACAGCTTTATATGGTTTATTGTCTTTGGAACAGCAGCTATTCATGCTCAGGGAATGACAGGATTTTCTGTTTCCCTGGATAATGCAAGCATGATGCTCTTTACCGTAGTTGATTATATTACAAAAATCCCGTTTATATCCTGGCTTACCATATTAATTGCAGCTATATTCTTTATAAATTCAGCTGATTCAGCGACTTATACACTCGCTTCATTTACAAAAGAGAAAAATACCCTTAGCGAAAAACCATCCAGGTTTCTCCAGATTGGCTGGGGAGTGTTATTTTCCGTAATGACAGCCCTGTTTCTCTTCATAGGGGGAATTCACATCCTGCAGGAAATAACTCTTATTTTTGCGCTTCCTTTTACCCTGCTGCTTCTGGCAACTTTTACCATATTCATACGAACCCTGATAGTTTATTATCAAAAGAATTTTACGGGTGATTTTGAGAATAAGAAGGTTAATAATATAGAAGCGGAAAAAAAAGAAAGCATTGAGGGAGCTTAGCTTTTTGCCTTAATCTCTTTCCCGGCAGCAGGATAGGCTTTTAGTAACCGCAGATTGTATTAATCCTGGTTATCTCGCTCTGCAGCCATTTAATGCGCTATAATTATGTAATTAACTCAATGACGGGTTAGTTATTTTTATAAAATGCATGAAAGCTTTTTCATCCTTCCTTAATCTAAGGACAAGAAGATTAGGCATTTTGAGAAAATTTCAGCAGGCTATTACAGAGTTTTACGTATTTCGTGATTCAGGTTAAATAGCAACTTGAGTTATAATTAAGGGATAAAGAATAAAAACTTACGCATTTTAAAATTTTTTATTACTTTCTTAGTAAGTAAATTATTTTAACCGAATTAAAAAGGAGAGCGGATTTGAATAAAGTTTCTGAAAAACCTGAGAGTATATTTCAAATATTTTTCAGGGGATTATTCATATATCTTAAAAAATTTCTGCCCTTTTCCAGGGCAATGCTTTTTCCTGTCCTTGGACAGGCTGCCGGAATAATGTTAATACTTGGACCTGTTTATTTTTACAGGCAATATTTTCTCATGAATATAGCAGTGCAAAAGCTGCAGGAAAATATAATTTTTGTATTGCTGGGGTTAATTTTAATTATAATTCCCGGATTCGCTGTTTTTTTAAAAGCATTCTGGGATTATATGGTAGTCATGGTCTCTTTAAATACTATGGCGGCTAATGTTGCTGAAAAAAAAGAGATAGGCAATTTCAAAGTTCATAATGATAAAGTAAAATTAAGATCCAGGGATTATATTACCTTGCTTCTTATCCTTATGGCTGTATGGCTGGTTTTAATAGCTGTACCTTTTTTAATCTTTGCGTCTGGTTTTATCTTCCTGAATAAAATCTTTTCAACAGTGCTTTTTGGTTTATCTGCATTAGCCTGTATAATAATCCTGGCTGTGGTGTCGGTATATTTGTGCTTAAGCTTTCAGATATTTGCATTTGAAAATATAAACCCCTTAAACGTTATAAAAACCAGCTTCAAAATGATGGAAACGAATTTCTGGCGGGCAATTGTGCTGGGAGTTATACTTTTTGTCCTTACAAACGCAATAGTTCCGTTTATTTTTCAGATATTTGTTAAATCCTCATCTGCTCTGGGCTATCTTACTTTACCTTTTGAATCATATTTAAGCATTCTTTCTGATAATCCAATCATAGCTGCAATTACAGAGCAGCTGGAGCTGTTTATTCCTGATTTAGCTCAAGAACTGGCGCTTTCTCTCATTGGAGTAATTGTGACTGCATTTATTCTCCCGTTGGGAAGCGCATGTTTTACACTTTTCTATTTTGATATTAAAAAAAGAAGCCAACTGGCCTGAATCAAATTACATAAGCGCAACATTTGCACCTGTTGCAATTCGAGTTATATAAAGTTTAAAACTGATATTTTGTTTTTATTCCAAACCTCTCCCTGTCATTACTTCCCCATTCTTTACTTCTTCTGAAGGAAGCGTCAAATTCAAGCTTGAAATTTTCATTTTCAACAATAGGAACCTCTTTAAAAGAATATTCAAATATAACGTTACTCTCCAGGGAATCGGTCTCTTCAAAGCGCTTAAACTCGGTTTTAAAGTTTAAAGTATCTGTCAGGACAAATTTGTTTGAAAAATGCCAGCTATCAGAAATTTGTTCATTATAAAGACCGCTTCTTTTTCTTAAAAATTCTCCTCTGACAGAAAAGCGGTTGAACTTATACTCTGTAAAAACGCTATAAGCATTTTCTTTGTCTGACTCATTTTTAACAGAGTGCTGGTTTGTGAAATAACCTCCGCCTATTTGAACATCTTCAAGTCCTTTGAGCTTATAAAACGGATTTATAGAAGCATGTCCGCCGGCAACTGAAGTTTGCCGGATTAAGTCTTTTTCTGAGCCCGTTTTATTAAGATTGTAAGCACCTGCTGAATAATTAAGAATGCCCCTGTTCTTGGAAATTTTTAAATCAATATCCTCAACAGATTCAAAATTTCCGAGTTTATACTGCTCTTCCATCATGTCAAAAATTGCAAGGGGTGAGCAAGAACCGTCATTAAGGCTTGTTTGCCCGAAATATAGCTTATGATAAGGAAGTATATTAGTTGAAACATTAAAGTTTGATATTTCCATAGGACCATTAGAACGGTTATTAAGCTCATATAAGGATATTTCAGTATTTAAATCCATAAAAGGATTTAAATTTTCGAAAAAATCAACTTTTGTATCAAATTTTTGTTCTGTATTTTCGTAAAGAAATGTGTTTTTATCTTCTTTTAAATCCAGTTCTATTAAGCCTTTAAAATTTGATTCATTATTAATATTATATTTAAACCTGTCCTTGTCATAATAATTTTTTTCAAGATGAATATTTTCATTCTTTATAGCATTAAGAAAAAATTCAGGCTGATCTGCTTCCAAAAGTTTTATTTCAGAAAATTCATCTTTAAATTCTTTACCAAAAACAGAGAAAGTAAAAAACAAAGAAATTATAATTGCTGCTAAAATTTCCAGACAAAATTTATTTTTTTTAGAAGACATGACTGCTATTAAAAATACTTATTACCAGCTATAAGATATTATACAGGATTTTTTTATTATTGCGACAAAACAGTCATCTTAAAACATTATAATGTTGAGTGTAAATGACCTTTACACAGCAATAAAATACTTCACAATGCTTAAAACACAGATTAATATATCTTAAGAGCGACATTGTGGTTTTTATTCTTTATCCCCTTATCATCCTGAACCAGGTGCTGAAGTTGTTTCAGGATTGTTTTGCGAAGCAGGGACAGTGAATGCTGTTCCTACTTCGCAAGGGTTTTGGCAAACGTTGCATACATGCAATTGATGATTCGGGTTAATTAGAATCTTTTAAAAGATCTTCAGGGAAGTTCATTATGGAAGTCTGGTCAGTAATGACTGTTTTAATCCCGGGAGTAAGCTTTTGTACGTATTCATACTGAATAAGCTGCGGATTTGCTTTTAGGGCTGCGCCAATTTCTCTGATTGCTTTAGCTTTTCCTTTTGCCTCAATTTCTTTTCTCTCGGCTTCCAGTCTTTCCCTGTCATTAACGTATTTCATTCTTTCAGCCTGCTGAAGAGCAACCTGTTTTTCCTCAATAGCTTTA
The DNA here is from genome assembly GCA_028278305.1 of Candidatus Gastranaerophilales bacterium. Taxonomy (GTDB): domain Bacteria; phylum Cyanobacteriota; class Vampirovibrionia; order Gastranaerophilales; family UBA9971; genus JANQEB01. The sequence goes on from JANQEP010000068.1 coordinate 7,099, forward strand.
GCGAATTCATCAGAAAACTCAACGTTTCTTACGAGCACCTCACTGAGGTTGATATCATAATTCTCAAGAGTTTTTCTAAGTTTTTCCTGAACGGTATTTTGAATTTCCATTCTTTTTTCTGAATACACGGCAAGAACAGGATAGGTTGATATTGTATTTCTTGCAACGCTTCTTACTTCGGGTTTGATAATTTTTTCTTCGTAATACGGACCGACTTTCTGGTGTAATTTCCATACTGTTTCCGGAATAAGGTTATATCTGACAGACATATCCATTGTAATTTTCTGTCCGTCAGAAGTTAAGGATAACAGGGGTTCATCGTCTTTTGTCCTCTGGTTTCTGGAGCCTTCACGAGCCATTGTATAAGTTTGAGTTCTTACACTGTAAATTGTGGGCTCCTGAATGCCGGGTATAAGAAAATGCAGTCCTTCTCCCAGAGTTCTTTTCTCCACTCCGGTAACTTTATTCATAACTACAGCTCTCTCACCTGCATTTACTACAAGAATTGCTTTTGACAGTACTATTACGGCAAGAATAATAAGAAATAAAAGTCCTATTGACATTCCCTTAAACGGACCGGACTTAAAATCCATGTTCACCACGTTGCTATCTTTCATTTACGACTCTCCTTTCCAAACAAGTAATTTATGATTATTCAGGTAAAATTATCTCATATCATAATTTTATATCAAAAATTATTTAAGTCACTTTGTTATAACTTTTAAATTTTTTTAATAACAAAAGTGGTTCTGTATTTTTTTTGAGCTGCAATTAGCCTGAAAATCGGATGAAAATTATTTTTTTCTATATTTTCATCAATGATATCAACATTTTCTGCTGAATTTATTATTTTTTTCAGTTGTGAATAAGATAAAAATGAAACTACCGGCTCGCCAGGGTTAAAACCTTTAACAAATAAATCCAGTCTGTTTTTTGTAAAAGAAGAAAAAAATCTTTTTGAATAAAAAATTATATCGCCGGTAATTTTAGGTTCAAAGGAAATTTCGTGTATAATTAAAAATCCGCCGGGTTTTAAGAGATTTAATGCGTTTTTTATAGCTTTTTCAGCCAGATTAAATGATTCATTCCTTGTTTTTCCCACCAGGTGATGAAGAACTTCTGATAGCAAGGCACAATCAAATCTTTCCGGGATTTTATCAACTATGGTATCATCCAGAATTGATCCAGAAATTTTTTTGCAGTTTATCTTATTTACTGCTAACTCCAAATAACTTTGCGCTATATCCATTGCGTATAAATCGAATACATTACATTCATTTTTAATTTTCTCCAGTATACTGCCTATATCAATAATATTTGAGCTGCTATTCAGGTTATTCTTTATAAATGAAAATACATATTTTAATTTTTTTGTACCATACTCAAAGGTATTATTATTAAAATATTCACGAGTTTTATTATCTATGTGTGACATGCTTATCCCTTTAATTAAGTCTGGCTTGAAGTTAAAATTTTTCAAAACCTACCGGAAAATTTTATACCGTCCTTAAATTTATATGTTAAATCCCCTGTTATTTCAAGAAGTCCGGTTTCAAATATTTTTTGCTTAAACTCCTGCGGATTAAAGCTTTTGTTTAATATAATTTCATAAACCTCCTGCAATTCACCCGGGGAAAATTTTTCAGGCATAATTTGTCTTACGACAGGGGTATTATCCAGTTTTTGCCTTAAAAACCCCAGGGTAAAACCGATTATTTCAGCGTGGTCAAATGCAAGCTCGGGTAAATTCCGGACATTAAACCACTCAGCTTCTTTTGCGTCAGTATCAGCTTTAATTTTGAGAGTAGAAGAATTAACAAGCGCAAAATATACAACGCTTATGGTCCTTCCTCGAGGATCCCTGCCCGGTTTTCCAAACGTATGAACCTGCTCAAGCTCAACTTCCCTTACCCCTGTTTCTTCTTCAAGTTCCCGTCCTGCTGCAGTAATAATTTCTTCTTCATAGCCTGCAAACCCTCCGGGAATTGCCCATTTATCCCGGAAAGGAGGATTTTTTCTCTTTATCAGAAGCAGTTTAAGCGTTTTTTCAATAATAGAAAAAACTGTAATATCAACGGTTAAAGCAGGATTTTTATATTTTTCAGCCATTTTAAGACAGCCTGATCAGGATTTATAAGAACATAAAGCGGATATACTACTGCTTTGTTAAGTTAATTTATAAGGGTTTTTCAAAATTAGTCCTACAAAATTAACTTAACTGAGCACTACTTCGATTGTTGTTCGAGTTCGACATCCCTTATAAACTCATTAGTTGCAGTATAATGCTGCAGGGCTAAGGCAAGGGCTTCAGGATTCTGTAAGCCTTTTTTCTCAGCATATCCCAGAAAAGCAGGATACAGGGCAATAGCTCTTTGAACAGACGCAGGATTTTCATTTAAAACTTCCAGGTCTTTTTGTACCTGCCGGACCTCTTTAGAACCGAAGGTTATGGTATGACTGCCTGCTTTTGCCTTATTAACCCACATTCTTTTTACGGAAGCACCGGGATCATACCTGAGATCTGTTTTTTCTCCCTTAAATGATACTTCCCTTGATTGTTGATTATGCTGTTCACCTTGATGCTGATTTCCGGAAAGAGCTAACCCCTCATTATTATGAATTTCACTCATCTAAAATATCTCCTAAATTTCTATACAGGAAAAAGTATAAAAAGCAATTTTAACTGTCATTATAACACTTATTTTTGCATTTAAAAAATTTTCTTTAAAAAAATTATTTTTTCTGTTTTCTTTTAAATTTTACTTTTAATTAGAATTTTTGTTATCAATAAACCAGACTATTTTAAATCCAGAATATCCTTCATATCCTTTACCGCTTTTTCCATGCCAATCAATACAGCTCTGGAAATAATGGTATGTCCAATGTTTAGTTCGTAAAGACCGGGAATTGCTAAAATTCTTCTTACATTCCAATAATTCAGACCATGTCCTGCATTAACTGTCAAGCCAAGTTCACTGGCAAGTTTTGCCGCCTGCTGAAGTTCACTGAAAGCTTCATCTTCTTTTTTAGTGTCAAAATACTCTGAATATGTCCCTGTATGCAATTCTATAAATTCCGCCCCGGTTTCTGAGGCTGCTTTTACCTGCTCCGGGGAAGGATCTACAAACAGGCTTATTAGAATACCTTTTTTCTTAAGGGGTTTAATATACTGTTTAAGGAAATCTTTTTGTTTTAAAACATCAAGTCCGCCTTCTGTGGTTAGTTCCTCTCTTTTTTCAGGGACAAGACATACGCTATGGGGTATTATTTCCAGGGCGATTTTTTGCATTTCTTCTGTAGCAGCCATTTCAAAGTTAAGACGTGTTTTTATGGTTTTGCTGAGAATTTTTACATCCCTGTCATTGATGTGTCTTCTGTCTTCACGAAGATGTACGGTTATTGAATCCGCGCCTGCCAGTTCTGCAATAGCCGCGGCAGTTATTGGATCAGGTTCTATTCCACCTCTTGCCTGTCTTATGGTTGCAACGTGATCTATGTTTACTCCAAGTTTTATCATTTTTTTCTTTTATAAATTTTATCAAATTTTATTATAAACCAGAAAAAACATTAAGGGATAAAGAATAAAAACTTACGCATTTTAAAATTATCCTGATATTTCATTTATAGCATCAGGAATATAATCCATAAGACTGAGTGCGGTAAGTGAATACTCGTTCAAATTTTTAACTGCAATATCCGCAGCCAGTCCGTGAAGGTAAACGCCCAGTATTGCGGCATCTTTCAGCTCAACACCCTGGGCGATGAAGCCGGCTATCATTCCTGCCAGGACATCACCGCTTCCTGCCGCCGCAAGCCCTGAATTACCGGTTACATTAATGTAAGTATTACCGTTTGGCTCGGCTATAACCGTGCTTGCCCCTTTTAAAACAACTATAGTATTTAAACTTTGGGCAGCTTGCTTTGCTGAATTAATTTTATCCTTAAGAATTTCCTCAACGCAAACCCCCATCAGCCTGGAAAGTTCTTTAGGATGAGGGGTTATAACAGATTTCAGGGGTAAGATTTTGTTTTTCTGAAGCGCAATGGCATTTAAGGCATCACCATCCAGTAAAACGGTATCTCCCCGGTTTGTAACCTGCTGTATAAATTCATTAACAAATTTTACGGCGGATTCATCAGTGGTTAAGCCCGGTCCTATAAGAATAACATCACTTCCGGCACTTTTATCAAGGGCTTCTGATACCGAATCTTCGGTAACTACACCTTTAGCGGTTTCATTAAGAGGCACATAAACTATTTCAGAAGCTTTTGAAGCGACAGAAGCAACCACGGACCCGGGAGCAGCGAGAACAGAATAACCCGCACCCGTGAGCAGTGAGGACATTGCACACATATAAGGCGCACCTGTCATGCTAAAACTCCCCGAAATACTGAATACTTTGCCAAAAGTCCCTTTATGAGAGTCTTCCGGCCGCAAGGGAAGGGATATATGAGCATAATGGCCTGTTATAAGGTAAGTGTTAATATCTTTTTGTTCGTTAAGAAGCTCAGGGATTCCGATAGGCTCAACTTTGATTTCCCCGCAAAAATCCATGCCCGGGTATATCAAAAGCCCGGTTTTCGGGCTGTGAAAAGTTACCGTATAATCCGCTATGACAGCACAGCCCATAACTTCCCCGGTGTCTGCGTTAATTCCCGAGGGAATATCAACTGCCAGCACTTCTGATTCCGCATATTCATTCACAGAGCTTATCACATCTTTCAGAAACCCCTGTACCTCTGAGTTCAAGCCTGTTCCTAAAACAGCATCAACAACTACATCAGAAAAAGAAATGAGCTCACGGAGTTTGCTCAGGTCTATGTCTTCAAAATAAATTATTTCCGTAAAATTTTGCAGGATATTATGGTTTATAAGGGCATCCCCGGATAAATTGTCCGGTCTGTAAAGAGAAATAACAGCTGTCTGTATGTAATTTTCAATTAAATGCCTTGCTGCAACGAAGCCGTCACCGCCGTTATTTCCTTTTCCGCAGATTATAAGGGTATTTTTATCTTCATCTTTTATTATTTCCTTTATTTTGCCGCATACAGCCCTTCCCGCATTTTCCATAAGCAGGATACCCGGTATTTCCAGCTCTTTTACAGCTCTTTTGTCAATTTTTTTCATTTGCTCACCGGTCAAGACTTTTATCATAATTTTTCTCCCTATATTTCTGACATAAAAAGCAATTAAAAACCTGATTATAATTATTTTTTAAAATTTTTTAAAGAGATTATAGTTTATTATTTATTTTGATGGTGGTGGTTAAATGCAGAATGATAATCTTTTATAGTCTGTAAATATCACTCTCGTGCCTGCGAGCAGAGGCTTTGGCTAAAATAAACCATAAAAAAAGACGGGTCGGTGTGTAGCAACCCGCCACCTTAAGATTAGGCTGGATACCTTTTTAAGGATTTTTTTGACTGTCAACCATTCGGTTTAACCAGATCAGTGTTATTTAGTAAGTTATACCGCTATCATCAATATAGGGATAGCTTGGAAGCTTTTTATACGTAACGTCTTTAACATATTTTGCCAGATTGTTCTGTGCAAGCCATTTTTTGACTAAATCCGGACTTCTGGGAGCTAGTATGTAAATTTCGTAATTTAAATAAAACTCATTTAAAAATTCACCTGCTCTCGCCGGCATGATGGTTTAGTATTCTATCAAAGTCTATGTATAATCGTTTTTTCATAAAAAAAATCCTTTAAAAAATATTTTATAAGAGTATTTTTTAGGGGTTGTTATCTTCAGATAGCAACCGTAAAAATCCGAATAAATCATTCAAGGATATCTCCAAATTTGTTTTTGTGTTGTTTTATAGTTCGTATTTTTCCTTTTTATTTGTTTATGATATTATAATATCTACTTTTGGCTATTTTAATATCGTTTAAATGGATTATTAATATCTATAAAATGATATTATGAACCAGGAAGAATTTATGAAAAAGTTTGGTTTTAGTCTTAAAGTAGAGCGTATGAAAAAAAACTATACGCAGGCAAATTTGGCTGAACTTATGAATAGCAATGTTCGATATATAACAAACATTGAAAGCGGCAAGCAGAACGTTACGATCAAAACTATTCATAAAATCGCCACAGCTCTTAATATAGAGCCATGGAAACTGCTAAAATTTGATGACAATTATTAAAAAACCATTTAATCCTGCAGGGTGCGCAATACCTGCTTTATCATTTAAAAATTCATCTGCTCTCTCGCCGGCATGATGGGTTAGTATTCTACCAAAGTCTATGTATAATCGTTTTTTCATAAAAAAATCCTTTTTACTTTCTTTGTTATTTTATTTTTTTACAATCTTTAAGTATTATTTCATTTTTATCTGCATAAAATTAGATTTATCTAACTTTATGCAGACGAGTTTACTCCTTGTAAAAAAGATGTTTATTTAATAAAGCATCAAGAAAAAAAGGAGAAAAAAATGAAAAACTTAAAATTTAAAAAATTATTCGGCGCAAGAGTTCAAGAATTAAGAAAACTTAATGGTTTAAAACAAGACCACTTAGCAGAAATAATAGAT